>NZ_CP094997.1:6849511-7171767 GCF_022869785.1 Dyadobacter chenwenxiniae | reverse complement strand
TAAAATCGATAGAATTTCGGTATTCGATCTGCAAGAGGGGTGCTTTGTGCCAGGGACTGAAAAAGTAACTTCAAATTTGTAGCTTTGTTAACCAGCAGAAACGCTTGTTTTCACTTGATCCGCTTTAAAATGGCCGCCCGCTTATTTTCAGATTTCAGCCCTTCGGGTCCGGACGCCTGGCAAATACAGGCTGAAAAAGAATTGAAAGGAAGGCTGAAAACATTATCAGATTGGAGAATTGGGGTCGATCTGCATTTGGCCCCCTACCTGACGCTATCGGAAACAGATCCGGAAACGATGGCAGCGATGCAGGCTTGCCAGAAGAAAATACCTGGCTGGCAGAACATTCCTTCGGTGAAGTTCACAGATCCCCGAAAGACCAATGTTGCTATGAAGCAAGCGTTGGCAAATGGCGCTGATGTCATTTTGCTGGACCTCGGAAATACGGACCTGATTCACTGTGAATTCCCGAAATTGCTCCACGGAATTCGCCTTAGCGATACTGCTATTTATTTTAGAACCGGTGAAAATGCGGGGGACGTTTTCAAGGAAATCTCTAAAAATGCAGGTTATTATCTCAAAGGCGGCGTCGCATTCGACCCGGTGGCTCACTGGATGCGCACTGGAAAATCCTTCGCCGACAACCTGAATGCGGTGATTTCCGTGCTAAACCAGACGCGGAATATGCGAGAGTTTCGTGCATATATGGTAGAAGGACACCTGTTTCATAACAATGGCGCAACGCTTGTCCAGGAATTGGGAATGATGGTTTCAGCCACGGTAAATTATTTAGATCTGCTGACTGATCAAAAGATTTCCCCGCTCATTGCCTTTAATCGAGTATTGTTTTCCATTTCAATAGGAACAGATTTCCTGGCGGAAATCGCAAAATTGAGAGCATTCCGTTTTTTGTTGAAGAAAATTGCCGACGCATATCAGTTACCCCACGAGCTTTGCACGCCATTTATCCATGCGCAAACCTCCACATTCTTTAATGCTGACGCTGCCCCTTACACAAATATGATCCGTGCTTCGTCCGAGGCCATGAGCGCGGTGATGGGCGGTTGTAATGGTTTGACTGTAATGCCTTATGACCATCAATTAAAAGAACAAAATGACTTTTCGGACCGCATTGCCCGCAATGTGTCATCCATCCTCTCTCATGAAAGCGCATTGGCTTACGTTGCAGATCCGGCGGCGGGCTCCTATATGCTTGAAAAAATGTCGCTGGATATTGCAGACAAAGCATGGGAATTGTTTCTGGAAATGGAAGAAAAAGGCGGTTTTGTCAAATGTTTTGAAACCGGTTTTATTCAAAATCAATTGAATGCAGCGCTTTCGCATAGGATTAAAGATTTGAGCGAAGGCAAGGTGATGATCGGTATCAATAAATATAGCGAGGATACGGATACAGGCATTTTTAATCAAAAAAATGACCATGCGGGTTCGCCGTACTTAACAGACAAAAACCTGTCGCAATGCTTTAAGGCATCCGCATTAACCGCTATAAAGCCATGAAACCGGATTTTAAGAACATTACGGGCATTACAACCAGCCATGCACAGCAAGAACAATCCGGTAAAGCGGTGCTCACCTCGGAAGGGATAAAATTAAAACCGTTTTATAGTCAAAACGATCTGGCAGGAGCTGAACATCTGGAATTTGGTGCAGGAAATCCGCCCTTTGTGCGTGGGCCTTATGCCAGCATGTATCTGGAGCGCCCCTGGACCATCCGGCAATATGCGGGCTTTTCGACGGCTGCTGATTCCAATGCATTTTACAAAAGAAACCTCGCTGCCGGTCAGAAAGGGCTTTCTGTTGCATTTGACCTGGCCACGCACCGCGGATACGACTCTGACCACCCGCGCGTAACCGGTGATGTAGGAAAAGCAGGCGTTGCGATTGACTCGGTGGAGGATATGAAGATGCTTTTTGACCAGATTCCCCTGGATCAGATGTCTGTTTCGATGACCATGAATGGCGCCGTAATTCCCATTCTGGCATTCTTCATTGTGGCTGCGGAAGAGCAGGGCGTATCGCCTGAGACGCTATCCGGAACCATTCAGAATGATATTTTGAAAGAGTTTATGGTGCGGAACACTTACATTTATCCACCCGCAGCTTCCATGCGGATTGTAGGCGACATTTTTGCTTACACCTCGCGTTTTATGCCCAGGTTCAACTCCATCAGCATCAGCGGTTACCACATGCACGAGGCTGGCGCACCCGCGCACATTGAGCTTGCCTACACGCTGGCAGACGGCCTGGAATACATTCGCACGGGATTGGAGGCGGGCATCGGAATTGATGACTTCGCGCCCAGGCTTTCTTTCTTCTGGGGCATCGGAATGAACCATTTTATGGAAATTGCCAAAATGCGCGCGGGAAGGTTGCTTTGGTCGAAAATCGTGAATCAATTTAGCCCCAAAAACGAAAAATCACTGGCATTAAGGACGCATTGCCAGACAAGCGGTTACAGCCTCACTGAGCAGGACCCGTATAACAATGTAACCCGAACGACCATTGAAGCCATGGCTGCCGTGATGGGGCATACACAATCGCTGCATACCAATTCGCTGGACGAGGCCATGGCCCTGCCAACCGACTTTTCGGCCCGTATTGCACGGAATACGCAACTTTTTATCCAATATGAAACCGATCTTTGTAAGGCAATCGACCCTTGGGGAGGCTCCTATTATGTGGAATATCTGACAAAAGAGCTGACTGAAAAAGCCTGGCAACTGATTGAGGAAGTGGAAAAACTTGGTGGCATGACCAAGGCCATTGAGACCGGACTTCCCAAAATGCGGATAGAGGAAGCCGCCGCCAGGAAGCAGGCACGCATTGATTCGGGAAAAGATATTATTGTGGGTGTCAATAAATTCAGAACGGAAAGTAAGGATACCTTTGATATCCTTCAAATTGACAATCAGGCAGTTCGCTTGTCACAAATCGCATCTCTAACGAAAATAAAGGAGGAGCGCGATTCTGAGGCGGTTGCAAATGCGTTGCATGCCATTACAGCCGCCTGTCAACAGAAAGGCGGTAAGGATATGGCTGTCAATTTGCTGGCTCTGGCTATTGAGGCGGCACGGGAAAGAGCTACATTAGGAGAAATATCGGATGCGATGGAAAAGGAATTCGGGCGTTATAAATCTACCATTCGGTCTGTCTCAGGCGTTTATCAGGCAGAAGCTTCGGATGATGAAAACTTTCGTGCAGCATTGGAAATGTCAGACCAATTTGCGGAAATGGAAGGCAGAAGGGCAAGAATATTGGTTGCCAAAATGGGCCAGGACGGACACGATCGCGGAGCGAAAGTTATTGCAACAAGCTTTGCAGACCTCGGCTTCGACGTGGACATTGGTCCACTTTTTCAAACACCCCAGGAAGTAGCCCGGCAAGCGGCTGAAAATGATGTGCACGTCATTGGCGCATCGAGCCTTGCGGCAGGACACAAAACACTCATTCCCGAACTCATCAGTGCGTTGAAAAACATCGGTCGGGGTGACATTATGATCATTGTCGGCGGCGTAATTCCAGCCCAGGATTACCAGTTTCTTTATGATGCAGGTGTAAAGGGCATCTTCGGACCCGGAACCATTATTTCGATTGCCGCGCAAAAGATCTTGAAAGAACTGATGGAATCCTGACAAATATTAATGAATGCTTCTGAAAACGAGTGAAGTACAATTCCCGCCGAAACCGAACGAATTGGAAAGTGCGTAACTCAATTTCTTCTCCGACGAGAATACAGAAGCAGCCCTTGCGCCTTGTGAACTCATGGGCGTTTCAACATGTAAGCTGGCAAAGATCTCATCATGCACAATGCTCAGAATGCTGAAAACTGCTTCAACTGCTCCCGCTGCGCCTAGTGTATGCCCCGTGTAGGATTTTGTGGAGCTAAAAGGCGGGATTTCATCAAATAACAGACTCATTCCCAAAAGCTCGACCTCATCATTATTAAGCGTCCCTGTCCCGTGCGCATTGACGTAGTCGATACGATCGAAGCTGATTCCTGCCGATTCGACAGCTTCCTGCATGGAGCGAATGGCACCCGTAGCCTCTTCTGACATTGCGGACGGATGATGCGCATCATTCGCATTGCCATAACCTGCCACTTCTGCGTAAGCGTTTTTATTTCCAACCACATCTTCAGCTTCCAATACAAGATATGCCGCTGCTTCGCCCAAATTCAGCCCATCCCGATTTTCATCAAATGGCTTACATGCTTCTGAAGAGAGAATTTTGAGAGAATTAAAGCCATTAACCGTGTATTTGGCCAAACTATCGACGCCGCCTACGATTGCACGTTTTGCACGTCCGGACTCAATAAGCCTTGCGCCAAGCATAATTGCGTTGGCGGAGGAAGAGCAAGCGGTGTTAATGGTGTCAGAAAAGCCTTTGATCTTGTAATTTTCTACCAATCTGATGGTGTGGGCTGCGCAGCTGTATGCTTCCAGATATGGCGAACCGCTCGTCTTTAAATTAGCGTCTTGGTAAAGCTGGTCTGTGAGGCACATTCCGCCAACGGTTGTTGCGGAAATAAATGCGGTGTCGAATGAAGAGATTTGGTTCGGCGACAGCGCTGCATCTTTAATCGCTTCGGCAAATGCTTTATCAGCAAGCAGATCGGTTCGCGTGTAGCCTGCGCTATCTTCCAAATTCAACAACTCTTTCAGACGTTCATTGCTGCATGCACACTCGCCAAATGGCAGCAGGGCAGCATAACGGGAGTCGAAATGAGCAGCCCGGGCAATGCCGGTTTTCCCCTGACGTAAACTGGCATGGTTTTCCGAAAGGTTTTCACCAATGGCAGAAATTATGCCCATCCCGGTCACCAGCACCCGTTTCATTTTCAGGCAGTTTTAGTATTTGCTAAAATATATTCAGCCATATGGTTCACATCGACGAGGATTTTTCTTCCTTCTGCGGGATTGGTTATTTTAATGCCGTACTCTCTTTCAAGAAGCACAACCAGCTCCAGTGAATCGATCGAGTCCAATCCAAGGTCACCGCCAAAAAGTGGCTCGTCGTCCTTAATGTCCTGAGGGTTAATGTCTAACAAATTCAAATATTGGACTATCTGACTTTTGATAATGGGTTTTAAACTTTCTATGTCCATGATTAATGTTGATCGCCTATGATCTTGCTTTTAGAATTGAGGTGCCAGAAGAATTAAGCGGGTAGGTTAAATATTTTTCTGAATTCAAACTTAAATAATTCTTTCCATCCTTAGCTTAAAATATGTTCCAAGTTGGCAAATCAGGATAAATATCCCCAGGAATGCGAAGACATTTTTCAGCTCCTGCCAGCTGCCGCCTTTGAGGAAAAGAATGTAAAACCCTTCCAGGCACCAGTGTAACGGCGAAAAGTTGCTCGCAAACTGCATGAAGCCGGGCATAACGAATGTTGGCACCAGAATCCCGCCGATTGCACCAAAGATAATGATAGAAATGGCGCCGAAACCATTGGCCTGTTGTTCCGTTCGGGCATACGCGCCGATCATCAGAGCGTAACTCACGGCGGCCATACTGCTGATCAGAATTACAGATCCGAACGCAAAAAGACTGGATGGAATTGTAAGTTTGGGCAAACCCAGCTCGGGCAGGATCCAGATGCCCATTGAAAAAGTGAGCGCCACCTGCAAAACCGCAACGATCACGTAAATCGCCATTTTACTGAACATAACGAGCATGAATGTCGTGGGCATGGTTTTCAATCGCAGAAAACTGCCGTTCACCCGCTCTTTCACAATATTGCTTCCCAGTGACACAACCATAAAAAACATAGCAAAAATGGTCCAGGCAGGGACATTATGCTGTGTGGAGTTAGGAATTGCGGTGGAGTTGTTATTACTGGCCACGATCTGATTGATCTTTACGCGGTTTGAGATCATTTTATCCTTCAACTTTTGCGACTGTCCACCTAGATCCATTGTGTTGTACATTTTGTCGATCATAAGCGAATTCTCGATCACACTCATGTAGGACTGGATGATGCCCATGACGGAATAACTGTAATTTTCCTGTAAAACGGGATCATTGTAAAAGGATAGCGTCGGCATGGAGACTTTTTCTGAACTTACAGAATCCCGTTCCAGCCCAAGATCGTGCATAAGGATGTTACTTACATCATTTGCATTGCTTTCCAGCCCTGCAGTAAATGTTTTGGGAATATACAACCCAATTAATTTCCCCCTTGACAACAGCTCAGATTTAAGTGATTTTTCGGGAACGGCATCTTGCGAATCGATTTTAAAAAGCCCGGATTTTGTCAGCAGCGATACGAGCTTACCACCTTCTTCACCGGCATCGTGATTTACGACGAGCAGCGGGATCCGGTTCTCATTCACCATTTTATATGCGCTATCCTGAATGATTGTGATAATAAAAACCAGTAAAAGCGGCATTAAAAACATCAAAGACAGGCCCACCTTATCATTAATAAGGAGCAAATATTCTTTGCGCAATGATGAGAAAACCTTGAACATACTAATCCCTGTACTCCTCCCCCGTCAGTTTGATAAATAAAGATTGCAGACTGGAAACCTCGTGCTCCCGTCTAAGGGCGGCAAGATCTCCCTTAGCAATAACCCTCCCATGATCAACGAGCGCAATGTTTTTGCAGAATTCCTCTGCTTCGGACATGTGATGCGAAGTGTAAATGATGGTGGTGCCGGTGTCATTAATTTCGCGTAAATAGCGGATTATAGCATTACGGCTCTGCACATCGACCCCGACAGTGGGCTCGTCGAGAAACAAAATGTCGGGCTCGTGGATAATGCCGATGGCCAGGTTAACCCGCCGCTTCATGCCACCCGAAAACGACCCCACTTTTTTATCGGCAAACTTGCTTAACCCTAAAATGTCCAGCAAATGCTCACGGCGTGCTTCGAGTTTCGGCTTAGCCAGATTGTACATCGCCCCGAAATAATCCAGATTCTGGCGCGGAGAAAGCTCCTGATAAAATGCATATTCCTGCGGGACGAAGCCTACGCGGCTTTTTCGCTGCTGCCCGGAAATGGGATGATTCTCGTGGTAAAAATGAATGGTCCCGGAAGACGGCGGGATTATGCCGCAGAGAATAGAAATCAAGGTCGTTTTGCCTGCACCATTCGGCCCTAGCAGACCAAAAATATCAGATGCGGCAATGTTCAGAGAGACATCAGTGAGGCTGTTTTCCTGCGCAGATTTGTATTTTTTAGAAACGTGTTGAATTTCAATGCAAACCGATTCGGTCATATCGTTGTACTCAATTGCCAAGATTCAGGCGTGACAGTTTTTGAAACGCTTCTTTTTCTACGGCCCTGATATCGATCAGCATATCGGCTATTTCATCAAAATCCTTTTGTTCGGTCAGTCGTCCTTTGTAAACGCCTGCCATTTTGATCGCACTCGCGCGCCACATATCTCCGGCTTTGGTAAAATCTTCAGAGACTACTGATAAGCGGTCATCCTGCATGTAAGCGGATGCTTCTTCCAGAAATGCGCCATACAGGAAACGAAAACCGCCTCCTCCCGTGCCGATTTCCTCCTGCATCCGCACAATCTGGCCTAAATATAGACTTGCTTTTTTTAGTCCAAGCTTGTCACGCCATTTGCGAATGTGCCCGGCCGTATGCCTGATGCCATCAACGCCGGCAAAATTTCCCGGAATTTTAAGCATATCGCGCACATTCCGGCGGATTCCCTTTACGATTCCCTTGCGGATCGTATCGTCCGTAACCGGTTTGACTCTTTCAGGGAAATAAATGTGCCCTTTCGGAGCCAGCGGACCTTGTGCAAAGCGTACCCGACTCAGGTCGGCTTTGGATAATGTTGTAACATCTTCCATCACCGGATCGCTGATCTGGTAATGATCGTCCTCCTGGCCAAAAACGATCAGGTTATGCGCATTGAAATGGAAACGATATTCTTTGGGAAAATAAGTCAGGTGAAATACACCGACCTGGCAACCAACGGGAACGCCTTCGCGCACCTTCTGGTCCAGAAACGCTTCCGCAGCGGCAACATTAGAAAACTTTTTCCGGGTCACTTCCACGCCCAGCGACTTGCAAGTCCGTTTGAAAATGGCACCGGGCATTGTTCTGAACGAGATGGCCGGACCGTTATTCACTGTTAAAAAAGGAATTTGTATGTAAAAAAGTCCTGAACCCAGACCAAAAGCCAGGGGCTCGGTCATAAAATCCAGACCGTGATAGCGTAGTAATGCCGTAGTGACCCCATTCTCACAATGCGCCGTTTGAACGTGGCGAAACTCATCCGTTTGGCTATCAATATTCACTGGATCAACCTTTAAAATTTTTTAATTCATGCAATGTAACGTCAAATGCACGCGCGTATTTTTCCAGCTTGCGATCACTTAACCCTTTGAAAACAGACGGTTTCAAATGCCTTTTGATAAAAAAAGGAAAAAACCCGGTGTAACCTGAGAGAACCGGCAGATCCATTAACCTGAGTTCCATAAAATAATGAACAGGACTTTTCTCTCCGTTTGCGACTGCCTTTCTGGCATCTTCAATCCGCTCATTCACGTCGTCCCAGGCACTGTCCAAAGCCTGTTTCTTAACCTCCCAACCCCTGCTTAGTGCGGTTTCATACTTGCCGTCTTCATTTTTGACGTAACATACTTCCCTGGTAAACTTGTCCAGCGCCCCGGGGTCTTGTGGAAGGTCTTCTTTTTTCATATCAGGCTTTGTCAACAAACGGTCAACATACAGAACATATAGGAAAAACGTGAGCTTTCGGGCACTGCAAGAAGGATCTTCTCCCCTTTTTTTAATGCGCCGCTGTAAAACACCTCTTCAAGCATCATATATATGGATGCGGCGCCAACATTTCCCTTCGTAACCAGATTGGTATACCACTTTTCCTTAGAAATCGGCATGCCGTTCTCATTACAAAAATCCTCGATTTTACCCTCAAAGAAATAGCTTGACAAATGGGGAAGAAAGTAGCTCACCTCCTCCATGCTTATTTGTCTTTTGTCCAGGATTTCTTTGAGTTTGGCAAAACCCAATTTAACAATTTTTTCTCCTAAAAGCTTCACATCCTGCTTGATACTGAACACAGAATGTTCCTGAACCTGCTCACTTTTATAATCCTTATAGCTTTTCAAAGAGCCGTCTTCCAGCTTATCTGCGCCCATATACATGCAAGGCTCTTGCTCATTGGCGTAAGAACAGCCTTCAATCCAATCGATTTTTAATGAAATTCCGGATTGATTAGGCGCAGATTCAACAAGAAAAGCACCGGCACCATCGGACAGCATCCATCTCAAAAAGTCTTTTTCAAATGCCAGATATGGATTCTTTTCCAATTTCAGAAGTTGTTGCACTTCATCTTCAAACTGATCGGAACGCAAAACGGGAGAAAGTCTTTCCGAAGCACAGGCAACGGCCTTTTGCTTTTCGCCCAGCTTTACAGACATATATGCATATTTGAATGCGTGCATGCCCGCGCAGCAAACGCCGGACGGCGAAACCACTTCAATAGGCCCCGTATCTTTCAAATAACCATGCACCATGGAACCATGCGAAGGCATGAGCTGATCCGGACTCGATGTAGCGCAGCTTAACAAATCTACGTCCTTTATTTCTGATGTATTTTTTTTAAAAAGACCCGTAACCGCCAGCGCCGCCATTTCCGCATTGGTGTGCGTGGCTGTGCCGTCTTTTTGCAGCGCATAGTATCTGTTTTTTATGCCGTTATTGCGTAAAACAAGTGCTTTTGATTTCGATGGTTTTCCATTAATATAACCTAAATACGCTTCCATTTCATCATTGGAAACGGGCTCATTCGGCAAAAACTTGGCAATTCTGGTAATATATGCGTCTGACATTATTATTTAATTTCTACACCACAAAAGTATTCTTTTTTCTTCTTAATCGCATTTCCGCTAAAAGGCACGATCAGCAAATTATATACGAAAAGGATCACCGGAGCGACCACAAACAAAGCGATCAGCAGATAATATTTAAAAAATCCGACCAGTCTTTTTCGCTTGGCAGGCGTCGTTCCTTTTGACTTAATGAGGTTTGCCCAGATCCTGAAAAGCTTCTTGGCGCGCTGCTCAATAAACAGAATGTCCGTTGGAATTGTAATCAAGCCTGTTGATAAAATATCCTCTTGTAAATTGCGATAATCTGATTTCCCCGCTGCGGTGTTTACAATAGCGCCGAATTTCGATGCGCTCCTGATATCCTGGTCACTAACGCCGGGCAAGGGGAAAATATTCCATTTGCTATCTTTTCGACCGGTTAGCATCCAATGTAAAATCGTGAAAGCGCTGATCAGATTGGAGGTCCTATCCATCAGCGGAATGTTGCCTACGAGCTTACCGCCAGCGTTTTTGATCAAATTTTTGACACTTTCCTGCGAATTAAGCCACATATTTCTCCCGCCAATAATAGTTACGACTGGCGTGCCGCGCATGATGGACTGGAAAGCCGGATCTTTAAGCAAGGATGTTATAGGTGGTGAAGGAGATAAAAACCAGGGCTGGTATCCCAACACAATCAGATCGTATTGCAGGGCAGAAAAATGGATTGGTTTCAGCGGGATAATGTCCTCCTGAACGCATTCAGGCATTTTATCAAAAAATTCCTCGGTTGTCCATGGAAAAACAAATGGCGTGGCCGGATGAATCTGGTGCCGTTCTATGCTTGCGGGATCGAAAGGAGATAAAAACTGGTCGATGATTTCATTCAACTGTCCGGTTTGTGAGTAGTTAACGACTAGTATTTTTCCCATTTATCAACAATCCTTTTTACTTAAAATCTCACTTTAAATCCGCCGCACGCAAAACCTTGGAATTCTTCGCATAATTGGAAACAATTGCCTTCATATCACTGTCCAATTTGTTGTAACCGGAAATTACGGCCTGCTTGTCTTCGTCAAGCTGTTTGTTGTATTTCAAAATTCCCGGCGCGTGCTCCTGAACGGTCAGTCTCAAAAACCTGTATTCCGTATTTGCCGGGTTGTTTGTTATTTCTTCTTCCAGCAAATGCGCGCCTTTTTTGAAGATTTTCACTTTTCCTTTCACACCTTTCACGAACCCGGCTTTTTTCATCGTCAATGCGCCAGTATATGCATTGATACGCGACGATTGCTTTTCCTTTGCCAGATCAGCCAGTTTCTGATCAATAGCAGCTTCCTCGCCACTCGATAATGCTTTGTAAAAAGCCTGTTTGTCTGTCTGCAAAAAACGAAAAGCAGTTAAGGAAGTCAGACAGATCAAAACGATAAGCAATATTTTCATCTAACTATTTGTATACCAATGAGTAAAACAAATGATACGGCACGGATGTTCCTAAGCCCGTTTCCTGCATTCCAGAATGGTATGATAGCTGTCACCGATCAACGGATAGGTTTCTACGATTTCGAACCCTGCCTCACGGGCAAGGCCTTTCATGACTTCAATGCGATACATTTTGCTGTTCCCGTTAGCCATGATCGTAAAATAGAGCGATGTAGCCACCAGGCTATGATGTGCTGCAGGAAAATTCTGGTTATCAAAAAATGGTTCCAGAATGTAGAGCGTAGTGTTCTCAGAAGATGCTGCGCAAGCGTTTTCAAGAATTTGAATAATCTGCTCTTTTGAAAAGCAATCTAGAAACTGGCTCATCCAGATCACATCAGCGCCTTGCGGAATCTTCTGTGAGCGATCAAGCAGGTCAATCGCGTGGAAATCAATGCGGTCTAGTAAATTCCGTTCGGCTGCATTGGCTTTTGCAACTTTGAGCTGAACGGGCAGATCGAGGATCTTTATACGAACATCAGGATCATGCTTACAGCATGCAAACGACCATTTGCCCGTGTTGCCGCCCACGTCAAAGATCATTCCGGGTTTTTTCCTGAACACAATCTTCAAAGCTTCGGGAAATGCATTGTCCGAATAGTAATGATCAAATTCAAACCAGGAAGTCTTCGCTGGTTCGGGCAGGATGGAGAGGCCTTCGTAAATGGTCGGCCAGTCGCCCAGGACTTTCAAACCTTCCGGCTTTCCGTTCCTTATGCTTTCCGTCATGTTTTTAGCGCCGAGATAGCAAACATCATGCATGAAATTGAGGTTAACGCGCGTCATTTCATCCTTTAAAAGAAAGAAACCGACCTTACTGATTCTTATGATTCCGTCCTCAATCTCGACAACCCCGATCACTTCTGCGGCTTCAAGCAATAATGTTACGCCGTATTCCGAAACGCCGGTTTTTTCAATAATCGTCTCCACGCCGACACCTTTCCGATTGTTGCCGATAAACTGCAAGATACCCAGTTCCTTAAGCGCCACGACCGCCTGAAAATACATGGGACCAAATGCTATTTTTTGTGCTTCATACTTGGCGTCTATTGCCGACAATTCTTTTTTCATTACACGCTTTTATGGTTCATTTTTTGCCGCTGGGGCGGGTATTATTCTGTCCTTGAACTTCCGTCTGTGTTTTTTCTTTTTGAGATCCTCTTCATGCCATATAATATATTTTCCCATGGTGCCTCTAAACCGCTCGAAGAAATTTTCCCTGTCGGAAAGCTTTACAAATCCTTCGCGTGTTGCTGTTTTCAGGTCAACCTTCGGTTCATACAGGTTCATGACCTTTAATGTGTCGATCACCGTGGGCAGAAGTCCGATCGGCAGCTCGAAGCGTTTGATGAACCTGCGCATGTAACTGGTTTGGATCGGATCCGTGGCGAGTGCAAGTTTTGTAAAACCGAGGTCTTTTCCAAGACGGTAAGAATAGTAAACGTTTTCCGTACTATGTTCTGCTTTTTCCTCTGTAAAGATATTTTCCAGCGGGACGCCCAGAGCGTGCGCATAACTGGCCATCACCTTGCTTTCCACAAATGGTGTGGCAACGGCAGAGCCTGAAAAAATGATATTTTTGGTATAGCCTTTTGTATAAAGATAATGTGCCCAGTGGATGCGCATCTGTAAAACCATGTCCCAATTTTTGCCGTTGTGGGGGAATCCCGGAACGATAACCGCATCATACGGTGACTCCTTTATGCCTTTATTAAATGCCTTCTCGGCCGACCGATACAGCATTTTACCGCAACCAGATAATGATAAGGTGATCAGGACCGAGAAAATGAGAGATAAAATCCGCACAAGATTGGGTTATCAGTTAAACAGTAAGCTGTGAAGCGTCCTCCAAAATGGCGAACAAATCACAGCTTACAAAAAATATGCTATGGTATCGGTAATGAACCAACTTTTAAAAATAGGGAATTCTATTTGATTATGAAACCTTGTAGGTTTTACTCCATTTTTTGTAAAATCTGGAGTCAATCGCTTCATTGATCTTGTATACGCCACCAGCCCAGTAATTCCGGAAGCCGAAACCGCCTGCTTTTCCCTCCACTTTCTCGGTATAAAGGACTTTTTTGGTGCTAAGATCAATAAAAGTAACCCACACCGTCATCTTCTCAGCGGTCTTGCTCAGGCTTTCGACGACATAAACGACACCAATGCCCTCTTTTTCACTTAATGAATATTTTGAAACAGATTTTCTAACCTGATCTTCCGTCAGTACAGCTTCTGTTTCGGTAATGTTATCTGCAACATTGGCTGATTTATTAAGTTTGATCATATCCTCCACTTTCGAAGCATACTGATCATCTTTTAAATTGAAGGCTTTCTGGAGTGAGAACTTCTTCGGCTCCATTTCGATCAGGTTGTTCCAGCTCACCATATGCTGGTTCTGGATAGCGTTCGGATCGGTAAAACCTATTCTGCCAACATATTTTGCCTGTGTGAAATCAAGGCCCAGAAACGTAAGTTTTGCTTTGCCGTTGAAAAGATCTGCCATTGAATTTTCAGCAGATGCAAACCCGGCATTCAAAAGAACAAATGCAAGAAGTAACAACTTTTTCATAACAAGAGAACGTTTAGAATTATGATAATGGATTGTTATTAAAGCTTTTTATCCAAAAATGCAGCAAGGGACTTTCCGGCTTTTGCATAGGATTCAGCGATTCTGACGCCCGTATCGAAGTCAAAACCACCGAACTGCCCGCCAGGGACATTACGCAGATTCAGTTGGGCGACCTTTGTTGCTTTGTTAGCAGATTCCACCAGGTCAACTTCGTAATCCACATAAGCATTCTTGCGCATTACGCCTACATTGAAACCGGGCTCTACAAACTTGGTGCGAACGATCAATGTGTAAGTTGCATCCGGCCGGGACTGAACGGCTTGTAAGCCCTTTTCTGCCATCCCTTTGTTGAACAGCTCCTCAAATTTCGGCTCAAAACGGTTTTTGCGATCCTCAACCCAGGCCTTTTTCCAGGTGTCGCCTTTCCCGGCTTCCTTGGCATTGTATTCAGCTGATTTTTTGTCCAAATATTCTTTCTCAGTCGCAAATTTTCCGACTCCGAATTCGGAATAATCGTATTCAATGTTCACGGTTTTCTGACCTGACAATACGGCCACCTCTCCGCTTCTCAGATCAACTCTTTGTGCAAATGAATCACTTGTTCCGACCGCAGCGACAGCAATTACAGCTGCGCAAATAAACTTTTTCATGTTAGTAATTTTTATTTTTTATGGTAATAGAGGCTTCAAATATAGATCAATTTTTCAGGTTTGCGTTTCTCCTGTTTGTATATTCTGAGGTTGAGTTCGTGAGCGGCGATAAATGCAAAAGATGGCGTTACGCGAAGCCGGGACTTGAATAACGAATGCAGCTTTTCCCTGAAAACGGGTGTGTCCAAATGATCAGAAAACTGGATCATAATGTCATCATTTCCGAACTCATTTTTGGACACGACAACCTGATAAAGCTCAATTTCCTGCACCATATCCAGCACGTCGAAAATGGCTGGGGGGAAGATTGTAGTCCCTTTGAATTTAATCATTTGCTGCTTCCTGCCCACCACCGGTCCAACGCGCGGACTTTTGCGTCCGCAGGCGCAAGGTTCGTAATGCATGTGGCATAAATCGCCTGTCCGGTAACGCAGCAGCGGCATCCCTTCTACGCCCAATGTGGAAATCACGATTTCACCAAGCCCGCCTTCCTTCACAACGCGGTCCTGCTCGTCAACCACTTCCAGGATCAAAAGATCTTCGTTCAAATGCCCGCCTTTGCCTTGACTGCATTCCGTGAAGGCCGCCCCCATTTCGGTGGAAGCATAAGTGGAATAAAGCTTTACGTCCCATTGCGAAGTGATCCTTTTGCCGAGTTCATTATATGTAAAATCAGGATTGCGGATGGGCTCACCGATGCAGATCACCGACTTGATGCTGGAAGAGGCGAAATCAATCCCATTAGCAATCGCATAATCGATCAACCTTGGGATAAATGAGGGAATGGCAATGATAACAGTGGGTGAAAAACGCTGGATGGACTCCCATTGCAGAAACGGGGCACCTGGGCCAACCCGGATCATCCCAGCGCCCAATTTCCTGGCGCCCATCCAGTAAGCCAATCCTGCCATGAAACGTTTGTCAATGGTCGTCATCAGCTGATAAATGTCAAGCTCCGAGCCATCCGCACAACGAAAAGATTCAGATTCATTGTCCGCAAGCCTTTCAATGTCCGAATCCGTGAGATAAAATGCCACCGGATCACTTAATGTGCCCGAGGTTGTTACATAATCCGCGATCCTGCTTTTTGGCACACACAAAAAATCATCATTTGCAGCTGCCAGGTCATCTTTTGTGGTGAAAGGCAACTTTTCGAGATCAGCGATGGAAACAATGCTGTCAACATCCACGCCATACTTTCGGAACATTTTCTGATAATAAGGGGAGTGTGCCGAAACATAAGCCAGCAAGTGTTTTAACTTTTGCTCCTGCGTTTCACGGATCATATTTAAGGTCATTGAGAATCGGGTTTATAACTAAAAATCAGAGAGACTTTTGACTTTCCGCAATTTTGTCTTTGATCACATTTCGCTCGTTCAGCGAGGCAACATCGCGTTTTAGTGCCTCCCGGTAATAGCTGACCGCTTTTTTGAAGTTCTTATTCTTTTTAAAATAATCTCCTAAAAACTGATAGGTGAGATAGCTCTCGGGATTGTTGGTGACAAATGCGATTTCTTCTTCGCGCGAAAGCTCAAAAGGAACGCCGAGCATTACATGCTTGCTGATTTTCTGTTTGGTAGCCTTAAATGCTTCAAACTTTTTGTAATCATTGGAAGCAAGGAATGGATCGGAGCGGATTTTGAGCGAGTCGACGGGCTGGAATGTTCCGTTGCGGGAAAAAACGTCATTCAAATTATAGTAAATAAATTCTCCGAGCTGATAAGGCGGCGTCGAAATCCACATTTCCCTTTTTTCGGGCTTGAAAAGAATGCCGTGGTGTGCAATGAGCTGATTCAGCGTTTTTGAATTGCCATAACCCACAAATTTGTCATTAACAGCCTTTTGATCGCGTAAAATTTCGGCTGCTTTGTTCACATCCATCGGATAAGACCGGTTCATCAGCTGGTTCATACGATCAAAACGCGACTTGGAATCCGTATCCTTGATGTTATTCATGTTCACCGAATCTTCCACGAATGACTGGCCCTGATAATGATTGGCACAAACCAGGTAATCTTTGCCGGACTCAAAAACGTCCATCTTCTGAGGCGATTTCTCAATGATCGCAGCCTGATCATCCGCCGCCGAACCGATCAGTAGTGATTCGGAGACAAAGGTTTCGCTTCTCCGGGCGATTTTTGTGGCTTCTTCAATCGTGCCGGCATATTGTAAAATCTCCCTAGCTAAAATGGAAATCGGTTCCTTCGCCGCAAACGGAATGTCTGACTTTGAGGCGTTTAATGTAACGGTTATGCCTTTCTCATTCATGCCCGAAACCACGCCCGTGAGGCCTGCCCAGGCGTAGGATGCAAATTTGTAGCCCTTATCCGGTTTCATGAAAACGATGAGCTTGTCTTCTGCAAAGGCGTCGCCCATGTAAAAGTCAAAGTTTCTGGCGATCAGCAATGTTGAGTCCTTCGTCAATGCGTGATTAACCGCAAAAGACGTACAGCCAACCATGTTCAGGTCCGTGAGTGCATGGCCAATGTCGTGCGCCGCGTGATAGTTGAGAATGCGGTAATATTTGGGCCCGATGTAATTAAATTGCTCAGAAAAAGACTGCGAAACGCCATAAATTTCCTGCTGATTTTCCTCGGGAATGTATTTATAAATGTCACGGTTAAACCAGCCAACAAAGCCTTTCAAAACTTGCAAAAATAAGCTGCTCGGGATCATTTCCCTGATCTGATTCACGAAATGGACTTCCTGCTTTTCCATTAATTCCTTGGCAAGAATGCCGTAAATCAGCCCGCGCTCATAGGGTTTTCCTTCGAGGTACATTTCCCAAATTCCCTGCTTATTCTTTTTTAACCAGCAATTTCCCACCGTATAATGGTCTTCGCCCACTTGGACGCGCTTGTAACTTTCCGTAGTTTTTGTACTTTCAAGCCTGGGTGCAGGAACACGGATGCGCCATATAAAGAGCCCGAAAAGAACGCCAATAGTGAGCATGAAAATGCCAAAAGTTTTCAGGACGTTCCTCGTTATTTTATTTTTAGGCCACATATGCTGGAGAGACGGGCAAAGCAGTTGTTATGCCCGGTTGAATATCAAAATTAATAATAAATGCCTATCTGTTATATAAAAAGCATTTCGGATGATGCAACATTAGGGTTGTGGCATATGTCGGAAAGTTGGCAGGATTTGAAAGAAATGGTTAAGCTACCCGCCACAGAATGGCTGCCGCTGGAAGAAAAAAAGACTGATAAGCGAAAGCAGGAATGGCTGGCTTGCAGGGTTTTGTTACAGGAAATGGCGCAGTCTCTGCCCATCATCAGCTATGATAAAAATCGCAAACCGCATATTAAAGGAAGTTCCAAACAGCTTTCAATGTCGCATTCAGGTGATTATGTGTGCGTATATGTGCATGATAGCGAGCCGGTTGGTGTGGATTTACAGCAAATGAAGCCGTCTATTACAAAAGGCTCCGATTACTTTCTCAATGAAGCTGAACAACATTGGGCGGATCTGGATGATAATGTTTTACTGCATCTGATTTGGTGTGCAAAGGAAGCCGTTTTTAAATTTGCAGGCGACGCGGATATGGATTTGAAAAAACATATCATTACAAATCCTTTTAAGAGCAACCAAAATGGAATAATTGAGGTTTCCATTCAAAAGGAAAATGTAAACATGTCTGTTCAGGTGCAGCACGATGCATTTGACGACTATTTACTTGCCTGGACCGTCTGATTTAGAAAATAAAAACCTATCCCTATATGCCCCGATTGCTTACCGCCCTCTTTCTGCTTATCAGCCTTCAACTTTCCGCGCAAGTTCCTTCCCTGTCATCCAGTGAAATTTTTCAGAACATGAAGAAACTGAATGTCCTTGGCTCGGTGCTTTACATTGCCGCGCATCCAGATGATGAGAACACATTAATGCTTTCTTATTTATCAAAGGATCAACTGGTTAGAACAGGATATTTATCATTAACAAGAGGAGACGGCGGCCAAAACCTGATCGGGGCGGAACAAGGTTATAACATTGGCGTCATTCGTACGCAGGAATTGCTGGCTGCCCGCCGCATTGACGGCGCGCAACAGTTTTTTTCCAGAGCGTATGACTTTGGTTTTTCCAAAACGCGCGATGAAACTTTGAATTTTTGGGATAAGGACAAAGTTTTGGGCGATGTGATCTGGATGATCCGCAAGTTCCAGCCCGATGTGATCATTACGCGCTTTCCGCCCGATCCGCGCGCTGGCCACGGTCATCACCAAACCTCTGCATTCCTGGCAGAGCAAGGTTTCAGCCTCGCTGCCGACCCAAAGTCCTATCCCGATCAATTGAAGTTTGTGAAACCGTGGCAGGCGAAAAGGCTGGTTTGGAACACCTACACGCCTGGATTTACCAACAAGCAACCTACGGAAGAGAAAAATCCATTCATATCCATTGCAATAGGTGGCTATAATCCGGTGCTGGGCAAATCTTATACAGAAATCGCTGCGGAAAGCCGGAGCCAGCACAAAAGCCAGGGTTTTGGAAGTTCACCCCAGCGTGGCGCAAGGATCGATTATTTCCTTCATAAAGTGGGCGAACCGGCTCAAAAAGGGCTTTTTGATGGCGTTGATGTTTCCTGGAAACGCGTGAAGGGGAGCGAGAAAATACAGGCCATGGTAACGGCCGCGATCAAGAACTTTTCTGTAAACAGACCATCTGCCTCTGTTGCAGAACTTCTAAAAATCAATGCCGAATTGAATAAACTTGATTCCGCCAACATTTATATCAAGACGAAAAAGGAAGAAGTTAAAGAGCTGATTTTGCAATGTGCAGGGCTTTGGTTTGAAACCAATCCGGATGACTTTTCTCAGGTTGTCGGCGACACAGCGTCCGTTAAGATTTCTGTTGTTAAAAGATCTGATTATCCTGTAAAGCTTGTTTCGCTGCGATGGACGGGAAAAGAAAAGGATAGCACGTTGAATCTGGCTCTGGAAGATAACGAGCTAAATTCCTTTGCAATAAATCCCATTTTGCCTTCAAAATTAAAAGTTACCCAACCCTATTGGCTGGAAAAACCGATTGATAAGGGTTTGTTCCAAATTGACAATCAGCAGGACATCGGGTTTCCCGAAAACCGGCCCGAAACCGTGACCAGGTTTGTTTTTGAGATCGGCGGACAGCAATTTGCCTTTTCCCGACCTTGGTTCTATAAAAGCACTGATCCGGCGGAAGGCGAAATTTACAGGCCTTTTGAGATCCGCCCAGCGGTAACGACAACCATTACCGAGCCCGTCTTCATATTTCCATCATTGGAGCCGAAAACGATTACTATCGTCGTGGAAGCACAGCGCAGTAATGTTAAAGGATCCGTTAAGCCGGAAATTCCCGCGGGCTGGAAATCCGTTCCCACTTCGGCAGAGTTTGATTTGAAGGGTAAATATCAGCAGCAATATTTTTCATTCATCATTACACCGCCAGCTAATAACCAGGAAGTTAAATTGAGAGCAATAGCCACCGTGGATGGGCAAATATTTGACAAATCCATCAAAACCATTGCTTATCAGCACATTCCGAGTCAAACCATTTTTCCGACATCAGAAGCGAAACTTGCGAAAATTGATGTCAAAACGACCGTCAAAAATATCGGCTACATTGCAGGAGCGGGTGACGACGTCCCCACAGCTTTGCGGCAAATGGATTGCCAGGTTACCATGCTCAATGAAGCAGGTCTGGCGAAGGATCTTTCGATTTATGACGCCATCGTGGTGGGTGTTCGAGCCTATAACACAGAGAATTATCTTGCCAATTATCAGCCCAAACTGATGGATTATGTCAAAAACGGAGGGACAATGGTTGTGCAATACACCATTCCAAGCGGACAAAAGGTAAAGCAGATCGGCCCTTACGACATTGAGCTCGGCAGGGACCGGGTTGCAGAAGAAGATGCGGAAATGCGCTTTTTGCTGCCTGAACATCCATTACTGAACTATCCTAACAAGATCACGCAAAAAGATTTCGATGGCTGGATCCAGGAACGTGGCTTGTATTTTGCGCAAACCTGGGATAAAACGAATTACCAGGCAGTCTTTTCAGCGAATGACAAGGATGAAACTTTGAAAGAGGGCGGCGTGCTTTACGCCCAATATGGCAAAGGACATTACATTTACACAGGTCTATCCTTTTTCCGCGAGCTGCCGGCAGGCGTCACAGGAGCATACAGACTTTTTGCCAACATGATTTCTGCTGGCAAAAAGTAAGTGTTACTTGACGTTTTTCCTGCGGTTACGCTGAAAATCTTCCAGTACAAATCCGCCCAGTCCTTGCAGATTGCTATAATAAGCGCGGCCGTTATTGACCTGCGTGAAATTTTGCACGAATTGTTTCAGATAAGGGTCCGTTGCGATCATGAATGTTGTCACGGGAATGTCCAGCCTTCTGCATTGTGCGGCTAACGTCAGCGTTTTATTGATGATCTTGCGGTCCAGGCCGAAGCTGTTCTTATAATAGCGAATTCCTTCTTTCAGGCAGGTCGGCTTTCCGTCCGTGATCATAAAAATCTGCTTATTCCGTGTTTTTTTACGTCGCAGAATGTCCATAGCAAGCTCCAAACCTGCCACAGTATTGGTGTGATAAGGTCCAACTTCAAGATAGGGCAAATCTTTAATCTGGATCTGCCAGGCATCATTTCCGAACACGATAATGTCCAGCGAGTCTTTGGGATATTTGCTTCTGATGAGTTCAGCCAATGCAAGCGCCACTTTTTTAGCAGGCGTAATGCGATCTTCTCCATATAAAATCATGGAGTGACTGATATCGATCATTACGACGGTTGCTGTTGTAGTTTTTTGCTCACGCTCAACTACTTCCAGATCATTTTCCATCAGCATAAAATCACCAATGCCGTGGTTAACCTGCGCATTTTTGATGGATTCCGTCATCGCGATCTGGTCCAGCGTGTCGCCAAACTGGAACTGGCGGATGTCGCTACTCAGTTCATCCCCTACGCCCATGTGCGGTGTATGATGGTTTCCGCCTGTTTTCGAGCGTTTTAGCTTACCAAAAATTTCATCCAAAGCACTTTTCCGGATGCTTTTTTCGGCTTTTGGCGTCATGATGATCTTACTCTCACCATCCTGCTTTTCTTCCGTGATATAACCTTTCTTTTTAAGGTCATCGAAGAAATCGCCGATGCCATAAGAGTCATTGGTCAAATTATATTGTCGGTCGAGCTCACTAAGCCATGACATTGCTTCGGAAACATCGCCGGAAGTCATTAACAGCAACTGCTGGAAAATGTCGAACAATTGCTCAAATTTGCTGTTTGGCCCTTGTTCGGCTGGTATAAATTTGGAAAAACGATGTCCACGCATAAAAACTCAGGCTAAAAATAAGATCTCAAAAAGAGACGGCTACTTTCCAATTTAATCGAAAGTAGCCGCATATTCATTAACATTTGACAAGACTATGCTTCTTCTGCACAGAACTCTTCAAATGCCATTTGCAAATGTTGTGCAATCATCTCAGCCGAACGGCCTTCAATGTGATGACGCTCTACAAAGTGGATCAGCTCACCATCCTTGAAAAGCGCTACCGCCGGTGACGACGGCGGATATGGCAATGTATATTCGCGCATTTTAGCAGTTGCTTCTACATCTGCCCCCGCAAAAACGGTTGCCAAATGGTCAGGCTTGATCTCGCTGCGTGACAACGCGGCGGTTACACCCGGACGGGCTGCGCCTGCTGCACATCCGCACACCGAATTGATCACGACCAAAGCCGTTCCTTTTGTAGTTTGCATAAAATTGTCAACTTCCTCAGCCGTTGTCAAATCCTGAAAACCAACATTAACCAGTTCAGCTTTCATTGGAGCCACTAATTGTGGTGGATACATATTTCTAAAAATTAAAGTTTATGATAAAATTATATTTTGGCCTTCGGCAATCAGCCATCGGCACTGAGCTTCTTATTTTTGACTGCCGAAACCCGACAGCCGAGGTTCCAAACATTTGACCGCCGATAGCCGACAGCCGAAGTCTCTACATAAACCCCAGTTCCAGCTTGGCTTCTTCCGACATCATTTCCGTTGTATAAGGAGGGTCAAATGTCAGTTCAAGGCTTACATCATTCACGCCTTCCACTTCGCGGATCTTCTGTTCCACCTCTCCCGGCAATGTTCCAGCAGATGGGCAGGAAGGCGATGTCAGGGTCATGGATACAAACACATTATTGACAGGGAATATTTTCAAATCGTAGATAAGCCCCAACTCGTAAACATCCACCGGAATCTCCGGATCGTAAACCGTTTTAATGGCCTTTACAACTTCTTCCCTTAATTCTGCCTCTGACATTTTGCTATATATTTTACTAATCTGAATTAATTCGCCGTATGAAAAGACTTTGCCTGAAACGCAACACCATAGGCCTTCATTTGCTTCAACATGGCAGCAAGCCCATTTGACCGGGTTTGGGCAAGATGTTGGTGTAATCCAACGCGTTCCATAAAATAAAGGTCCGCACTGGCAATTTCCTTTGGCGTATGTCCTGACAAAACTTTCACAAGCATGCTTACCAGTCCGCGAACAATAATTGCATCGCTATCCGCTTCAAATTTCAGCAAGTCGCCATCCATGTAAGCATTCAGCCACACGCGGGACTGGCAACCCTTTATAATGTTGTCTTCAGTCTTATACTGCTCTTCCAACGGCGGGAACTGCTTTCCGAGATCTATTATATACTCGTACTTGCTCTCCCAATCATCAAACAATTCAAAATCCGAAATTAGTTCGTCCTGTATCTCGTTTATGGTCATTGTATTTTTAAAATTATGCTGCCGCAGTCTTCGTTTCAACCCAATTAATGATTGACTCTGCCATATTAAGCCCGGCAGTGGAAACATTTGCGTCCGTGTTTCCATCGTAACTCATTGCTAGATGAAGCGTGCTGTAAGCTGCGACAAATGAGGCCAGCGCCTTCTTATCTAACTTGGAAAGATTCTCTTTGTACCAAGAAACATCTTTCCTGCCCCTGCCTTTTTCCTCAAATAAACCGTCAAGCGCCACCAAAACCCCGGTATAAGCTGCATGACCTGCAAGCTTAACATATTTCGGGTCCTGATAAAGGCCATCCTCTTTCTTCGCTTTCTCTTTCAAAATCTCCTTCGCATTATCCAGATAACGCTTGGCTTCTTGTACTGTGTTTGGCATAGGTGTATATAGATTTGGTTTAATATTCGGAGGTTAATTTAGCAAGATTATCCCAGCATTCTTTTCACTTTATGCAAGCCCTGGATCAAAAGATCAATTTCCTCTATCGTGTTATAAACAGCAAACGAGGCTCGGCTGGTTCCGGTAATATTGAATCGCCGCATGAGTGGTTGTGTGCAATGATGGCCTGTGCGAACGGCAATGCCTTGCTGATCCAACAAGACGCCTATATCCTGGTGGTGAATGCCGTCAATCACGAATGAAAGCACACTTACTTTTTCTTTTGCCTGACCAATAATCCGTAGTCCTGGTATTTCCTTGACAGCTTCGGTTGCATATTCCAACAACCTGTGTTCGTGTACTGCAATGTTTGACTTCCCTAATGTATCGACGTAATCCAAAGCAAATTTGGCCGCTACAACATCTGCAATGTTAGGCGTTCCGGCTTCAAATTTATACGGCAGTTCATTATATGTCGTTTTCTCAAAAGTCACTTCCTTGATCATTTCTCCACCGCCACGATAAGGAGGCATGGCATCCAGCAACTCCTTTTTTCCATACAAAATCCCCATTCCCGTCGGGCCGTAGATTTTGTGAAGAGATAATGAATAAAAATCACAATCCAGGTCCTGAACGTCTAAATGCAAATGGGAACTTGCCTGCGCGCCGTCCAGCAGCACTTTCGCGCCAACGGCATGTGCTTTTGCAATAATCTCTTTCACTGGATTAATGGTGCCCAGCGAATTGGAAACATGCACGACAGACACAAACTTGGTGCGTTCTGTAAGCAACTTTTCATATTCATCCATCAGCAATTCACCCTCATCATTGATCGGGATCACTTTCAGAATGCAACCCTTTTCTTCGCACAGCATTTGCCAGGGCACAATGTTCGAGTGGTGTTCCATGGTTGAAATAATCACTTCATCACCGGCTTTCAGGAATGTGCGGCCATAACTGGATGCTACGAGGTTAATCCCATCGGTTGTTCCGTAAGTAAAAATGATTTCCTCAGAGAGCGGCGCGTTAATAAAAGCTTGCAAACGGCGGCGTGACTGCTCAAATGCCGAAGTCGCTTTCTCTGCCAAATGGTGGATTCCCCTGTGAATATTGGCATTATAATGCTCATAATAACCCGACAACGCATCCAAAACCAGACGCGGCTTCTGTGTTGTTGCTGCATTATCAAAGTAAACCAGCTGCTTTCCGTTCACAATTTCATTCAGGATCGGAAAGTCATTTCTGATGGATGCTATATCAAGATTGTTGCTCATGATGACAGGTATTTAAGAAAAATACCCAACCCAATGAATGACAGGTTGGGTAGCAAAAAGATGGGTCTGGCGTATGTCAGACGATTATTTTGAAGCGAGCTTCTGAGCAATTACGTTTTCAAGATATTCACGGACAGATTCGATTTTGATCTGGGAAACAACATCGGCGCAAAATGCGAACATCAACAGCGACATGGCTTCCGGTCTCGAAATACCGCGTGAGCGCATATAAAACAGCGCCTCTTCATCAATCTGGCCGGTTGTGGTTCCGTGCGAACATTTCACGTCGTCAGCAAAAATTTCGAGCTGCGGTTTCGTGTTCATTGTCGCTTCGGTTGAAAGCACAATGTTCTTGCAGGATTGAAAAGCATTTGTTTTCTGCGCGTCCTCACGAACAAATATCTTTCCGTTGAAAACACCTTTTGATTTATCCCTTAAAATCCCTTTATACAACTCATTACTTTCTGAATTGGGTTTTCGGTGATCTGCAACAGTATGGTTATCAACATGTTGCGTCCCGTCCGGAAAATAGAGACCATACATATGCGCGTCGCAGCGCTCGCCGTCGAGAATAATGTTCAGGTTGTTGCGTGTGAAACGCCCGTTGAGCGTAACTGTTCCCGCGTAAAAATGCGAACGGTCAAGCATCCGCACTTGCGTAGTGCCTATGTGGTAAGCATTATCGCTCTCGTTCTGCACTTTGTAGTATTCAACATTTGCATCTTCGGCCACATATATTTCTGTGACAGCATTAGTGAAAGAACGCGCTGTTCCCAAAGTACGGAAAGCTTCGGCGAGCTTAACCTGTGCATTGCGGCCAACAGAAATAATGTTTCTTGGTTGACTGCCTACATTCTCCGTCCGGGCATCACTTACAAAACGGAGGATTACCGGATGTTCGACTACTTTGTTATCAGCGATGTGAATAAAAATCCCGTCCTGCGCAAAAGCAGTATTTAGGGAAGTGAATGCATCTTCCTGGTCTTTAACCAATTCATTGAAATAGGCGTTAACCAGGGAAGGATTGTTTTTATATGCTTCTGAAAGCGAACTGATTGTGATCTGGTCTTGTGAAGAAATGATGCGTGAAAGCTCCGCATGATAATGTCCGTTCACAAAATAGATGATATTTGCATCCTGTGCCGGGATCTTCAAGTCTTCAAGATCAGCCAATCCAAGCGCGCTTTCTGCATTAAAATTATAAGAAACACTGACCAGATCCCTGACATTGGAATATTTCCACTCCTCGTTTCTGGTTGTCGGGAAACCCAACTTATCAAATTCAGCCAGTGCTGCACGTTTTTTCTGATGAAAAGCCGATGAAGCCTCACCATTCATAACGGATTCACGGGCATGGAAATCCGCGATCAGCCTGGTTTTCAAATCTATTGTTTCGGTACTCATTGATGTATTAATATGGTACTTTAATTGTTAAGAATTTCAAAGCATAAGCCTCAAAAACTTTCTTAACCAATGGCTTCTACTTCCGCCTTGATCCAGTCGTATCCCTTTTCCTCCAATTCCAGCGCAAGCTCCTTGGGACCGGATTTTACGATCCTGCCTTTGTAAAGTACGTGAACATAATCAGGAACAATGTAGTCCAGGAGTCGCTGATAGTGCGTTACCACGATCGTCGCACGCTCGGGAGAACGCAATGAGTTAACTCCTTCTGAAACAATGCGCAGCGCGTCAATATCCAGTCCAGAATCGGTTTCATCCAGGATCGCCAGCTTTGGTTCAAGCACAGCCATTTGAAAAATTTCATTACGTTTTTTCTCACCGCCTGAAAAGCCTTCATTCAGAGCCCGTTTCAGCAATGAATCGTTCATGCTTACCAGCTTCGCCTTTTCACGCACCATTTTCAGGAATTGTGCAGCGTCGAGTGGATTTTCACCTCTATATTTACGAATTTCGTTTACAGCAGTTTTAAGAAAATTAATGGTCGTAACACCAGGGATTTCAACAGGATACTGAAATGCGAGAAAAATACCTTCAGCCGCCCTTGTTTCAGGAGCCATTTCAAGAATATTCTTTCCGTCAAAAACTACCGAGCCGCCAGTAACTTCATATTCCTCTCTTCCGGCCAGAACAGACGCCAAAGTGCTTTTACCAGAACCGTTAGGCCCCATAATTGCATGCACTTCCCCTGGCTTAACTTCCAGATTGATGCCTTTTAATATTTCCTTACCTTCAATTGAGGCACGCAAGTCATTAATAGAGAGCATAACTTATTTATACTTAAAATACAGTTCTTGGTAAATTTACCGCAAAAGTAACACGCTTTGCGCGTAAAAGAAAATGACGGTAATCGTCCGCAGTGATATGCTGCATATAAACTACAACCTTTTTAAAGCCAGCCTTGTTCCCCGGATTTCGATATTTATAACCTAAAAGCGCTGCCTGTAAGGACGTTGCCTGAGAGCCGGTTTTTAATTGGAAAAGAAACATTTACTTTGCGCACAACACACGTCATCAAATCATTTATGCATACAGAAATTACAGCCGGCACTGCGATAAACGTCGCTTCGGAAACGGGCACATTGAAAAGGCTGCTCATTCATAGTCCCGACCGAGGACTGGGAAAAGTGGTCCCCAGCAAAGCACAAGACTGGCTTTTTGAAGACATTGTACACCTGGACACCATGCGTCGGGGTGAATATGATTATTACGTAAAGCTGCTGCTTTACTTCCTGGATCCGGACAAGATCAAAGGAAAGCTGGCCGACATAGATGATGATCCGACCCGCTCATTTTTCATTCCCGGTTCTGAAAAATACTTTGCTTCGGACTGTGTGGTTGAAATCCAAAAACTGCTAGGAGAAATACTGGAAGATAATGAAGTCCGTGTCAAGTTAACAGCCGCGATTTGTGGCATCGAAAGATGTTCTTATAATACGCAGGAAGAGCTCAATCAATATGACCCGCATGAGTTGGCCAAAATCTTTATCTCCGGCTCCTATTCAGACAAGAGAATGTTGTTTGCGCCCTTACCCAACCTGATTTTTATGCGGGATATCGGCATTGTGATCAATGATCACATTTTACTGAACAAACCGGCGAAAAATGCCCGGACGCGCGAGTCGATCCTGGCGCAATTTGTTTTCTTTTATCACCCGATGTTTGGTAAAATAAAAGAACGCATCATTGAAATACCCGAAAACGAACGACACTTTTTGCTGCCGGATGATGAGAAAGCAAGTGATTACCATCGCTGCACACTCGAAGGCGGTGATGTGATGATGGTTGCGCCAAACCATCTCCTGATCGGTTGCAGTGAGCGGACGTCACTTTACGCGGCCCAGCAAGTGATGAAATTGTTGTTTGAAAAAGAGGTCGTCAATAAAATTACCATTGTCAAAATCCCCAAAAAACGGGATTATATGCACATTGACACCATCTTTACGCAAGTGAAAAAGAATGTTTGGGTGCTGCTCGGTTCACTTGCGCGCTTAGGGGATGAAGCAAAAAAACAAGACGTGCTGCATTTCTTTGCGCCTCAGGATACAAATAAAGAATTCAGGATTTTGCAATTTCTTAAAGGCAAAGAACATCATCCGACGGAAATTGAGAACCTGGAAGACCTGCTCACATCGATCAGCGTCACCGATCTGGGTGCCACCGAGCCTGTCAGGTTCATCTACTCCGGCGACAACGAGTTTCCTTACGGCGAACGCGAGCAATGGACGGATTCCTGCAACCTTCTAGCATTAAAGGACGGAGTAGTCGTGGGTTATGACCGGAATGACAAAACGCTGGATGCATTCAGGAAGCACGGTTATCATGTAATCAGTGCAAAGGATTTAATACAAAAATTGGAAGATGACGAGCTTTCGGTTGAAACATTAACAGACACTTTTATCACACTTCCATCCGCAGAGCTCTCACGGGCGCGTGGCGGGTCCCATTGCATGAGTATGCCGCTACTCCGGGAGCTTTCGCTCCGGGAATTTTAATATTGTATTCGCCGTCTTTCAGTTGTAAATTGCAATAGACATTTACTCCAAAACTCCTATGCGTGTTATCACTTCATCCGCCCAAATTCAGCCCCAATCTACCTCCCGGATCATGATGATCAGGCCGGTGCGGTTTGGCTTTAACAGCGAAACGGCTGAAAGCAACGAGTTTCAGCAGCATTCATTCGCACAAAGCACGCTGGAAACAGCGGGTGACCTGGCGAAGGAAGAATTTGATCTGATGATCGATCAATTAAAAAAAGCGGGTGTGGACCTTCATATTTTTAATGATAATGAAGACATCCTGAGACCGGATGCTGTTTTTTCCAATAACTGGGTTTCTTTTCACCAGAGCGGAAAAGTGGTGCTTTACCCCATGATGGCCGAAAACCGCCGAGCTGAACGCAGGCTGGACATTATTGAACGCTTAAAAGAGGATTTCAAGGTTGAGGAAATTATTGACCTCAGCTATTTCGAAAAGCAGGGTAAATTTCTGGAGGGAACCGGCAGCATGGTGCTGGACCGCCGTTACAAAATTGCCTATGCCTGCCTTTCACCCCGCACGCATCCCGAAGTTTTGGAAGCATTTGCGGATGCATTAGGCTACGAAATTGTTGCTTTTTCAGCTTCTGATGAGAATGGCAAGGCTGTCTATCATACCAATGTCATTATGTGCGTTGGCGACGTTTTTGCGGTGGTTTGCCTGGAAGCGATCAAAGATCCCGATGAGCGGCAAATGGTGCGTGCAACGCTGGAAGAAACTAAGAAATACATTATTGAAATATCATTTGACCAGGTGCGGCACTTTGCAGGAAACATGCTGATGGTGCGAAATACCAAGTCGGACAAATTCCTGATCATGTCCACGCAAGCCTACGAATCATTAACTGATCACCAGCGACAAGCTCTGAGCGATTATGCCCGTATTTTACATACGGATCTAGGTGTGATTGAAGGCAATGGCGGAGGTTCTGCCCGATGCATGATGACGGAGATCCATCTCCCGAGAAAGTGAAGTTCCATCAAAACAAAAATGCTCCTCAATTGGGAGCATTTTTGCAATTCGTAACCCTTATAAAAAACAATTAATCCCTGATATCGGCTTTCGCTTTTGCGATTTTTTCCTTTGTTTCTGCTTTAAATGAATCCCATTTGTCAGCAGTTTCATCCTGTACATTTTTCCAGGAAGCTTTCAAATCTTCTTTTTCTTCGTTCAATTCTTTCTTGCGGTCTCTCCACTTTGCTTTCTCCTTGTCAGTGGCTTTTTCCATTTTTTCGTCCGCCTCTTCTATCTTTTTGTCGAGTTTTGCAACGGCCTCATCAATATCCGCTTTCAATGACTCTTTATCCTCTTTCACTTTCGCCTCAAAATCATCGCCAGCTTCTTTGATATCCGTTTTTGCTTCCGCCACATTTTCATCCATGTCATCTTTTGCCTCCTCAACAGTTTCGTTAGCAGAGTCTTTAGTTTTTTCCGAACAGCTGGTTAGGCTCAGCATGCCCATGGTTAACATTGTGGCAACCATCAAAGTGATCTTTTTCATAACTGGGGTGTTTTAATTTTAATCGGTTTAACAGAATGTGTAGTTCATTAAAAACATCCTAACAAAAATCCTACCAGACCACTATACGCCGTGCGGTCATGCTTTTGTAGAAATTTATGCTCACTGTTTTGCCAAAGTGACCTGAACTTGATCATTTCATCACCGGTTATGGGTGGTATATCCCTTGCTAGTGTTCCTTTTAATAATCAGTTTTGTATTTTATTGATAGTCTTCTCAACCATTATGCGTAAATTTTATATTCCTGGTCTCTGCGTTTCAATATTTATTTTCATCAATCCTGGAAAATCTGCTGCTCAAAGCGATTCCCTGCGGACCAACGAGCTGGATGAGATCACTGTCAACGCATTCGAATCAAAAACTGACCCGCTGACGACTACGGCAACGGTGGGGTTAATCTCATCGCGGTCGCTGGAAAGATTTGCCACCAACACCTGGACCAATGCTGTCAATACTGTCCCAGGTGTTAAAATGGAGGAACGTTCGCCCGGAAGCTACCGGTTTTCGGTTCGTGGAAGCCTTATCCGTTCACCCTTTGGTGTACGTAACGTAAAGTTTTACTGGAATGGGATCCCATTTACAGACGCAAGCGGAAACACACCGCTTAACTCCCTCGATTATGGTGCTGTACAAAATATGGAGATCATTAAAGGACCAGGAAGCAGCATTTATGGCGCAGGAACAGGCGGGGTTGTATTGCTGCAAAGTCAGCCTGACAACGATTTCACCAACCGCGCAGAACAAAGCGTAAGCATTGGAAAATACGGTTTTCAAAGCAGAAACTCAACGATCCAGCTTGGTGATATCTCGGTGCAATATGGTCATAGCGAGCAGGATGGCTATCGAAATCACAGCAGCATGGTAAGAGATGCGATCCGTTTTACATCCTCGTCCCGGTTAGGAGATCGCAGCACATTGTCGATATTGGGGATGTATTCCGATTTGAAATATGAAACTCCTGGCGGCATCAACCTCGCACAATATCAAAGCAATCCGAAACTGGCCCGACAATCCACCCCTACGGTGCCGGGGAGCGAGGCGCAGCAGGCTGCTATTTATACCAAACTGGCTTTAATAGGTGGTAATTACACATGGCAGCTTTCGGATAACTGGACGCAATCCAATGCGTTGTATCTTACTTTTACAGATTTTGCCAACCCATTTATTTCAAATTATGAAAAACGGGACGAAAACGGCATAGGCGGCAGAAATATCTGGCAAAACCGCTCGCAGATCGGCAATGTCAAAACCAACTGGACAACCGGATTTGAATGGCAATACGGCAAATCGGCGCAGCGCAATTACGACAATATCGGCGGCAGGCCGGACAAGCAGCAGACCGTTGAAGACATTCGCACCACGAGCCTTTCCGTTTTCAGTCAGTTGGAAGCGGTGTTGTTTACTGACCTGACATTGAGTGCGGGAGCGAGTTACAACACATTTAAATACAAATACGAAAGATTTTTTGTGCTGCCATATAGTAAGGAGGCGCGTAAATTCGATGGCATATTTGTTCCAAGATTTGCCGCCAATAAAGTCATAGCCAAAAATTGGGCTTTAGTAGCGTCTTACAGTGGTGGTTACTCCCCTCCTACTTTGCAGGAAGTGCGGCCGTCTGCCGGGGGCTTCCGCAGGGATCTGGAAGCGGAAAAAGGCATGAACACCGAATTTGGAATCAGAAAAACGGGTAAGGTCATTACTGGCGAAATCAGTGTGTATCATTTTGGATTGCGTGAAACCATTGTCCGCCGGACGAATGAGGCGGGCGCTGAGTTTTTTATTAATGCAGGAAAAACACGTCAAAACGGCTTGGAATGGACTGTTGCTTACGATATTTTATCAAATCCAAAACTCCCTGTAATGCTTAAACTGTGGAACACAGGCACTGCAACAAAATATACTTTTGAAAATTTTCAGCAAGCTGACGTTGATCTGAGCGGCAAGAGAATTCCGGGAATTCCCAAGTTTTCACAAACCTCGGGTCTTGACGCCCTTTTCAAATATGGATTTGCGGCTTTTGTAACTTATCAGCACGGAAGCTCGTTCTATCTAAACGACGCCAACACGGTAGAAAACACGCCCTATAACCAGTGGATTGCACGCGTAAGCTGGAAAAAAAGTTGGGGACAACATTTTTACAGCGAACTTTCCGCATCCGCAGAAAAGGTGAATGCTGGCATTTATAGCCTCGGTTACGACCTGAATGCATTTGGTAACCGTTACTATAACAGTGCGCCAAAAGACAATTTGTGGGCCGGCGTGAAGATCGGCTGGGAGTGGCAGAAAAATTCCAAATAATGCATTTATACCTTCATATTCCCTTTTGCAGACAAGCTTGCCATTACTGTGATTTTCATTTCAGTACAAATATCTCAAACAAACGTGCTGTTGTAGAGGCAATTGCAAGTGAAATCATACTCAGGAAAGACTATTTGCCCAAAGCGGACATTGAAACTATTTACTTTGGCGGTGGAACACCCTCAATGCTGGAAGAAGCCGAGCTGCATTTATTATTAAACACAATAAATAAGCATTTTTCGATTGCCGGCAATGCAGAAATCTCGCTGGAAGCCAATCCCGATGATCTGGAAAAAGAGAAGTTGCGGCAATTTTACAATGCGGGAATTAACAGGTTAAGCATTGGCATTCAGTCATTTCACGAGCCGCATTTGCAATTTCTAAACCGAGTTCACTCAGCTTATGAAGGAGAGCACTGTGTAAGGACTGCACAGGAAATTGGGATAAACAACATTTCTATTGATTTGATTTATGCGATTCCAGCGCCGGATCACAGTATTTTAATGCAGGATATGCAAAAAGCATTTGCCCTGGACATTGCTCATATTTCAGCCTATTGCCTTACGATTGAGCCGCAAACTGCATTCGGGAGCTGGCTAAAAAAGAACAAAATCAAGCCCATTGATGAAGAATATGCTGCCCAGCAATTTGAAATATTGGTAAAAACCCTGGCCGACAACGGTTATGAGCAATATGAAATTTCAAATTTCGCCCGGGAAGAACATTACAGCCTGCACAACAGTTCTTATTGGAAACAAAGGCCGTATTTGGGCGTCGGGCCAAGCGCTCATTCTTATAATGGTACAAGCCGGGAATATAATGTATCAAACAACGCCCGCTATGTGGAAGCCATTCAAAAACAGATCATTCCGGCTACATTGGAGACATTGTCGCCAGCGGACCAGACAAACGAATATCTGCTGACCGGGCTTCGGACAAAATGGGGAGTCAATAAGGAAAAGCTCGAAATGTTGTCGGGCAGATCCTTTTTCCCAGCGCATCAAGTAGATCTTGAAAAGTTGAAGGAAAAAAACTGGATCAGGGAAGATCCGGAAAACTGGTATCTGACCGATATGGGGAAACTTTTTGCGGACAGGATATCCAGCGACTTATTTATTGATTAAGACTAATTATTTACCGGGCAGAAAATAATGCTGCCCGGTAAATAGGCAAGAATGGTTTTATTCAGAAACCAACTCAGCATTCAATGTAATTTCTGCATTCAGCAATTGCGAGATCGGGCATTCTTTTTTCGCCTTATCCGCAATTTGTGCAAATTGATCTGCCGAAACGCTCGGAACTTTTGCTTTCAGTTCAATGGCACTTTTTGTAACCTGTCCTTTTGCAGGATCTAATGTAACGGTTGCAGTTGCATCCAGCTCGTCTGCTGTAAAACCGGCTGCATTGAGCTCAAAGCTAAGTTTCATAGCAAAACAGCTTGCATGGGCAGCTGCGATCAACTCCTCAGGATTGGTTCCTTTGCCTTCTGCGAAACGGGTGTTGAACGAGTATTGGGTGTTTTCCAACACAGTGCTTTGCGTACTAACGGTTCCTGTTCCCTCTTTGCCGGTGCCTTTCCAAACGGCTGTTGCTTTACGGTTGATCATATCAAATTTGTTTTAGAGTTAAAATTAAATCCTTCTTAATCGGATCATTTCAACGAAAAGTAACGAGCAGCGCCGATTTACGCAAATTATTAAATTAATATACTGTGCAATAAATCGCCAGTTTTCATTGTTCCAGACTATGCGCATTCCCATCTGCCGACAACTCTTTTAGTTAAGGATTGTTAATGGCCGGCCGGAGAGATTAAACTTTAATATTGCGCAGCAATCTAAAACCCATATTACAAACCATAATTCAACTTAATCTATTAAATCATGAAAAAGTTAATAATGCCTCTTCTCCTTGCCGTTGCCGTTTTGTTCCAAAGCTGCGAAGGCCCCGAAGGGCCACAGGGACCAGTTGGCGACGAGCTCGTGGGAACCACATTCGACCTCGAAGGTGTGAATTTTACCGCTGCCAATGAGTTTCAGTATGGATTGACTTTCGCCGATGCAAAGCTGGGCGTAGATGTGCTGGAATCGGATGCAGTGCTGGTTTATATCAACTGGGGAACCGAAGACGTAAACGGGACCGAATTGAACGCATACAGACTGTTGCCACAAACAGCTTTTCTGGACAATGGAATCCTGACCTATAATATGGACCGCACTGCACGCGATTTCTCGATTTTCCTGGACGGGACGGTTGACCCGGCCAAAGTTGATCCGGATTACACCAGAAACCAGGATTTCCGCGTCGTGATCATCCCCTCCGATTTCGCCCTGCGCACAGCTGGCCAGGTGGATTACAGTGATTATAATGCGGTTGTAAAGGCATATAACATTGACGAGTCAAAGATTAAAGTTGTGAAGGCCAACTAGGCACAGTATTTGAATAGTCTAGGCATTCTGGATATTTTTTTATAAAATCCGGTAATTTTTTACCGGATTTACTTTTACCAAGTATGAAAAGCGTTTTAAACACACTCGGGTTACTGCTGATTACGGTTTCGGTGGCATGTGCACAGGATTTTAAGAAGGAGACTGATAAGTACAGAAAGAAATATAAAGAAGAATTTCTGAGCTCGGCCAACTCCCCATTAAAACAAGCCGATTTGCCGTTTTTACAATTCTACGAACCCGACTCGGCTTACAGGGTCGTTGCGAAGTTTGAGAAAAGCCGCGGCCAGTCTTTCGAAATGCCCACATACAGCGGCGTTAATAAGACCTATGTGAAATACGGCAAGGTGAAATTCCGTATCAATGGTAGAAAACAAACATTGAACGTTTACAGAAGTCTTAGTTTACAGCAGCTTGCTAAGTACAAAGACTACCTTTTCATTCCTTTCAAAGACAAAACCAATGGTGAGGAATCTTATGGCGGCGGACGCTACCTGGATCTGAAAACCACCGATATAAAAGACGGAGAACTGGTGCTGGATTTCAATAAGGCCTATAATCCTTATTGTGCTTACAGTGACGGCTACAATTGCCCCATCCCGCCAGCCCCAAACCATTTGCCGATTGCGATCACAGCCGGAGAAAAGAAATTCGGTAAAGACCACCAGCAGGCGGAATTGAAATAACGTAAAAAATCCCGATCTGAACAGACCGGGATTTTTCATTTCGTATTAAAATTTTTATGCTTTCAAAAAGTCTTTTTGCTTCATAATGCGCTCGAAAACCTTGATATCGTGTTCGGAAGTGAAAATGCTGAAAGGCAGATACAAAAACTGTCCTTTTGAAATCACAAGCACATAAGCTTCTTTGTCTTTGTAAGCGTCCATGATCTGCTCCCACTTCATTACGCTGCCCTCTTTCTGGTTCAGTTTCATCAGGATCTGACGGTTGTCAATCTCATAAGAAAACTTTTCGAACATGGGCTTATATTGTGCCAGCTGCGTAATGCCGGTAAACTGCACCAGCCAGAAAAGCACGTAAAGTAATGCGCCGACAAACACGGTAATGTAGATCCACAAGTTCGGATAAACACCGGTAAGGTTCAGAACGGCATTGATCAGGATTAGTGCCAGTGGTATTAATCCCCATTTCAACTGCGTTTTGAAAAAATAACGCATCGCAAGGGTTATGTATTTTTTCGTGGGTAAAGCATATCTTTTTGTACGGACCGCCGCCGGGTTCGTAGGCATTTGATACACAGGTTGGTGTTTATTCACCGAAACTTTCGCCATAATTCAATTTAAATTAACAATGCTGTATTCCTTCGAAAGCAGCGTTAAGGTACGCGCGCTACTGCCGGAAAATGAAGTGCAAAGTTAGAAAAAAGCTGCCGACATATCAGAAAGCTGTTGAAATAAAAAACTGTTATGAGATTTTAGTGTAATTTGTCTTTCTTAACTGCGTTGAACATGAAACACGAAAATATTCATAGCTAAATGGGTTTCCTTTTTCCATCATTTTTGTGGGGTCTTCTGGCTGTTTCAGTTCCTATTGCGATTCATATTTTCAATTTCCGTCGTACCAAAAAAGTCTATTTTACCAATGTCGCGTTTTTAAAGGCGGTAGAAACAAAGACGCGTTCGGTAAGGCAGGTCAAGCATTGGCTTGTGTTGGCTGCCCGCATTTTAGCTATCGTTTGCCTGGCGCTGGCCTTCGCCCAGCCATTTTTACCAGCAGAAAATAACCAGGCAGTTGGCCGAAAAGGCATTACCAGCTTATATCTGGACAATTCACTGAGCATGGAAAGTGAGCTGAATAGCAAGCGATATCTCGACATTGCAACCGCGCGTTTGAGCGACTTGCTGGGATTGTTCAGAAATGCCACCTCTCTTCAACTCGTCACCAACGACTTTGCGGCCCAGGAACAGGGTTTATATGCATCAGAAAAACTACGTGACAGGCTGACAACCATTGGTTTATCAAACACGCCGCGCACTTTTGAGCAGGTTTATAAAAGGCAGGAAAACCTTATGTCCCGGCATCAGCAAGCGGGCAAAAACCAACTTTTCTGGTTCTCCGATTTCCAAAAAAGCACTTCGGGCGATCTCACAGGACTCAAAACGGACACAACTAATCAACTGTTTTTGGTGCCCGTTCAGGCTGCGGCTGAGAAGAATGTTTTTGTGGATTCGGCCTGGCTTAACACGCCTTTTATTCGCGAGTTGCAGAATAACATTCTATTTGTTAAAGTCAGTAATTCCGGATCGGAAGCAGCTCGCAACGTTGTCTTAAAGTTGAATCTGGATAATACACAAGCTTCAACGGCGTCTGTGAATGTTCCTGCGAACGGCAGTGCAACGGCGAAATTCAATTTCAACTTAAAAGGGAAAGGCTATAAAAAAGGGCAGATCACATTCGACGACTTCCCGGTGACTTTTGATAACAACTATTATTTCGTGCTCAATGCATCGCCACTGATCCGCGTACTCCATATTTATGGGCAAAAGTCACCCGGTAACTACATTGAAAATGTTTACGCCAATGACAGCCTGTTTTCACTCCAAAGTTACAGTGCTAACAATGTAGATCCCGGGCTGATCAAAAACACGGATCTGGTGGTTTTGGAAGGTGTTACCTCACTTTCGGGCTCCTTGCCACAGGATTTGCAGGAGCTCGTTCGCAATGGCGGGAGCGTTACGGTGATCCCGCCTGCTGCTCCTAACACCGAAAGTTATAATGGTTTTTTATCACGAATTGGCGTCAACGGCCTTACAGGAACGCAGAATGGTGATCCGGCGCCTGTTGCATTGGCAGCCCCTGATCGAAACAATCCGTTTTTTAGTGATGTATTTGAAGAGTCAGTCCGGCAGGAACTGAACCTCAACCTGCCCTCAGCTTCACCTGTTTGGAGCTGGGCTAATGAAGGGCAAATGGTGCTTGCACTGCGCAACGGCCAGACTTATCTAAATCAGGTTACTTCGGGAACAGGCAAAGTGTATCTTTTTGCAGCACCATTGAATCCGGAGTACGGGAACATCGCCCAGCACGCCATTTTTGTTCCGATCATGTACAAAATCGCTGCATCCAGCGTCCGCGCACAGCGTACATCATTTAAATTTGATGAAAATCCAATCAGTTTGAATGTTGAAAAAGCACAGCCGAATACGGTTTATAAATTGAGAAGAAATAAAACAGAAGTAATCCCGGTCCAGCGCATTGCCGGAAACCAGCTTCTGCTGGAAATCCCACAAGGCGACCAGCTTGGAGAAGGGCTTGATGCAGGTTATTTTGAATTAATAAAAGACAACAAAGTAGAGCAGATCATCGCATTGAACCACAATAATGCAGAGTCCAAACTGCAATATTATTCCCCAGACGAGCTAAGGACCATTTTCGCCGGCCAGAAAAACATCCAGATCTTCGACCGCATCGACGACGATGCATTCTCCACCGCATTCCAGCAACAAAACATGGGAACCAATCTTTGGAAATACTTCCTATACGCAGCCCTTTTCTTCCTGCTGGTGGAGATCGCTTTGATCAGGTTTTTGAAATAATTGCTAAAACAATAGTTGTAGTTTTCGTTTTAAGAGAAAATTTCTATTTTTGAAAAAAAGATACAATTATGCGCACTATAAAATCAAAAACCGCTCTTCCCGGCATCTCGAAGGCTGAGGTATATTCAAGTCCTGCAAGAAAGACTTCCGAGTTGAACGAGTCAAGCGTGGGTTACCAAAAGCTTGATCCTGCCAAATATGGGCACGTGATCGACTGCCAGCTTTCAGATGAGGAGCTGGCAATGGCAAATGATCCTAATGTCAAGCCTTTCGGGCATATCTCCGACTCTGCAGCATATGTTCGCAAAATCCGCAAAGCGTCAAGGCCCTAGATGTTGCTGCTTGACACAAACATCCTTATTGACTATTTGAGAGACAAGCCGCAAGCCATTCAATTCATTAATTACACAGGGAAACTCAACCTTGGAATCAACACCATCGTTGTTTTAGAACTATATAATGGATGCCTTAACAGGGCCGAATTTGCCAAAATCAAACGCACGCTCAATGGCTTTATTCAGTTTGATCTCAATGAATCTGTTGCCAAAGCGGCGATTGATATTAGTCACACATTCGCACTATCCCATCAGTTAAGCGTCGCTGATACGCTTATTGCTGCAACTGCATTGGTCTATGATCTTGAACTACGAACATTAAATGTCAGAGATTTCCGGATGATCCCTGGTCTCCGCGTTTCTAACTCCCTACTTCTGCCGTAGCAATGTGATTTTTTTTAAAACTATATTATCAAAAGATTTCGGTTCAGTTTTATGTTAGCGGTTTTTACACCAATTTTGTGCGACACTACCGAAACTTTTAAATGCTTTCATCGCGAATAGGAATCCTTGGCGGCGGCCAACTAGGACTGATGCTTTTACAAGCCGCTGTGGACTGGAATCTGGACATTCACGTCCTCGATCCCGATGCAGAGGCACCATGCAGAAAAATTGCCCCTCACTTTCAGCAAGGCTCATTACAGGATTATGACACAGTTTATAATTTCGGTAAAGAGCTGGATGTCATCACAATAGAAATCGAAAAGGTGAATGTCCAGGCTCTGGAAGCACTGGAAAAGGAAGGAAAGAAAATCTTTCCGCAGCCATCGGTTATCCACCAGATTCAGGATAAGCGCATCCAAAAGCAGTTTTACAAAGAAAATAACCTCCCTACTGCTGATTTTATATTAACAGAAAACCGGGATGATGTTTATAAAAACGCCTCATTTCTGCCCGCATTTCACAAGCTGGGAAAAGACGGTTACGACGGCCGCGGCGTGCAGCGGTTAACCTCGGAAGCGGACATTGAAAAGGCTTTCGAGCAGCCGGGATTACTGGAAAAAGCAGTGCCTTTTGAAAAGGAACTGGCCGTGATCGTGGCGCGCAATGTGAAAGGGGAAATCACCACATTCCCGACCGTGGAAATGGTTTTTCATCCTGAACTGAACCTCGTCGAATATCTTTTTGCCCCCGCAGAAATTGAAAAAACCATTGATGAAAAAGCACAGGAAATAGCCAGAAAAACGGCGGAAGCTTTCCAGATTGTAGGCCTTTTGGCCGTAGAGCTTTTCATGACAGCCGACGGCGAGATCCTGATCAACGAAGTGGCACCACGGCCGCATAATAGTGGGCACCACACGATCCGCGCCAATGCAACTTCGCAATATGAGCAACATTGGCGGGCTATTTTGGATTTGCCGCTCGGCAGCACGCACGCTTACGGGCCGTCTGCTATGGTGAATTTGCTGGGGGAAGAAGGCCACGAAGGCCCGGCTGTTTATGAAGGAATGGAGAAATTGTTGGCTACTGAACAGGTTTTCCCGTTCCTTTACTGGAAGGCGATTACAAAATCATTCAGAAAAATGGGCCACATTACCATTATGGATGCCGATATCGCGTCTTTAAAGAGAAAGGTTGATTTTGTTAAGCAGAATATTAGAGTAATCAGTAAGTAATCTTCGTTATATAATGGTTGGAATCATAATGGGAAGCCTTTCGGACCGGAAAATTATGCAGCAGGCAGCTGATGCACTTTCCGAGCTTGGGATCGCCTTCGAAATGGAGATCGTTTCGGCGCACCGGACTCCCGAACGCATGCTGGAATATGCGTCAACGGCCAGAAGCCGCGGATTACAAGTTATCATTGCCGGTGCAGGCGGCGCGGCGCACTTGCCAGGAATGGTCGCCTCGCTTACTTCATTGCCCGTTATCGGCGTTCCGGTTTTATCAAGCAATTCGATTGATGGTTGGGATTCAGTGCTTTCCATTCTGCAAATGCCCTCAGGCGTTCCGGTTGCGACGGTTGCGCTGGACGGTGCCAGAAACGCAGGAATACTGGCCGCGCAGATCATTGGAGCCACCGATCCGGCAGTCGGAAAACGGCTGGATTTGTTCAAAGAAGGCTTAAAAGAAAAAGTCGCGGTGATGAATGAGGAATTGAGAAATCACCTTGGAAGTTAGAAGGTCTTTAGTATTTTCGTAAAATTAATTTGCACCACAAAACATCGAATAACCGGCTATGGAAGACGAATTCCCTAAAAAAAGAAATGTCCGTCCGACCGAAAAGTCCAACCTCCCCATTGTTACGCTTCTTGTGTTGGTTCTTTTGGTATTAGCAATGTTATATGTGGGATATGAATACATTTCAGATAGTTCGTCCAATTCTGAAGAGCTTACCTCGGTTGTTGTGGATTCAACCTTAGACGAGCAAAGCGCCGGAGAGCCAATTACGGATGAACCCGCCGAAGCGCTGGAAACTACGCCTGCTGAGAAATCAGCCGAACCGGTAAAAGAAAAACCAAAAGAGGCCGAAAAAGAAACAACTCCCGCTATTTCGGCATCCTCTGTGGGTGGAGAACAAATCACGCATACCGTAAAAAGTGGTGAAAGCTTTTCCAGCATTGCATCCCGCTATAATTTAAAAACAGAAACATTAAAGGGCTTGAATTCGTCCAGCCCTGAATTAAAGTCCGACGTTACGAAACTTAAAATTCAGGTTCAAGCCGTGCATACAGTGGGACCTGGTGACGTTTTGAGGGTTGTTGCGGGCAAATATGGGATCACCAAAGAAGCGCTTATGAAAGCGAATGGCAGAACGAGGGATTACTCGGAAAGAGGTGAAAAACTGATCATTCCTTTCCCTTCTAAGAAGTAGTTTAAAAATATTCATTGAGACCTGAAAAGCCCGGAACGAATGCTCGCTCCGGGCTTTTCTTTGCACTAAAATGTTGAATTCAGGATTAGTTGCTTAGTTAAAATTGCCACGGTCACCTCTGTTTCCTCTTCCACCACCAGGCATATCACCCCCTTCAAAATCTCTGCGGCGGTTGTTTTCGGGAGCCGGTGCTTTGCCGAAATTTCTCAGCGTGTAAGTGAATGTTAGCATGGCATATTGGGTCAAAACCCGGTTGGTTACATCCTGCACGTAAGTTTCGGTTACGTTTCTGGTAATGCTGTTGTTTTGTTTGAGTATATCAAAAACAGTCAGTTTCAGTTCGCCCGCATTGTTTTTCAGGAATTTCTTGCCAACGCTTGCGTTCCACAACGTAAAGTTTTGATTAAAACCCTGTCCAAGACCACGGTAAGACTGGTTACTAATGTCACTTTGCACAACAAATCCTTTTCCAAAAATCCAGTTTACACGTCCCGTAATTCCTTGCGTATAATAATTATTGTTCAGATTTGGCTGAATGGTGTTGCGCACAATGTTGTAATTCCCTGAATAAGAAACCGTAAAATCAAGCTTCTCGCTCACATTACTGCTCACAACCAAACCTTGTGAAACTGCGTACGTGTTCGAATAGTTGGAAATGTTATTGATCAAACCAGGCGAACGAACGTAGTTGAAACCAGTAGTCAAATTCACATTCAATTTCAGCGGCGCAACCGGCTTTCCGTAAGCCAGAAAAGTTCTGGCATTCCAGCTCCCGTCCACATTCACAGGCTTCGTAAACTTCGCTCCGCGCTCCAAAACAATTCCATCAGCCACTTCGGTTGGCTCCTGCGCAATCAATGTTGAATTCACGATCGCATTGTTGGTTTGCGTTACGAAAACCATTGCATTCAGGCTGTAAGGCCTTTCCGCACCAGCAAGTGAATAGCGAACATTGAACATATTGCGATACTCCTGTTTCAAATCCGGGTTACCGGCCGTCAATGCCAATGGATTGCTGTTGTCGATCACATTCTGCAATTGCGAAATCGAAGGCTGATTTGTTGAGCTTCGGAAAAATGTACGGAACTGCGTGCCGGTTTTGGATCTGTAACTCAACATGAAATTTGGCAGCAGATTGGTAAATGACTGATCCACTTTGGCATTAACGGGCGCCAACTGCTGACTGTATAATCCCGTATTCTGGAAGTCCAATCCAAAATTGGCAGACCAGCTATTTTTACGGTAGCGATAACCAATCCCCGCACGATTAGTCACATAACGATTGTCGAATGTATTGGAAAGCAGCGAATCCAGGCCTGAGTAAGTGTTTTCATCAAAACTCATGTTGTAGGTTTCCTTTTTAGAGTCGCTATTACTTACGGTCAGGCCGTAATTGAACTGTAACTGGCTGTTTTTTCCAATCGGCTCAGTATAGATCAGGTTTCCGCCCAATGTTACACCATTGGAATATGTAAAGCTCTCTTGATCAAGCGTATCGCCTCTTGCGGCCAAGCCCAGGCTGTCGTAAAACATGGTTCTGGAATAGAGATTACCAATCCCGTTACGGTCATTGAGCTGTGTGTTCAAATTCACAGATAATGTCCGGCCTTTCTTTTCAAATGAATGACGGAACAAAACATCATTATTGAAATTGTAAGCATTGGTCGCGTTGCGCTGATTGTTGTCCAGGCTATTGATTTTTGTTCCGTTGATCAGCGAAGAAAGCCCCGCTTTCACGCTCGCCGAGCTGTTGTCCTGAAAGCTCAGTCGTGGCGTCACGATCAGCGAATTGTTCTTGTTAATGTTGTATTCAATGCGGAAGTTGAGCCTGTGATTGGCATTTGTGTTGTTCGTGCGGCTTGTTTCATTATAAAACTGGTTCCCTGTCCCGCCTTGTAAAAAATATTCCTGTTCCAATGTTTGGGCATTGGTGTTGCCTGTCCTGTTGAAGAAATAGCTTCCGGTAACATCCACTTTTTTTCCAAACTTGTTGGCATAATTCAAACCAAACGAATTTGTCCCCGTTATCCCGCTTTGGTTGCCAACCAGAAAGTTACCAGCCGAACCGCCACCGCCCGAGCCGCCTCTTCCGCCTCCTCCACCGCCACCGGAAACACCGATCAGATCCTGGCTGGAAAAATTCTGCATATTAATGTTGTTGCTCAGCCCGATCACGGATATACGCTGATTCCCTTTGAAAAAGCTCACATTTCCACCAGCCTGATAACGATTATCCAATCCGTAACCGGCGAAAACCTTACCGAACTGACCCATTTTACGATCGGCTTTGGTTACAATGTTGATGGTTTTCTGTCCATTACCATCGTCAAAGCCGGTGAATTGTGCCTGATCGCTCAATTTGTCGAAGACTTCTATTTTATCAACAATCTCGGCAGGAAGTGATTTTAATGTCAATGCAGCATCTTCGCCGAAGAACGGCTTACCATCCACCAAAACTCTGTTAACCGTCTCACCATGCGCTGTTACGGTTCCGTTGGTAACCGTAATGCCAGGCATTTTTTGGATGAGATCTTCTGAGGTTGCGTCGGGATTGGTTTTGAATGCAGCAGCGTTGAACTGGGTCGTGTCGCCTTTTTGCTCCATGGCGGTAACCTGGCCTACGACTTTAATTTCTTTCAGGTTTGCAACAGCTTCACTCAATTGAAATGTTCCGACATCCTGATTATCATCTTGCAATGTAACTGTGCGCGAAGCGTCTTTATAACTCAGATAAGAAACCTTAACCAGGTAAACAGCCTGTTTCGCAAGGCCGTTGAAGGAAAATTTGCCCTCTATATCAGTCGTTACATACTCGGGCTTCGCATCCGGCAGGTTCCTGCTCACCGCCACATAAGCGCCAACGACCGGCTCATTGGTTACACTGTCTTTGACAACGCCGGTTATCCGGCCCGTTGAGTCTTGTGCAAATGCCGATAGCGACAATAATATCAGCAGCGAGAGTAGGGATGCGAATTTCTTCATGGTTTCTGTAAAGGTTTATTGCAGTTTAGAGCAACCTTTTTGATTATAGTTTAATCACGCTCCGCAATAAACCGCTACAATCGATGAAACCACCGCACTTATAGATTAACGCCGGGATTTACCCGACGAGAAAATTTCACTTCAACCAGTCTTTTAACAGCCCTTCGTACGCGTTCAGGAACTTTTGGTAAGCCTTTTCCAATTGCGGAAGCGCCTCGGCGAGCGTACTCGTGTCATCCGATTTCAAGCGCCATTCTGCATCGCGCGCTATTTCGGCTACTTGTGCTACGCCCACAGTTCCGCCACTGCCTTTTAATGTATGCAAATTGCTTTTGATCGTTTTAATGTCGCCGTTGGCATAAGCCTCCAATGCGCCAGAAACCAGCTCATTGGATTCAGTAACAAAATCTTCAAACACAGACCACACAAGATCCGCCCCGCCTATGCTATTCAGCTGGTCGATGATTTCTTTGTCCAAAATTGGCAGAGCCACTTCCTGCGCAATTTCACGCTGCTTCGATTCCAGCTTGCGGCTCTCCACGTTGTTTATCAGATCTTTTACTTTAAGTATCAATGTTTGTGCGCGGATCGGTTTGGCGATGTAATCGTCCATGCCCTGGCTCATAAACCGGTCGCGGTCTTCCTTCATGGAATACGCGGTCATAGCAACGATTGGCGGCATGGAATCAGGGAAGCGTTTTTTGAGTTCCTGAGAAGTTTCCACACCATCCATATCCGGCATTTGGATATCCATAAAAATGATGTCGTAACTCAAGTCTGAAACTTTTCGCTTGGCCTCGACCATTTCAATCGCCTTGAAACCGCTTTCTGCAAGATCCACGTAGCAACCCGATTTTTTCAGGATTTCATTGGCCACCTTCCGGTTAACCGCGTTATCATCCACAAGCAGAATGGTAGGATGATAATCTGCAAAAACATTCTCGATCGGCGTTTCCTCCAATTGCACAATGTTGCTGGCCTGCGCGATGGAAGTCTCTTTTGTTTCAAATGTAAACCAGAATGTACTGCCCTCTCCTATCGTCGACTCGACGCCGATTTCACCGTGCATTAATTCGCACAATTGTTTGGAAATCGCCAATCCAAGTCCCGTTCCACCAAAAGATTTACGCGACGAGTTATCCAGCTGTGTAAATGACGTAAACAATATCTGTTTATCCATCGGACTGATCCCTATGCCCGAATCCTGAACCTCGACTTTGATTTTATGAAACAATCCGTCCTTTTTAACCAATGTCAAAAACAATGTAACTGCCCCATGATCAGTGAATTTCAATGCATTGGAAGTCAGGTTAGACAAGATCTGCAGTAACCTGGTCTGATCGGCAATGATGAATTTCGGAATTTCAGGCGCAATGTGATACGTAAGTGTGTTCCCTTTGCTTTTGGCTGTTTGTCCAAAAAGTGAGACGAGTTTCAGCAATAATTCTTCCGTCGCAATCGGCGCCTCATGCAGTTCCATCTTGCCGGCCTCGATTTTGGAAAGATCCAGAATGTCGTTCAGAATATTCAGTAAAGTTTCCGATGATCGCTTGATTGTTAACACATAATCCTTCTGCTCCACATCCAGCGGCGTTTCGCCCAGCAAGTCGATCATCCCGATCACCCCATTCATCGGCGTCCGGATTTCGTGGCTCATGTTGGCCAAAAAGCCTTCCTTAACCTTCAATGAGCGCTCTGCGTGTTCCTTTGCTTTCAGCAATTCCTGCTCGTTGCGTTTCAATTCAGTAATGTCCCGAGCGAGAACGGCGATTTCGGTCGGTTTGCCTTTGTCGTTCGTAAACATCAGCATGTTGATCATAAACTGCCTTTCCGTGCCATCTTTGCGGTAAAGCGAAATTTCGAAGTTACGTAAGCTCTTGCTTCTCCTTAGCCTGATCAATGCAGAATGTATCCGTTTTTTATCCGGGAAAAATTCAGTGATCTTGTGTCCTATGACTTCACCAGGCAAGTAACCAAGCCTTTTCAGCACGGATTGGCTGATCATCGTGATCTCACCCAGACGATTAATCCGGCAATAAATGTCTTGCAGGTTTTCAAAAATCCCACGGAAAAGCTCCTCGCTATGCCTCAATGAAAGCTCGGCCTCTTTACGCCGCGTAATGTCGCGCGCTATTCCCGAAACCTCCTCAATCACGCCGTCCGCATAGTGGATTGGATTCAGGTAAAATTCCAGCCACATTTCGCCCTGGTCTTTCCGATCTATTTTAAATTCAAAATATTGCGGTTCCCCTTTTAATGCTTGCCTGTATTTGGTTTCAAGTGTCCTGCGGTTGCTGTTACCAACCATTCGCCAGCCAAATTTCTCCGCGCTGGACTGCAATGATGGCCTTACACCAAGCTGATTCTGAATCAGATCCGCATAATTCCTGTTAAATGAGGTCAGCTGCAATGATTTGTTAACCGACCATATCAGGTGGGAACTGCTGTCAAAAATCGCATTCAACCGCGCAAGATATTTGCTAAGCTCTTCTTCACTTTGTTTCCGCGCAATCGCCATCGCGACCTGTCCCGAAATAAACTCCAGCAACTCCAAATCCCTGGCATCGAACATATTAGGATCATCGTAGGATTTTACACCAATGATGCCCGTAACACGGTCGCCTACCCGCAAGGGCACGCACAGGAGCAATTTTGGCGTGACGCCGTATAAATAAAGGCTGTTTGTTTTAGCCAGTTCTTCTATTTTCTCTCCTGATAAAAAAAGCGGTTTATTGGACGCAATGGCATATTCCGTCACTCCATTGCCCAGTTTTCTTTTGGTAAACTTTACATTTCCCTGAAAATATTGATCCACATAATAAGGGAAATAAATGTAGCTTTTGCTGGGATCGTAAAGCGCAATGAAGAAGTTTTTTACGTCGATGATCTTACCTAACGCTTCGTGAATGCTATGATAAAAATCATCGAGATTTTGCGTATTAACCGTCCAGTTCGCAATGCTGTAATACAGGTTTTGCGCCTTTTCAGCCCTTATTTTTTCTGTAAAGTCATTTAGAATGCAGCGGAATGCGGTGGGTTTACCATTATCAAACCGGCAATTGACACTTCCTGCAACAAAGACTTTTTTGCCTTCCCTGCTTAGGAAAACAGTCTCAAAATTCGCATTGGAATGGCCTTGCTCTATCAGTTTCAGCTGCGCCAGTGCCTGCTCTTTATGCTGCGGATGCAGAATGTCTTCCATCCGCATGGACGCAATTTCATCCAGTCCATAGCCCAGCACTTCGCGCCAGGCTTTATTTACAAATATGAATTTCCCGTCAATCGCAACAAGCTGGATCAGATCGCTCGTGTTGTCCACCAGATCCTGCAACTGCGAATTGGATTTGGCAATGGACGACTCCATCCTGCGGCGCCGCGTAATGTCGTCACCCACCAGAGTCACACATTCCACCTCGTCCTGCTCGCGGTGCATGAGCACGCTATTGATCGAAAACGTTCTTAATGTGCCTTTTTGTGCCAAAAAGGGAACTTCCCGCTGTTCAAGTTTCCGTTTTCCCTGAATTCCTTCTTCCAGCATCTGCCGGATTTCGTGCTCTTCTTCCTTGGGGATGAGTTTATCAAAAATGCTGTGCCCCAACAGATCCGACTCCTGCCAGCCCGTTTTCATTAAAGCGTGCGCACTAATATTACGGATGATGAAGTCCGGAGAAAAAGTAATTCCAATCAGGTTCAGATGCTGAAGTGTAGCGTGTATAGTCTGCCAATCGGTATGGGACAAGATCATTTCCATAGTATCTCGATAATCGCACTTTTAAGATTCCTTCCTATTCTTTATTCGATAAATCTACGAATTAAGCCGTAATTTTGGTTCGTGAAAACAAATTATAAAAAGCGCGACGATTCCAAAGTGAGGGCCAAAAAGCATTTGGGCCAACACTTTCTGAAAGACTTAAATATTGCTCAGCGGATCGTTGACGGCCTCTCGGGACATAATGGTTACGGCAAGGTTCTGGAGATAGGCCCCGGCATGGGTGTTCTCACCCAGTTTCTTATCCCTAAGGACACATTCAGCACTTATGTGATTGAAATTGACACCGAATCGGTTGCCTATTTAAAGAAACATTACGAAAGTCTGACGCCCAGGATCATTGAGGGCGACTTCCTGAAATTCAATCCGGCAGACTATTTTTCGGAGCCTTTTGCCATCATTGGTAACTTCCCGTACAACATTTCCTCACAGATCTTTTTCCGCGCATTACAAATCCGGGATCAAATCCCGGAGGTCGTTTGTATGCTGCAAAAGGAAGTGGCTATGCGCATTGCGTCTCCGCCGGGAAATAAGGATTATGGCATTTTGAGCGTTCTATTGCAGGCATTTTATGATATAGATTACCTGGTTTCTGTGCCGCCGGGCGCATTTGATCCGCCTCCCAAAGTCCAGTCCGGTGTGATCCGGCTGCGGAGAAATGCGGTTGCAGCATTGGATTGTGATGAAAAAATGTTTTTCCGGGTTGTGAAAACAGCTTTTAACCAAAGGAGGAAAACACTTCGCAATGCATTGAAACCCATTGGTGAATTTCCCGAAAATCCGTTGCTGACCAAACGGGCCGAGCAGTTGAGCGTTGCGCAGTTCGTGGAGCTTACGAAACTCGCCCAGGAATTGCAGCCGCAAATCTGAAAATGCCTTTAAAAAGTATATAATCCAGCCAGGAGCCATTCTGCTAATTGCTAAAAGCTTAGGGAACAATGACGTTTGAATTAACCAAGGAATACGTAGAGCACATTCAGGAACTGATTGAGAAAGAGGATTCTGCTTCCATCAGGACAGAGACAGAGAGCCTTTTTCCCGCGGATATAACCGGTCTGTTATCAGAGTTGGAAACAGAAAGTGCCAAATTCCTGATCACGCAGCTGGATGTGGAACGCGGGGCGGAGATCCTTGCGGATATGGACCCCAACGAGCGCCGGGAGTTTTTGAAAGCATTCACGTCGGAGGAAATCTCCCATTTTGTCAACCTTTTTGATTCTGATGATGCGGTGGACTTGCTGAATGAGCAGCCTATCCGCGTCCGTGAAGAAGTAATTGCCTTGCTGGAAGACCGCGAACAAGCGCGTTTTATCCTGGATCTGCTGCATTATGATGAAGATGTAGCAGGTGGTTTGATGCAGAAAGAGTTGGTGAAAGCCAATGTCAATTGGAATGTAAATCAATGCATTGAAGAACTCCGCAAGCAGGCAGAAGATGTCGGGAAGGTTTATGCGGTGTATGTTGTGGATGATTTTGGCAAGTTGCTTGGCATTCTTTCATTGAAAAAAATCGTCCTTGCGCATAAGAATACACGCATTGAAAGTCTGTACGATAAAGACGTTATTTTCGTAGAAACATATCGCCCAGCCGAAGAAGTCGCCGAACTCATGCAGCGCTATGACCTTGACGCACTGCCTGTTGTGAATGTTCAGGGTAAACTTTTAGGCCGGATCACCATTGATGACGTGATTGACGTGATCACCGATCAGGCCAGTTCCGATACGCTGGCTATGGCTGGTATTACGGGTGATGTGGAAGAAGATGACACGATCTGGCAGCAAACCAAAGCACGTTTACCGTGGCTTTTGGTAGGCATGATGGGGGGGATTCTGGCCGCGAAATTTATCAGTTTTTTTGAGGGAGATTTGAAGATTGTCCCTGCTATGGCTGCTTTTATCCCGATTATCGGATCAACCGGCGGGAATGTGGGCATTCAGACCTCTTCTATTATTTTGCAAAGCCTGGCTGACAAAACGGGCTTGGACACAACAGTTGGTCAGCGATTGATCCGAATGTTTGCCGTTGCATTTATCAATGGGATTATCATCAGCACCATTGTATTTGGATTTAATTTATTGATTGGCAATGATGTACAGCTTGCATTCGTCGTTTCAGCAGCATTGATGTCCGTAGTTTTCCTGGCATCGTTTATGGGCACCATGACGCCAATTTTATTAGAAAAAATAGGCATCAACCCCGCAGTCGCATCAGGCCCATTTATCACCACAGCCAATGATTTGATCGGCTACGGCGTATATTTCGGACTAGCACATTTGCTACTCAATCTATAAAAACAAAGAATAAGTATAAAATTCCACTCAGCGCAAAGGCACCCACTCATTCATAGCAACGGCGCCCCACTCATTCAGCGCAACGAAGCCCGCTCATTCAGCGCAACGGCGCCCGATCATTCACTCATTTAACATTCAACATTCACTCAAACTAATCGGAATATTAACCGCCAACCCGCCCTCCGAAGTTTCCTTATAGCGGTTGTTCATATCCAACGCCGTTTCCCACATCGTGTGCACCACATTGTCCAGTGACACTTTCGCATTGTCAGGGTTACTTTGCAGAGCCAGCTGACAAGCCGTAATCGCCTTGATCGCCCCCATTGTATTTCGTTCGATGCACGGAATCTGCACCAAACCACCCACAGGATCGCAGGTGAGGCCTAAATGATGCTCCATAGCAATTTCGGCAGCCATTAAACATTGCTCGACCGTTCCACCCGAAACCTGAGCCAGTCCAGCTGCCGCCATTGCAGAAGAAACGCCGATTTCAGCCTGACAACCACCCATAGCAGCCGAAAGCGTAGCGCCTTTTTTGAAGATGCTGCCAATTTCACCGGCTGTAAGCAAGAATCTAAACACATCTTCATCTGTCCCACCGCCAAAAGTAAGATGATATTGAATCACCGCCGGAATCACACCAGCCGAGCCATTTGTAGGTGCGGTAACTACGCGACTGTAAGAGGCGTTTTCCTCATTTACGGCCAATGCGAAGCAGCTTACCCAATCCAATGTATATTTAAAACCGCCCCCCCCACGTCTGATCGCGTCCATCCAATCGTCGCAGCCAACGCAAACGAAGTCATTTAAAAGTTTCTGATTCAGAGCTGCCGCGCGACGCTGCACATTCAGACCGCCCGGCAAAACCCCATTCGTTTGACAACCATGGAAAATGCTTTGCTGCATCACATGCCAGATGTTCATCAGGTCACATCTGACCATGTCTTCATTTTTCCAAACCTTTTCATTTTCCAAAACGATTTCCCAGATGGGCCTCCTTGAAATATTATGCCATTTGAGCAAGTCCGCGGCCTGGTCAATCGGATAAGGAAGATCAACGCATGTCTTCACCTCATCGTCCGCCTTGCCTTCCTGAATAACGAAGCCACCGCCAACTGAATAGTAAGTTTCCTCTATCTGCCCCGTTGATTCGCAATTGGCAATGAATGTGAGGCCATTGGGATGGAAGGGAAGCGTTTCGTTTTTATGAAAGATAATGTTCTCTTTCGGGGCGAAAACCACCCGCATGTCGCCGGGGAGCATGATGCATTCCTTTGAAGCTATTTCAGCCAGGATTGCATCAATATTTTCCGTCTTAACTGTAACCGGATCGTAACCGCTTAGCCCCAGAATAACAGCAATATCCGTCCCATGCCCTTTCCCTGTTTTCGCCAAAGAACCATAAAGATGAATGTCAACCGCCCGCACCTTATCTAGCCCACATTGCTCGTGAACAGCTTGTAAAAATTGCTGCGCCGCCCGCCAGGGCCCAAGTGTATGCGAACTGGAAGGTCCAATCCCAATCTTAAAAATATCAAAAACGGATATGCGTTCTTCTTTCATTGATTATTGAAGTTGGCTTAGGTAAAGTTAGCGAGACTTTCCAGGTTTTGGAAACCTGGAAAGTCTTGGGCTACCTTTACGGAACGCTAATTTAAGCTTAGTTAATATGATCGCAGTAATCCAACGCGTGACCAGCGCGTCCGTTACAATTGAGGGGAAAGTTGAGGGAGAGATTCAGAGGGGATTCCTGGTCCTTTTAGGCGTCACACACCTTGATAACCGGGAGGATGTGGAATGGCTGGGAAAAAAAATCGTTGGTCTGCGGGTTTTTGGTGATAGCGACGATAAGATGAACCTGGACCTTAGATCAGTGGATGGGGACATTCTTCTGATCAGCCAATTTACATTACACGCGAGCACAAAGAAGGGAAACCGGCCATCGTTCATCGAAGCCGCCAGACCGGAAGCCGCCATCCCGCTTTATGAAGGGATGATCTCCTTCCTGGAAACAGAACTGGGCAAACCCATCCAACGCGGAATCTTCGGAGCAGACATGAAAGTAGCATTACTAAACGACGGCCCTGTAACAATCATCATTGATTCAAAAAACAGGATTTAATCCAACATCTATTCCAAACCGCCCTCAATTATTAATTATCATCGCCCACCTATATTCACTCATCCCAACATTCACTCATTCACTCATTCACTCATTCAACATTCAATCATTCAACATTCAATCATTCAACATTCAATCATTCAAAATTAAACCAATGACCATCCAAGAAGCACAATCGCAAGTCGATAACTGGATCAAAACCTACGGTGTCCGTTATTTTTCCGAGTTAACCAATATGGCGATCCTCACGGAAGAAGTGGGCGAACTTGCCAGAATTATGGCCAGAACTTACGGCGACCAATCATTTAAAAAATCGGATCTGGGCAAAGACCTGGGCGATGAGATGGCGGATGTAATGTGGGTCCTGATTTGCCTTGCTAATCAGACGGGCATTAACCTGACCGAGGCTTTTGAGAAAAATATGGCCAAGAAAACAGAGCGGGATAAAGACAGGCACAAGGATAACGCCAAATTGAGCTAAACAAAAAAGAGAGCCAGGTGACCAGGCTCTCTTTGTATTATAACGCAATATTGAAATTACATATCGAGTAGTAACCTCATTGGATCTTCAAGTAATTGCTTCACGCGAACCAGGAAGCTTACCGAATCCTTACCGTCAATCGTACGGTGGTCATAAGAAAGTGCCACGTACATTATCGGACGCACAACGATCTGACCGTCAACAACAACTGCGCGTTCAACAATGTTGTGCATTCCTAAAATTGCAGACTGCGGCGCATTGATGATCGGTGTGGAAAGCATTGAACCGAATGTTCCTCCATTGGTAATCGTGAACGTTCCACCAGACATCTCATCCAGTCCAAGTTTCCCATCACGCGCACGCACGGCCAGGCGAACGATTTCCTTCTCCACCGCTGCGAATGACAATGTCTCAGCATTACGGATCACAGGAACAACCAAGCCGCGAGGCGTTGAAACTGCTACGGAGATATCGGCGTAATCGTTGTAAACCAGCTCCTCGCCATCCATATAAGCATTAATAACCGGGAAGTCTTTCAACGCAACGGTTACTGCTTTCACAAAGAATGACATAAAGCCTAAACCAACTTCATGCTTCTCTTTGAATTTATCTTTGAATTTTGAACGCACGTCCATCACAGGCTTCATATCCACCTCGTTGAACGTTGTAAGCATCGCTGTTTCATTTTTCACAGCAACCAGACGGCGTGCAATGGTCTTACGCAAGGACGACATTTTCTCACGACGCTGACCTCTCGCTCCTGCTGGGGCTGATGCGGCTTGCGCAACTGGTTTAGCTGCGGCAGGTTGTGAAGCAGGGGCTGATTCCGCAGGCTTGCTACCCGCTTTCAGCGCATCGTCTTTCATGATTCTGCCACCCGAACCTGATCCGTTTACGTCTTTTGGATCAATTCCTTTTTCAGCTAAAATTTTCGCTGCAACGGGTGAAGCGTGTTTTTCGCTGTATGCTTTATCGGCTCCGGCTGTTTCTCCGGACGGTGCGGCTGCTTGCGGCTGAGAAGCAGATGTTGATGCTTGCGCTCCACCGGCTCCCGGCTCAATGGTGCAAATAACTGCGCCAATTGATAATGTCTCACCTTCTTTTCCAACGATCCGCAGCGTTCCTGCTGCTTCCGCTGGCAATTCAAATGTTGCTTTATCAGATTCCAGCTCGCAAAGGATTTCATCGACTTCTACATGATCACCATCTTTTTTGCTCCAGGAAGCAATGGTAACCTCTGTTATCGACTCTCCCACTGCCGGGACTTTCATTTCATATGCCTTTCCACCACTCGCAGGCGCAGCCTGGGCTGGCGTGGCAGCAACTGGCGCAGCGGCGGCTGGCGCAGCCGCGGCTGGTTCACCGGCTTTATCTTCAATCTTATCGGCAGCCGATTCCTCAGCGGCGGAAGCAGCTGGTGCAGCAGCGTTAGCCGCAGTTTCCTGTTTAGGAGCACTATCTTTCGACGCACCGTTTGCAGCTGAATCGATGGTTGCAATCAGGTCGCCAATGTTCAGCGTATCGCCTTCTTGTGCTTTGATGTGCAGGACGCCTTCTGCTTCTGCTGTTAATTCAAATGTCGCCTTATCCGAATCAAGCCCGCAAATGACCTCATCCATTTTCACAAAATCGCCATCATTTTTGAACCAGTTTCCTATTGTAACCTCTGTAATGGACTCGCCAACGGGCGGTACTTTTATCTCAATTTCAGCCATTTTATGTGCAATCTTGTTATCGAACTAAGTGTCTAAATTTATAGGAATATCATTCAAAAGCTCTGCTAATAATCTCCGCCTGCTCTTTCGCGTGGATTTTGGAGAAACCTGTGGAAGGCGAAGCGCTTGATACGCGGGCGATCACCTGTAAAGGTTTCGCGCCTTTGTACATTCTTAACATGAATGTCCAGCCACCCATGTTGAAAGGTTCTTCCTGCACCCAATATACTTTTGCATTTGGATATTGTGCCAAATGCGCATCGATCTGGCTTTGTGGGAACGGATGCATTTGTTCAAGACGGATAATGGCAACATCATCGCGCTTATCGGCCTGTTGCTTTTCATAAAGCTCATAATATAGCTTTCCAGTGCATAGCAACACTTTCTTCACTTTTTTAGGATCTGCATAAGTGTCCCCGATGGTTTCCTGAAACGAGCCGTTAACAAGACTGTCAATCGGCGAAACGCACAGGGGATGTCTTAGCATTGATTTTGGCGACATCACCACCAAGGGCTTGCGGAATGGGAATTTCAACTGTCTGCGCAGCAAATGGAAGAAGTTTGCGGGCGTTGTAACATTCGCAACGATCAGGTTATAGTTGGCTGAAAGTTGCAAATAACGCTCCGGACGTGCATTGGAGTGCTCTGGCCCCTGGCCTTCGTAACCGTGTGGCAGCAACATAACCAATCCCGTCCAGCGATCCCATTTGGTTTCACTGGATGTAACAAACTGATCGATAATAACCTGCGTACCATTGGCAAAGTCACCAAACTGTGCTTCCCAAATCACCAGTGCATTTGGGTTTGCCATGGAGTAACCAAACTCAAAACCCAAGACGCCGTATTCCGAAAGCAGCGAGTTGTAGATCATAAACCGGCCCTGATCTTCCTGAATATGTTCCAGATTGCTATAAGGCGCATTCGTCTCAACATCCCTAAGGACTGCATGTCGGTGCGAGAATGTTCCGCGCTGTACGTCCTGTCCACTTAATCTTACGATATTGCCGTCAGTCAGGATGGAGCCGTAAGCCAGCAACTCGGCTGTGGCCCAGTTCACTTCTTTTTTATCAAATATCATTTGCTCACGATCTTTGAGCAACTTGTCAATCTGTTTCAGGCGATTGAAATTCTCGGGCGTGCTTATCAGAGCCTTGCCAATTTTTTCCAGCGTTTCCAATGGGACACCGGTTTCCGGTGACTTTTCAAAATCTTCTGGCTTCGCCTTACGAAGCGTATGCCACTCCTGCTCTAATTTAGGCATTGTATAGGGCAATGCTTTTTGCTTCACCATATCCAATCTTTCTTGCAGGAGTTGCTTAAACTCTTTGTCCATATTAGCCGCTAGCTGCGCATCTACATCACCACGGTCTGCAAGGGTTTTTTGATAAATTTCCCTGGGATTCTGGTGTTTTTCAATCGATTTGTAGAGAACAGGCTGCGTAAATTTCGGTTCGTCCGCCTCATTGTGACCATGACGGCGATAGCAAACCATATCAATGAAAATGTCCTTATTGAACTTCTGACGATATTCCACCGCCAGTCGCATACAGAACACAACGGCCTCAGGATCATCACCATTCACGTGCAATACAGGCGCATCGACGATCTTGGCAATGTCGGTGCAGTAAATGCTTGATCTTGCATCAATAAAGTCCGTCGTAAAACCAACCTGGTTATTGATCACAAAGTGGATGGTTCCACCTGTGTAATAGCCATTTAGTGCAGACATTTGGGTAACCTCATAAACAATTCCCTGACCTGCAACCGCTGCATCACCGTGGATCAGAACCGGCAAAACGCGGTCATAATCACTGTCATACATGCCATCGGCCCGCGCACGGATGTAACCTTCTACAACCGGGTTAACAGCTTCCAGGTGAGATGGGTTAGGTGCTAGTTTCAAGTGTACTTTTTCACCATTCTTGGTTGTGATCTGGCTTGCGAAACCCATGTGGTATTTCACGTCACCGTCACCCCAGACCTGGTCGGGCAGGTTACCTTCAAATTCGTTGAAGATCTGTCCGTACGTTTTTTGCATGACGTTGGCAAGCACGTTCAGGCGGCCACGGTGTGCCATCCCGATCATCACCTCCACAACGCCCATTTCAGCGGCCTTATTGATCATCGCGTCCAATGCGGGAATTGTGGTTTCGCCACCTTCCAGTGAAAAACGCTTTTGACCTAAATATTTTGTATGAAGGAAATTTTCAAAAACAACGGCCTCGTTTAACTTGGAAAGAATATGTTTTTTCTCATCAATAGAAAAACTCATATTCAATGCTTCCTTCTCTATTTTCTTGCGCAACCAGCTTTTTTGCTCGCGGTCGCGGATGTATAAATATTCGAAACCAATGTTCCTGGTATAAATCGTTGTCAGGGAATCGACGATCTCCCGCAATGTTGCTGGCCTGCCGAAAACCTCCACACCTGCTTCAAAAACCGAATCAAGGTCTTCGTTACCGAGGTTAAAATCGGCGATATCAAGCTGTGGTTGACGATCTTTACGCTTCTGAATCGGGTTGGTAGTGGCCAATAAGTGCCCTCTTGACCTGAAACCACGGATCAGGTGAACCACCTCCATTTCCTTGCGGATACGGGCTGGACCAACTTTGGATATTGCGGCTGCTTCCTTGCCATTGGCAGCGCCATTGACGTGGCCGTTGCCATTAACAGGATACTTTTGTGAGAAGTCGAAACCTTCAAAAAATTTCTGCCAGCCTTCGTCTACGGAAGCTGGATTCTGCTTATAGGAATTGTACAATTCCTCTATGTAAGCGCCGTCGGAATTTGCTATATATGTGTATTTATCCATCACAAAAGTGAGTATTTCATTTACCGCACAAAGGTACGAGAGTTATTAAAACATTACGAAAAAATTCTCCTTTTAACTTGGGCTGAAACGATTGCTGACGTTTCTGCCGCGTTAGTATTTTTGAAATCCGTTAGGACTCGGTACAAATTTCAGCATCAGTTCGTGGATGCCTTTGGGGCCTGAATAGGAGGCGTAAATTTGCTCGGCCTGTCGCGTGCTGTAAAAGTATCCTAACCTTATATTCCTCCCTGCCTGCACTTCTGCCGAAACCTGCAAATAATCCACTTTCCCTGAAAACGATTTATAACCTCCGCCAGCCCGATACGACGCTCCTATGCCCACTTTTTCATTAAACCAAAACCGGCTGCCAACATCAAAGCGCAACGCATGGTCTTTTTCCTGGACAAATAAAATGTGTGGCAACAGCATCACGTCATCATTCAGTTCATAACTGCCACCGGCCATTATATATAAGGGACGACGATAAACGTTCGATATTGCCTGACCGCCAAAATTCTGCGCTAATAGTTCCGGCTTGGAAAGCCCAAAATACAGACGATCGGAACGCAGCCAAGCCCCGAGTCCGAAACTTCCCAGCACCGTATTATTTCTGGGTGAGGTTAAATCCACCACCGGAAGCACATTAATGCCACCTTGCGCACCAAGTCCCAGTTTCCATTGATCTGAAATGCCCAGGTGAAACGCAAACGATCCCGAAAAGCCCGTTGTGGTGAAAAAGCTCGTCTGATCGTTCAATGCCATAAAACCTATTCCAAACTTCCCATTGGCAACCGTTCCATCTGCTGTGAATGTCTGGCTGGATGGCGAATTTTGAATGTTAAACCATTTTCTACGAAACATTGCGGTCATATTGAATGTCTCACGGACGCCGGTAAAGCCGGGATTAATAGTCATCGGGCTTTGCACATATTGTTCGTAAAGAACCTCTCTTTGGGCAAAAGCAGTCTGAGCGCTTGCAGCAAAGAATAACAACAGGCCAAGGTTTACTTTGTTTAAGAAATGTGTGTTCATGAGAATGAATTAAATATGTAATGAATAAACTAAAAATGGCAAGAGAGGTTATCCCTTGCCAATCTAAAGAACCTGAAATTTTGATTTTATACTGATTTTCTAATCAAAAATCATAACCTAATGTCACGTAAGGAACAGCCTTGTTAGTGTAACCATTGTCAACTCCCCATGCGTAATCGAACTTGGCATAGAAGCCGAACAATGTGGTCCTGGCACCTACTCCGTAGCCCATTAAGTAAGGATTTTTGAAGTTGGTAACCGTCGCCCGGAACGGATCCTCCTCGGTTCCAATAATTTGCGTATTCAAACTGTTATTTTCACTGAATGGCCCCTTACCCGTCCACGCCGTCCCGATATCGCCGAACCCGACAATCTGGAAGTTGCGCAGGAAGCTTGAAGTGATCGCCCCGCGATATAAATATTTTACCAATGGAATTCTCAGTTCTGCGTTCAGCAACATGTAGCTTGTTCCTGATAACCTGTTCAGCTTAAAGCCCCGAAGGTTGGTTGCAAAATCGGCAAAGAAAATGTCGCGGTTGTCTTTCTGGAAATCCAGAGGATTTTCGCCTGTGCGGATTTCCTTCTTATTTCCGATCCAGTTTTCCATTCCGCCCAGGATGTTCTGTTTTGGCGCCTTACCACCTGAATGGCTGGCCGAAGCACGAACCGCTAAAATCAGATCGCGGTGGATTTTTTGGTAATGACGAAAATCGAGGCTAACGCGGTTGAAGCTTTCGTTACCGTTCGTAAGACCTTGTTGCAGGTCATAACGAATCTTAAAACGTGTTCCTTCCATCATGTTCATGCCATTCACCCTTGTGTTATCAAACACGTATTCACTTCTCAAACCGCCGTAGCTGGAAGCCAGGTCAGGATTTGGGAGCAAATACACGTCGATCATGCGCGTGGAACTGAACATCGGGGATAATGAAAAACGGCTGGTTGTCGAGAATGGATAGGAAGCTGTAAACATCAATTGGTTAAAGCGATATTTTTGCGGTGCCCCTTCCGAGTCGATGTAAAGGCTTTTTCTGTCCATCCGCAGTCCAAAGTCGATGCGATATGTGTTATTGTTATATTCTGCAAAAAGATCGCTGTTCCGGAAATTGGACGAGATGAAAAGTCCGGCTTTAATGACGTGATTTTCTAAAAGATCATTCATCGAAATGGATTGCGCATAGCCAAATCCTCTGATGGGATCAATGCGCCAGTCGGAACTTGCGTCATTGGTAATGAACAAGCCCTTGTAAGGGTAAGGTCCCTTAACAGCGATGTTTTCACGCGTTGCTTTCGATCTGGTCAGGGCGCTGGAAGTGCTCGGGAATGTTCCTCTGCGTTGTCTGGATTCGAATGATTTCAGCACATCCTCGTCAAATTCATAATTATCGGTGTCCACTTCACCTTCTTTTAACGCGATCTTAGGCGTTTGCACTGGTTTTGCCTGTACTGCCGAATCCGCTTTCGGGGCAGCAGCATTGCCGGATGCTCCAGTGGTTGTACCAGCTGCCTGCGCATCGCTCATTGCTGGGGTAGAAACCGACGTATTGATGTCAAATGAGTTTTTAAATGCTGCGGTGTAATAACCGTCGTTCAAATAAGTGTAAGCCAATCCGCCACCCGACTTTGTCGTCAGATCCGCATTTCTGATATTTTGAATATAATTGGTCAGTTGCGAGTTGGTATTGCCGGCACGGTTGAATTTGTACAGATTACTTATGCCTTTCGCATTGGAAAGATAAACTATGTCATTTTCGTCCGCGTAAACGGGTAAGGTCTTGGTTTTCCCATCGGTTTGAACCAGTTTCAGCAGGTTATCAGACTTCGGAGTTCCGTCGTGCTCAAAAATGGTAAATGAGCTGGAAATGGACTTATAATTGCCCTTATCTCCCGTTCCGAGTGAGTCCAGCGGCCTGTTTGAAGAAAAAACAACCCTGCGTGATGATCCCTGAACAAAACGCGGTGAGAGGTCATCGTAAAGGTCGCTGGTCAACGGCAATGCAGAAGCCCTTGCAACGCTGATCAGGTAAAGGTCATTTTGTCCGCCTTTGTCCGCGCTTACAGCCAACATTGTTCCATCATGCGAAACATCCATGTCCACAATCTGATCCAGGCCGCGAATGTTGCGTTTCAACTTAACCTTGACCTTTTTTGTGCCGAGATTTTCATACTGATAAAAATTCTTGCGGTCGTTTTCAGTGGCCAGGATGGATAGCACGTTGTTCCTTGACCAGCCCAAAAGCGGTGGCTGCGATTTAACTCTTCCGCCAATAAAGTCAAGCTTACCCTGGCGAACGATTTTCTTACTTCCGGTCTCGCTATCAAACAAATAAACCCGGTAACGACCATTTTTTATTTCACTAACTGCGGTAAATTTCTTATCCGGAGACACCTTAATCACCGCACTTGCATCCGAAACACTGAATTCGTTCAGCTTGTATTTCCAGGTTGGATTGGGATCGGCGTAAAATTGCTCCGCGTTTTTGTTTTGGTTCAAATAGTATGCTTTCCAATCGCGTAAAAAACGGTTGTAAGACTGGATTCCCAAAGTGCTTGTAATGCTGGTCTGTTCTGTCCGGATGATCCGAGTGAGGTTAAGAATGTCCGATATTTTGTCTTTTCCGTAGCGCTCGGCAATGTAATTCCAGATCGAGTGACCGATCAATGTTGCGTCGTTGCCTGTCATTAACGTTGGCTTGCGCACATTGCGGTTTTTGAAAAAATCACGCATGTAATCGTTCAACTCCGGCGACCAGCCTTCCGCAATGTAAGCGGCGGTTCCGGACATAAACCATTCAGGAAGCGTCAGAAGCAATGAACTTTGCAAGGCTTCCTTCATATTTCCGCCGTATAGCATGTCATAAACAAACAAAAGGGTGATGTCCTTTACCAGCTTTTTGCGGAAGCCGATCTGGTCCCCAGTGTACGCAACTTCCACACGCGACTGAGAAAGATCCAGTTTCTGCTCATTCAGGTTGTCCAATGTCGACAGCCCCATATTGCTCTGTTCCAGCTCGGCGGGAGAATTGTAAAGGAAGATTTTCACACGGCTATATGGAGTCCAACCCAGGATATCCGTTATCTTATCAAATTCACTTTCAGCATATTGCGCAGTCAGCTTGGCAAGTGCGGTTCCGCCCTGATAGTGATAGATCTCGAAATTGGTTGTTTTGAATATCTTCCAATTGAAGGTCTTGTACTGGACCCTGTTTTTCCCAAAAGTTTCCTGAGAGGGGTAGCGTTGCGCTTCTGATTCGGTAAATAATCCTAAAACTGCTAAAAGACCGACCGAAAAGGTTAACTTGTATATAGATTTTATGCTCATAGTGCTAAGGCTGACTTCAACGGAAATATAACGAAAAATACCGCTGAATATTAACTAGCGGATTCAATTCTTTCCCGTTTTCCAAATGTTGGGCGAGCTCGTTTGCAAAAAACGGCGCCAGCGTCACACCTTTCGTGCCTAAGCCATTGAAAATGGCAACATTATCGTATTCCGGATGCACACCAATCAATGGCCTGCGATCCCTGACAGACGGCCTGATCCCGGCCACTTCGGACTTAACCTGATAAGGAATTTTCAGCAGCGTATCGAGCTTTTCTTTCAGCTCAGCGGTTGCCTCTTCGGTAGGTTCCCAATCCAGCGGCTCCCAGGAATAAGTGGCCCCTACCCGGCTGACCTTTTCGCCCACCGGAAACATAAAAATCCCCTGGTTCACGATGTAATCCTGTAACGCAACATCCGTCTCAATTTCAAGGATCTGGCCTTTGACAGGTGTAAAGGGAAGCCAGCTGAAAAAATCGTTTTCCAAAGCCATAAATCCCTGGCATAACACCAGTTTTCCAAACGTCTTGCCTTTCCAGACAATCGCCTCTTTTGAAACAGATAACCCATTGAATTCAAACTGCTCGTCAACGAGCCAATCGTTTTCGAGAAAGTAATTTCGGCTCTGCTCCAATAGTAAAGGCAGATCGATCCATCCTGATTTTATAACCTCCAAACCGCCAAAATCCGCATGAATATAGTCTGATAAATCAGCCAAATCACCGCTTTGCTTAATATAGAAAGCGATTGTTGGATCTGCGGTCTGGGCCAGATAAGTGTTTTGTTCGGTAATGGAGCGAAACGGCCTGTAAATGGGCGCCTGATGAACGATCTTCTCACCGAAAATCGCTTCCAGATAGCTATAAAAACCTTTGGCGTAGGGAAAAAGGTCGTCTGCAAGCCAGGTTTTCACCAGTTTTTTACCCGTTAAGGGATTGAAAATACCAGCGGCAACTTTGGAAGAAGATGGCGCGCCTGAATTATTGATGATCAGGATTTTTTTTCCAAGGTCTAATAAATGCATCGCTAGCGAAGTGCCTGCAATGCCTTGACCAACAATCAGATAATCGTAATCATGATCTTCCATATCAGGCTTTACCGGCTTTCCTGCGCAATGATAACCCGATCTGCTCGTCGGCCAGCCGGACAACCATTTCAACTTGCTCGTCGAGCGTCATCAGCGAATTATCAATGTATATAGCATCTGCTGCTTGTCGTAGCGGACTTTCCGCACGTGTTGTGTCAATATAATCGCGCATTTTGAGATTTTCGGCAATTTCGGCAAGCCCTATCAACTCGCCTTTTTCAAGTAATTCGAGCTGCCTTCTTTGCGCGCGGATTAATGGGTCAGCAGTCATGAATATTTTCAGTTCCGCCTGAGGAAAAACGACGGTCCCGATATCACGGCCGTCCATGACGATGCCTTTTGTTTTGCCCATACGTTGTTGCTGCGCCACCAATGCATGCCTGACCTCCGCAATCGCACTCACGTCACTCACTTTTTCGGAAACGTACATTTTGCGGATCTCATCCTCCACATTCAGCCCGTTCAGGTAAGTGTCATTCCGCCCAAGTTCGGCGTGCCTGCGGAATGAAATATGGATATTATTGAGTGCTGCCTCTGTTTCTTTGGGGTTGGTGAGGCCAATGTGATTTTGTATAAAATACAATGTAACAGCACGATACATTGCACCAGTATCAATATAGGGGTAATTCAGCTGCTTTGCAACCAGTTTCGCAGTTGTGCTTTTGCCACAGCTGGAATAGCCATCAATCGCAACAATTATTTTGGGCATATGGATGAATCTTGTGTTTGCAAAAATAGGAGAAAGAATGGGCTGGCAGCCGATTTCAAGCAATTTTTTCCTAGGTTGCAACATTATCCATTGCATATCATGCGTCTTCCAGGAGAAAGATCACCAAACTTCTCGCGCCATGGGCGCCGATAACAAGCGATTGTTCGATATCAGCAGTTTTGGAAGGACCTGAAATAAAACAGCCCCAGCCTGTTGTATCGTGCAAGCGCTCATATGCATCATGCATATTGTTGACAATTGCGTTTCTGGGAATTACAAAAGCCAGGTTCTGGGTTATAAAAGGCAGCGCCCGGTGCGGCAAATGTGTGTCCGAAATCCATACTGCTCCGTTTTCTGCAACACCAAATTCTGCCTGCAATATCGCAATCTCGATCAGTTCCAATGCGTGCGGATCGGGATCATTGAGACTAAAATCCGCCCAATCGGCCAGCGCGGGAATCGTGGTTGCGCGATTCACTACCGACGCATAAAGTTCACCTGCTTTCCGCACCAGTTCCGCCAGATCCTTCACTACGATCACTTCGGTGTAGATCGCAGTTAGCGTTTCAATGAATTTATCTTCTGTATTTTCATATAAACTGTCAAAACGCGTGGTTTGAGGAAGCAGCGTTTCGGCTGGTTTATTCAATTTGATCTGCTGTAATATTCTATCCCGGGACGTCATTGTGCTATTCTTTTCGATTACGGATATACCAGTCGCGGAAGCTTTCTTTGGGCGGCTCAGGCATTTCGCGCTGTTTGAACCAGGGATTCATTCCATTATTGACTACAAAAGGAACTGTCCGCATTAACGATCTTCCCAGCCTACCCGACCATTGATAAAATCTCGGCTGAGACAAAACCACGGACATTGCTTTTATCCCGATTTCCTTCGCTTGCGGCACATGACCGCCTTTGACCAAAACCTGGCGCCACTTATAAAGCTGGTCATGAATGTCAATTTTTACTGGGCAAACATTGGAACAACTGCCGCATAATGTGCTTGCGAACGGCAAATCTGCATTTTTGGTCATATCCAAATTGGGAGCCAGAATCGATCCGATGGGCCCGGCGACCGCATTGTGGTAACTGTGCCCACCGCTTCTTCTATAAACCGGGCAAGTGTTCATGCACGCGCCGCAACGAATGCATTTTAGCGAATTTCTGAAATCAGCCCGTCCTAGCTGGGTCGTCCGACCATTATCCACAATGATAATGTGCATTTCCTGACCCGCACGCGGCCGTTTAAAATGGCTGCTGTAAGTGGTGATTGGTTGCCCGGTTGCGCTTCTTGCCAATAATCTGAGAAATACCGCCAGATCTTTTTGTGTCGGAATTATTTTTTCAAAACCCATGCTGGCAATATGAATGTCCGCCAAATGTGCACCCATATCCGCATTCCCTTCGTTGGTGGAAACCACAAAACCGCCGGTTTCCGCAATGGCGAAATTCACGCCTGTTAATGCTGCCCTTCTGGTCAGAAATTTATCACGCAAATGTTGCCTCGCAGCCTCCGTCAAATATTGCGGGTCGGTTGCGCCTGCTTCTGTTCCTAAATGTTCGTGGAAAAGGTCGCCTATGTCTTTCTTTTTCAAATGAATAGCCGGCAACACAATGTGGCTTGGCGGCTCATTCCGCAACTGCACAATACGCTCGCCTAAATCCGTATCGATCACTTCAATGCCATTTTTAGACAAAAACTCATTCATATGACATTCCTCGGTCAACATGGACTTGCTCTTGACCATCTTATCAATGTTGTTTTGCCGCAAAAGGCCCAGAACGATCTCGTTATGCTCAGCCGCATCGGCTGCCCAGTGAATGCGGACGCCGTTTTCCTTCGCTTTTTGTTCGAAAGCAATGAGCAGTTCGTCCATATGGGAAAGCACATAATTCTTGATGCCCGAAGCCACTTCCCGCAATTGCTCCCATTCGGGCAATAATTTCGAGGATTTATCCCTTTTCTGACGCACAAACCAGAGCGTTTCATCATGCCAATCCACATACGGCTCATCCTTGTTGAAGGTCTCCGAAGCCACGGAATGCTCAATAATTGTCTTAGACATAGTTTCCTTAACAATTTGATAATAGTATTTTATAAAGAATAAGAATTGTACTTTTCACATTCGTTGTACTATTCCAAGTTTGCTATTTGTTTAATAAACAACTTTTTACTTGCCGCAAAAAAGCTATTTTATTGTATTGCAATATCTTATACTTTTGAATCACAAAGTTATTCGATCAGGGCATCGGAGTCCGAAACAAGTTTAGTTTAACTTTTTTTAGACACAATTAAATTTTCACTCTTATGAAAACTAAAAACACGCTTCTCATCGCAGCCTTGACTGGCTTGCTTTTATCAGGTTCGGCATTGACAGTTCATGCACAAACCAACATCGCAACTGAAAAAACTGAAACGGTTTCTAACAAACTGACGGTTATTCAGATCAAACCAATGCAATTCCGCGTTTCATATAATAATCCAACTTCGAAAAATGTAGCCGTTCGTATTTTGGATACTGATAAAAACATTCTTTTTTCAGAAAGCAGACGCGTTGACAACAGCTATTTGAAATATTTCGACTTATCGACCTTGCTGGATGGTACTTATACATTTGAAATCACGGACGGTAAAGAGAAGGCTACACAATCATTTGATATTCTGACTACAACCAGCCGCGTTGTTTCTTCTATCAACTAACAACAAAGCGCTTCTCAGATTTCGACCCCCTCGCGGCGCGACCCGTTTGGAGCACCTTTCATCAGTAAAACTTTGTAAAATGCCGGTTCCTATGCGGGGACCGGTATTTGTTTTATTGCACTGTTCAAAATTTCGGCAATGTGTTTCACCTGAACATTGCTTTTGCTTCTCTTCAAGATCCCTTCCAGATGTAAAAGGCAGCTCATATCAGAGCCTGTAATGTATTCGGCATGATGACGAATATGGTCCGAAACGCGGTCTTTGCCCATTTTTACAGAAACCGCTTCTTCACTTACACAAAAAGTCCCGCCAAACCCGCAACATTCATCCGCCCTATCCAGATCCACCAACTCTAACCCTTTCACATTTTTCAAAAGCGAAACCGGCTTTGAGAACGGCGCCGCATTCAGTTCCGACATTTGCGATAAATGCAGCCCCCGCTGGCCATGGCAGCCTTGATGTAATCCGACGCGATGCGGAAATTCAGCTTCAATGAACTCCACTTTTAAAACATCGACGATGAACTCTACCAACTCATAAACTTTCTTACGCAAAACCTTGGACTCATCAGCCTTGTTTTCCACCTTCAAATGATCCTTAATGTGCAGCACACAACTTCCCGAAGGCGACACAACATAATCACAATCAGCAAATTGGTTATAGAAAAGACGATCGCAATCCTTTGTTAAATGCTCAAACCCCGAATTAGCCATAGGCTGGCCGCAGCAAGTCTGGTTAAGAGGAAATGTTACTGTACAACCCAGTTTTTCAAGCAGTTCGAGGGTTGCGATGCCCACCTGCGGATAAAATTGGTCCACATAACAGGGAATAAACAATCCGATTTTCAAATCCGAGTGATTCATTTTTACCAAAATTCAATGGTGGCAAGTATTGGGTAATGGTCCGAAACCTGCGGGTAATTCCTGATTACCTTATAATTCCTGATCCGCACTTTATTATTCAGCAAAGCAAAAATATAGTCGAGCCGGTCGCCGGGCAATCCTTCGTTCCAGGTTTCCAATTGTGAGCCCTGGGCTGCATCCTGCCAGTTTTTCCGGAATGAAAAGTAGGGCTGCTCGTTCGGTCGTGCGCCCATATCCATGCCCAATAATACCGGCTGAACGCTGTTTACGAGCATCTGGTTGATGTAGGCGGCCTGCAAAGCCCTGTCCATCACCGACGCGTATTCCAGACGCGCATTACAAAACCGGAAAGTGAGCCCTCTGGCTGGCTTTATCAGCCCACATAAGAGCACTTTTGGGTCGGCACCGTCCGTTTTTGGCAGGTTAATGATCTGGCTCTTTTCAAATTCCCAGCTTGATAAGATCCCCACGCCCTGCGATCCGTTTTCGGATCTGTCGGCTTCTCCATATAAATAATGCATCCCGGTTTGAACGGCAATTTGCCGGAGCTGGAACTGCACTTTTCCGTCACCCACCAGACTATCAACCGCTTGCAATGCGATCAGATCCGGTTTGTGCTCATGAATGATTTTCAGAATATCCCGCAGGTTTGACTCGTCGGCCCGGTTCAGCCCATGGCGGATGTTAAAGCTCATCACCTTGATTTCCACTGGCTTGCGGGGCCGGGAAGAAAACAATGTGCAAGACAAACTGGCAATTAGTAATAGATAAATTAATTTACTCAAACCTTATTTTAGAACGCTAAGTCACAAATCCTTCCTTCTTCTTATTTGAGGGCAAATATTTTATCCATTAACACCCATTTTTCGCCAGGCTTGGCGGATGGCAGGGCCTTTTGATATTTCCACATTAACTGCTCCCATTCCTGGACCTGCGCGTTGGCAGCATCCATCTGGGCTTTGTTTTCAAAACTAAAATCGTCTTCTGTCTCCATGATCATGAAAAGCCGTTCACCGATCCGGTAAATTTCCATTTGCGTAATTCCCGCATCCAGAATGCTCTTCTCAATTTCCGGTCTGGCTTTTTTGTGATATTGCTCATACTCAGCAATCATAACCGGATCATTCACCAGATCCACCGCGAGACAGTATTTTTTCATTATATCAGTTATATATCAAGACTGTAAAAATCCACCGCATTTTTACCCATCACTTTCTGCAATTCCGTATCCGAAAACATGCTCAGGTAATCCGTTAAAATCCCCTTAGCACCTTCGTACTCAGCAGCGACCAGACAAACCGGCCAATCGGAGCCATATAAAAGCCTATCGGTCCCAAATGCTTCGAAAACAACGTCCAGATAAGGTCTGAAATCTGCTTTTTCCCAGTTTCGCCAATCCGCTTCGGTTACCATTCCGGATACTTTGCAGCTTACGTTGGAAAGCTCTGCGAGGTTGCGGATATCCGCTGCCCAAGGTTGCATTTCGCCGTTTTTAATCAACGGTTTTGCAATGTGATCGAGGACAAAATGTACATTAGGCAGTTTCACGGCAAAATTGAACGCTTCTTTCAGCTGATCCTGCCGGATCAAAATGTCATAAGTGAAATCAAATGCGACCAGTTGACCAACGCCTCTTATAAATGCTGGCTGCAACATAAACCCCTCCGCCTCGCCTTGCACAACATGCCGGAAACCTTTCAATTTTTCGAATTGGGCATATTTTTCGAGCTGCTCATATAAATCATCCGCTTGCAAATCCACCCAGCCGACAACGCCATTTATAAAATCATTGGCCTCGGCCAGCTGCAACAGAAAATCCGTTTCCGACCTGGATTGCGACGCCTGAACGGCTACACAACCATCCACGCGATTTTCTTTTAAAACCGGTTTCAGGTCTTCGGGCAGGAAGTTTTTTCTGATAACGTGCATTTCCGGCGTGATCCACGAATCACGTTCCTCGTCAAAAATCCAGAAATGCTGATGCGAATCTATTACCATATTACAGTGGTTTCCAAGCGATTGCTTCCTGCTTCTGTGATCCTAATTTTTCTATGCCTAGCTCAACAACATCTCCCGCTTTGAGATAAACCTGAGGCTTCATACCCAGGCCAACACCCGCAGGCGTTCCGGTCGTGATCATATCTCCCGGCAGCAATGTCATGAACTGGCTCAGGTAACTGATCAGAAAAGGAACCTGAAAAATCATGTCAGATGTGCTGCTATCCTGGATTTTCTTGCCATTTAGTGTCAGCCAAAGTTCAAGGTCGTTCGCATTGCCAACTTCGTCCGCAGTTACCAAATATGGACCTAACGGCGCGAAAGTATCATTGCTCTTTCCTTTCACCCATTGTCCGCCTCGTTCCATCTGGAACGCGCGTTCAGAATAATCGTTATGTACGGCATAACCCGCAACATAGCTTAGCGCATCTGCTTCTTCGACATAACTGGCTTTTTTACCAATGATTACGGCCAGCTCCACTTCCCAGTCTGTTTTCTCCGAATTTCTTGGGATGATCACCTGGTCGTAAGGTCCGCAAAGTGCAGAAGTAGATTTAAAAAATACGATGGGCTCTTTGGGCAGTTCCGTCGCTCCCGACTCGTATGCATGTTTGGCATAATTCATTCCTATGCACACAATTTTAGAAGGACGCGCTACGCATGAGCCGTAACGGAAGCCTTCCGCAACTTCCTGGCAGCTTTCCACATTGGTAACAAGCCACTCCGAAAGGCGGTTAAGGCCATCGGTTGCAAAAAATTTCTCGTTGTAATCTTCACCAAATGCAGACACATCCAGTTTTTTACCATCGGGAAGCTCTACACCCGGTTTTTCCTGCTCAAAAGCACCAAATCGAAAAAGTTTCATATGTTGTTCTTGCTTTAAGCTCTAGGCTCTGGGCCGTAGGCTTTAAATATTTGGATAAATAGTATAGTTACATCATACTAACAGGCCAAATCGTGAGGCCTTGCGTAATTTTATTCTAACATAAGACTTACAGCATATAGCTTTTAGCTTACAGCCCCTAATTATTCAATTTCTCAAATCCTCCGTCGATCAGATAATCACAGCCTGTGATAAATCCTGCTTCGTCGGAGCACAGATACAATGCCAGTGCGCCGATTTCTTCCGGTTTTGCCATTCTGCCGATGGGCTGGGTTTTGGAAAGCTTTTCAAACATTTCCGCTTCTTGTCCCGGATATGTTTTTGAGATAAAACCATCCACAAACGGCGTGTGCACACGTGCTGGCGAAATGCTGTTGCAACGAATGCCATCGCCCAGATAATCCCGCGCAACAGACAATGTCATGGAATAAACCGCGCCTTTGGCCGTGGAATATGCAAAACGGTCCGGAATTCCAACGGTCGCAGCGATAGATGCCATGTTCAAAATCACGCCGCCGCCATTGGTTTTCAAATGCGGAATGGTCGCCATCAGGCAATTGTAAACGCCTTTTACATTGACATTGATAACCCTATCAAAATCAATTTCAGATGTGTTATCCGCTTTTCCAATGTGCGCAATGCCGGCGTTATTCACCAGGATATTAATGGTATGATTGGTTGCAATGGCATTGATCACATTCACCACATCTGCTTGCTTTGAGATATCAATGGCATGCGCTTCAGCCTGTCCGCCATCCGCAATAATCTGGCTTACAACTTGATTAGCTAGGTCAAAATTGAGTTCGAGAATATGCACAAATGCGCCCTGTTTTGCAAAAGTTTGAGAGATCGCAAGGCCAATCCCGCTCGCCCCTCCGGTTACCAATGCTGTCTTTCCGCTTAAATCAAACATGTACTTTTTTATTAATATTAAAACAAAAGAGCCTTTTTAATGGCCTTTACTCTGTTTTATAATGAAACTCCTCTCTTCCAGGGGATGAAATCATCCTGACCCAGCTGCTGCGCCTTGGTTTGCTCACCACTCGCAACGCGGATTACATATTCCAGCAATGCTTCCGCATTTTGTTCCAGACTTTGCGTTCCATCCACGACCGGGCCGCAATCGAAATCGATTACATCGGGCATGCGGTTGGCTAATATTGTGTTTGTTGCCACTTTTGCAACCGGGCAGATTGGGTTTCCAGTTGGCGTTCCCAGGCCGGTTGTGAAAAGGATAATGTTAGCGCCGGCAGCAGTTTGGCCCGTCGTTGCTTCCACATCATTTCCTGGCGTGCACACCAGTTGCAGGCCGGATTCTGTGGCTCTTTCCGTGTAATTAAGCACGTCCGAAATGTATGCATTACCGCCTTTCCGCGCTGCTCCGGCAGATTTGATCGCGTCTGTGATCAGTCCGTCTTTAATATTTCCTGGCGACGGGTTGAAGGCGAAAGCTGAACCAACAGCCTCGGCCTTACCCGCGTAATCCCGCATTAGTTTTTCAAATTTCGCTGCTTTTTCTTCTGTAACACAACGGTTAATAAGCTCTTGTTCAACGCCGTTCAATTCCGGAAACTCAGCTAATAATGTTTGTCCGCCCAATCCTACAACGATATCTGATAAATGTCCGAGCACAGGATTAGCCGATATGCCCGAAAATCCATCCGAACCGCCGCATTTTAGTCCGACAGAAAGTTTGGACAATGGCGCGTCGCTTCTTTCGAACTCATTGATTTTGGTCACGCCCATGAAAGTCTCCTTAATAGCGCCAGACATTAAGGAATATTCTGTGCCTTTCTGATGCTCGAATGCGAAGAATGGTTTATTGAAATTAGGATCGCGCTTCTTGATTTCATCTTCCAATGTTTTCAGCTCCGAATTCTGACAACCGAGGCTCAAAACCGTGATTCCGGCCACATTAGGATGCACGGCATAAGCTGCAAAAAGCGCGCAAAGCGTGTTGGCATCCGTTCTTGTGCCGCCGCAGCCGCCCTCGTGTGTAAGGAATTTAATGCCGTCCACATTTTTGAACGGACGTTCCGGCTTCCTTCTTACAGGCTCGCGTTCGGTGAATGCTTCCATGCTTTTAATCGTGCGCAAATCGCCGCTTTGATATAAATGCAGGAAATCGCGGACGTGCTCTCTGTAAATGTCCGTCTGCGCATAACCAAGCTCACGCTCGAACGCATCCTTCATAATCAGCACATTGCGGTTTTCACAAAAAACCAGCGGCACCACAAGCCAGTAATTATATGTTCCTACGCGGCCATCCTCGCGGTGATATCCTTTAAATGTCCTGCCTTGCCATTTGCTGACATCCGGCTGGACATAAGAATAAGGCTGGCGGTTGGCCGTGCTGTAATCCTGTGAATCGTGTTTGAGATTAAATGTGGTGATGGGTTCGCCTTTCCTAATCGGCTGCGAAGCCCGGCCCACCAGCACGCCATACATAATGATAGCGCCACCTGTTTCAATATCCTCTGTTACAAACTTATGCTTGGCCGAAACGCCATAAGGCAGCGAATAATGGCTGCCTGCCCACGCCACGTCTGCATTCACCGGCAAATCGCGCAATGCAACGATCACATTATCAGAAGGATGTATTTTTAAAAGCTGTGACGCCATAGTCTGCTCCAAATTGGTTTATAATTGTAGGGTATGACAAATAGAATTTATCAACAAATGAACTGAAATATTTCAATACATTGATTCGCAATACTAGCAAAGTTTTCAACTATATTGGCATATATTTCCTCTTAATCGATTGTTTTTGTAATTATTTGTGAAACCGCAATTACTGAAAGTCCCGAAAGGTCTGCAAAAATCGTTCAGTATCCGGCGTGATGTGGTCCTTTACTTTTATAACCGCTGGCATTACCACCCCGAATTGGAGCTCATTCACATTGAGCAAGGTTCGGGCACGCAGTTCGTGGGCGACAACATTCAAAACTTCCAGAGCGGCGACTTGCTTTTAATTGGCCCTAACCTGCCCCATTACTGGCGCTGCGATGAAAAATATTTCCAGCGCGAGAGTCAGTTGTACGCACAAGCCACGGTTGTGCACTTTTCGCTGGACCTTTTCGGCAATGCTTTTCTTGATTTGCCGGAAAACAAAGCCATCCGCGAGTTACTGCTCAAAGCCAGATTTGGGATGAAACTTTTGGGCGAAGGAACAGAAAATGTGAAAAAGCTTTTGCAGGAATTGCTGGATCAAAAAAGCGGCAACGCAGTGATTTCACTTTTGCAAATCCTTGAAAATCTGGCACATTGTGCGGAGACAAAAACTTTGTCACACACACATTATCAGGAAGAATATGATCAGTATGACACGGATCGTATTAATCAGATCTACCAATATTCGATCAGCAATTTTCAGAAGAAGATTTCCATTGAGGAGATTTCGGAGATCGCTAATATTAGCCCGCATTCATTCTGCCGTTATTTTAAGAGCCGCAGCCGGAAAACTTATTCGCAGTTTTTGCTGGAACTCAGGATTGGTCATGCCTGTAAATTGCTGTCCGAAAGCAAGTTGCCCGTTGCACAGATCTGCTATGAAAGCGGGTTTAATAATTTTGCCAATTTCAATAAGTATTTCAAAATCCACACCGGCAAGAGTCCTTTGGCCTACCAAAAAGAATTCCGAAAAATTGCCGTTCACCTGCCTAATCTGGAAGTCGCTTTATGAAAATCAACGTCGTCAATATTTTTGAAAAAACCATTTCCGAAGCAGAATTGCACATTGCAGATGGTTTGATAAAAGAAATCAATGTTACCGGCCCTGAAAATCCAACATTGCCTTACGCGATGCCCGGCTTCACGGACGCGCACGTACATATAGAGAGCTCCATGCTTACGCCCGCGCAATTTGCACGGCTCGCCGTTGTGCATGGGACGATTGCCACCGTTTCTGACCCGCACGAAATCGGCAATGTGCTCGGAATGGAAGGCGTTGAGTTTATGATTAATGATGGCAAACGCGTGCCATTCAAATTTTGCTTTGGCGCGCCTTCCTGCGTTCCCGCGACGATTTTTGAAACTGCGGGCGCTGTGATTGATGCTGATCAGGTTGGCCAGCTGCTGGCTAATGATGACATTGGTTATCTGGCTGAGGTCATGAACTTTCCTGGCGTCATTAATGAAGACCCGGACATGATGGCCAAAATCAACTGGGCCAAACATTATAATAAGGTAATCGACGGCCACGCGCCAGGACTCCGAGGCGAGGCTGCACAAAAATACGCTTCACACGGCATAACGACTGATCATGAATGCTTTACCTATGACGAAGCCAGAGAAAAAATTAATTATGGCGTCAAAATCCTGATCCGTGAAGGAAGCGCGGCGAGAAATTTTGATGCATTAATCCCGCTCATCGCCGAATTTCCGGAAAAGATCATGTTCTGCTCAGATGACAAACATCCGGATAATCTGGTTGCTGGGCACATTAATGTGTTGGTTAAAAGAGCATTAGTATTGGGTTATGATATTTGGAACATTCTCTTGGCGGCGTGTATCAACCCAGTTTTACATTATAGCCTGCCTGTCGGCTTGCTGCGTGAAAAGGATCCGGCAGACTTTATCCTAGTTGATAACCTGACTGACTTCAATGTAAAAGAAACATGGATTAACGGGGCACTCGTTGCCAAAGATTCCATTTCGCTGATCCCGAATTTGCAAAGCCCACATCCCAACCGGTTTGTTTGTGATCCAAAAACAGCTGCTGAATTTATTTGTAGAATTGAAAAAAAATCTGAATATCAGATAAGGGTCATTGAGGCATTAGAAGGTCAACTGATTACAAATGAAATCATTGTCAATGCCAAAATGCAGGACAATGAAATTTTAGCTGATCCGGACAATGACATATTAAAGGTGACCGTGATAAACCGGTATGAAAATGCGCCACCCGCGACCGGCCGCCCTGCGATTGCTTTTATCAAAAATTTCGGATTGAAAAAAGGCGCCATTGCTTCATCGGTTGCGCATGATTCTCATAACATTATCTGTGTGGGTTGCGATGATGAGAGCATGGCCTTCGCAGTAAATGCGATCATTGAAGCAAAAGGTGGAATTTCGGCTGCCGGGAACGGGAAAACGCATTTAATACCACTTCCGATCGCCGGCATTATGACGGATTCGGACGGTTATGAAGTAGCAGCTGCATACACGCTGCTCGACAATTTTGTGAAGGAAGAATTGCTGTCGTCACTGCAATCACCATTCATGACGCTTTCATTTATGGCATTATTGGTGATCCCAGCTTTGAAATTAAGTGATAAAGGGCTCTTTGACGGAGAAAACTTCAAATTTGTCTCATTAAGTACCTGAATAGTTACATTCTTAACAAAATGGTAACATTGACCTTTGAAATATAATTTTCTGACGAAAATATTTTTTTAATACGTTTTTTTATAAATATATTTACAAGTGTAATAATGACCCTTATTGCATATATCAATTCCTAACCCCAATCAAAATCCTTTCCAAACAATGGCTCACCTACGCTACAAGCAAGAAGAAGAACTCTGTTTTTGGGATCAGTTCAGAAAAGGCGATGAAAATGCTTATGCATGCCTGTACCGCTCTTACGTTCACATTTTGTATCAGTATTGTTCTCAGTTTACGATTGACAAACCACTGATTAAGGATTGCATTCATGACTTGTTCGTAGAACTCTGGAAAAACCGAATGACGCTGGGTGACACCACTTCCGTTCGGTTTTATCTTATGGCGTCGATCAAAAGAAAGTTAGTTCGCCATTTGAATGCGCAACAAAAGCATACAAGCAACGAAGATATACCGGTTGAATACTGGCATATCAACACGCCTTCTCACGAAAATCACCTGATTTCTGAGGAAGAATTTGAATCAACCAATCAGCATTTAAACGTAGCCATCAACGGGCTTCCACGCCGCCAGCGCGAGGCCATCTTTCTGAAATTTTACATGAATTTGAATAACCACGAAATTGCAGATTTGATGAAAATCAACATTCAGTCTGTTTATAACCTGGTTTTTGGTGCATTAGGCAACCTTAAAAAGCAAATGACGCTGGACAGGCTAACCTTCTGATATTTTCTTACAACATCTTTGCATTGAAAGCGTGGCGAACTAAGCCACGCTTTTTTTGTTAAATATTTACGATCATTAACAAACAGAAATAAGACCAATTGAATGTCGCTGAACTCCACGCCGCTAGCTGAACGTCTTCGCCCGAGAACCCTGGATGATTTTGTAGGCCAGGAAAAATTATTAGGCCCAAACGGCCCGTTACGCAGGGCAATTTTACAAAATACAATTCCTTCCATGATCTTTTGGGGGCCTCCCGGAGTTGGAAAAACAACATTGGCATTGCTCATTGCCGAAACCACAAAAAGACAATTTTATAACCTCAGCGCGATCAGTTCGGGCGTGAAGGATTTACGGGAAGTCCTGGCCCGACCATCCGGCTTGTTTCCGGCCATTTTATTTATTGATGAAATTCACCGTTATAACAAAAGTCAGCAGGATGCGTTGCTGGGTGCTGTGGAAAAAGGACAGGTTACATTAATCGGTGCGACCACTGAAAATCCTTCTTTTGAAATCAATTCGGCCCTTTTATCACGAAGCCAGATCTACATTCTGGAAGCTTTTGGTGAAAAAGAATTGAAACAACTTATTGAGCGAGCGCTTGCGAAAGATCAGTTTTTGAAGGAAAAGAACGTCACTTTTGAGTCGTATGATGCACTGATGCGCCTTTCCGGCGGGGACGGACGAAAGTTGCTCAATCTCCTGGAACTGGTGATTTTAGGAAAAGGCGAGGAAAAGGACATTGTGATCACCGATGAATGGGTAACCGAAGTCGCGCAGCAGAACATTGCGCGTTACGACAAATCAGGCGAGCAACATTATGACATCATTTCTGCATTCATCAAATCTTTGCGTGGCAGCGATCCGAACGGGGCCGTTTACTGGATGGCCCGTATGATTGTGGCTGGTGAAGACCCGTCTTTCATCGCCCGCCGAATGCTGATTATGGCATCGGAAGACATTGGAAATGCCAACCCAACGGCAATGATTATGGCCAATGCCTGCATGCAGGCCGTGAATGTGATCGGCTATCCGGAATGTCGCATAATCCTCTCACAAGTAGCCATTTATCTCGCAACATCTCCCAAAAGCAATGCCAGTTACATGGCCATTGGCGACGCGATTGAGCTTGCAAAAAACACGGCACATTTACCCGTTCCGCTGCATTTACGCAATGCACCGACCAAGCTGATGAAGCAGATCGGGTATGGCAAAGAATATAAATATTCACACGAGTTTGAAGGAAATTTTGCCAAGCAGAACTTCATGCCTGATGAGTTGAAAGGAAAGAAGGTTTTTGAACCCGGATTAAATGCCCGGGAAGAGGAAATCCGCAAAAAATTGCAGCACTGGTGGGGTGACTGGTATGGTTACTGATCCTTATTCTTCAATTTTTCCTCAAATTTCGAAAACGACAAGTCGGGGACTTTACCGGTTTTAGACGGCTTGCTCCACTCTTTTGACAATTTTTTCGCCATTTTGTCGAGGTTTTCCTCGGTCTCCTTTTCCGGGATGGCCTTGGCATTTTCAGACATGGGTGAGTTTCTTTTCATGGATTGAGCATCCGGACAGCGAAAATATATGACAGATTTATAAATTACGCAAAGATGCTTTTGATGGATCAAATATCAGAAACATTACTAAACTTTATAAGCAAAAATTAACCAAATGCCCCCAAAAGCTTAAACAATGACCAATAACACCACGATTCCTGAAACGATTTCTTTGATCGAGCGTCAATTGCTCATAAACCAATGCAAAATATTGTCGATAATCAGCGACGAAAAAGAAAGGGAGATCAATGAAAAACGGATTGAGATTCTCGAAAAAGGCTACACGGGTCTTTATCCCAAAGTTTTTAATACGCTCTATGAGGAAGTGCCGATCAGCGTTTACACCGAAATTTCCAACATTATGAAAATGTATGGACAAATTAACGAGTCGATCAAGCGGTTATCTGATGAAGAAAAAGAGCTGCTCGACCTTGCTGAGATAGAGTTCGAGGGTTTTGATCAGGATAGCGGCATGCACTATTATATGATGTCCTACCTCGTTGACAGGATGGACGAGCACGGCGAGTACAAAGGACGGCAACTGAAATCACACAATAGTTCCTGCATGATTAAATACAATAAGATGCTTTCTGTGTACTCAAATTACGAAAAAGATCACGGCAACCCCTTCGCGTTATCCGATTTGCAAAAATTCATAGAAGCCGTTCAGAATGCACAGGAGTGATTTTATGCCCATTTTACGCAATGAGAAGTCCTAAAAGGCTTAGTTTAAAATAATTTACTTCGCATCCCTATAAAAAATGTTATTTCTTGAATAAAAAATAATGTTTTGAATAAAGAATTTGTTAAATTTGTTAGTGATGGTCAGGAAACTGATTATCAAATAACGTTGAGTAAAATCAGACAACCCGAATACATTGTATTTGGGTTGTTTTTTTTTGCAATAGCATAAAAAAATGCACAGCGAACTGTGCATATATATGAGCTTTAATTTTTAAGGCGATCTCGTTACATCAGGATTAATGCAATTCCATTTTCCTAAGTCTGGTTGCATTGCGTTTCAGGAACATTGCATCCCCCACCATAAATTGATCCTGACCTGGTGACTTCTTTAACTGGGTAATCAGCCATACGCCAAACACGGTCGCGCCGATCAGCACAAGAGTAAATAGATATGGTCCGATTGCATATATACTTTGAAGTAGCTCCGTCATGATTTCCAGTGATTAGTCAGATTTAAGTGTTTGACTAATCAGGAAAAATAATCGTACCAGAGGCACTTCACTTGTCAACCGGATCCTGACACACTATTTTGAGCAAACTTGTAGAATTGCAGGTAGTTAAGCGGCGAAAAGTGGGGAATATCAACCGCTAAAATCCGCTTTTTACCACATTATCCTCTTGCAGATAGCCCAGATATTCGCGGAATTCATACCCGGTCATATCAGTGATTTTCTTTGAAAACAGCTTGTGTTTTTTATCCGGCTCCAACTGTGAAAGTGCATCAGTAATAAGGAAGGTCAGGATCGGGTTCCAACGGTTTAATGTACTCTCGAATGTGATCTCCGGATCGCTCAATTCCTTACTGATAAAATGCAGTCCTTTGTCGTCTGCCAGCAATTTCAGTATCTCGAGATAGACCTTTTGGTTTTCATCATATTCCGGCCTCTTTCCGATTCCTTCGTATTGAAACAGAAAATCTTGTATCTTATAAAGATTCTGTATTGTTGACTCCTGATCCGCCATGGTTATATTGAGTAAATCGTTTGCTTCTTGCTGATGAAAATCATGCCTTATCCAAGGCATGATATCAAATGACTGCATTCACCACTTTCGTATCGCAACCCACCACAGAATTATTCACATAACCCACGCTTACTCCGGACACTTTTGTTGCCTTTTTGGAAGGAAGCGGTGTTTTGATGGTTACGATTTTTGAAGTAATAATCGCCTGTGTATCCGACAAGTACTTGAATTCCACCTCAATATTCTTAATCGTCGCATCGGAATTGTTTTCGATAACCATGCTGTGAATCGCAATCCCGCCCACAGAATGCCATTCGTTTTCAAGGATTTTGATTTTTGCGATCAGTTTCTCCTTATTCTCAGCACCAACGGCACTCAGTGAGTCGGCCTGGCTGAGCACTTCTGTTTTGGATTTGACTACCGGCTTCTCTTTGAGGAAATCGAATTGCTTGTAGTAGTAAAGGATGTAAATGAATGCGCAAACGGGAACTATGGCGCTGACCCATTTTAATAAAGGAATAAAGAACTTCTTGAACTTGGCTTTTTTGCCTCTTCTTCCTGCCATATATGTATTGTTATCGTTTTTGTGATGCTGTTAAACGCAAATATACCGATACGTAGCTGCAAATTTATTCATGTCGTTTTTTTTTGACGCGATAGTGTTACAAACAAAAACAAACCGCTGGTTAAAACCAGCGGTTTGTATGTGTATCGTGCTGAACAGGACTATTGTCTCACAAATCTATGCGCAGATATTGTGCCATTGGTATGAATAACCTGGACAACATATGTGCCGGAGTTCAGGTTACGGGTGCTGATGCCTGTGCTCAATGCATTCGAGGCTTCAAAAACGGTTTTACCAAGCGCATTAACCACTTTTACCTGCTTAACTTTTGACCAGTCGGTCAGGTTCAGGTTCAGGTTTTCAGTATTACGGACCGGATTCGGATACAAGAATGCTGTGCTGGCAAATTTCAGGTTTTCAATATGGCTGTAAGCGAAAGTTTCATCCAGGTCGACCATTTTCAGTCTGTAAAGATTTTCGCCATCCAATGGCTGCGCATCCTGGAAAGAATAAAAATGCTGTGTCACACTTTCATGATTGGATTTCACAGATCCGATTTTTTCCCACTTTTTACCATTCTGGCTACGCTCGATGTCAAAACGGTCACTGTTTGTCTCAGAAGCAGTCGACCAGGAAAGCAGCGCCGTCGGGCCTTCGGATGAAGCTTTGAAGCTTACCAGCGTAACCGGCAATGATGGCTCAATGGTTATTTTAAAAGTCGTCACCGCAGTTTGTCCAAAGGCATTACGTGCTTCCACATCGAAGAAATATACACCTACCTGAGTCTCTGCGGCATTTCCAGACAGGACACCGGCTAATGATAAGGTTAATGTATTAGGCAATGTTCCGGCAGTGGTCCTTGCGTTTACCAGTGTAACATCTTTAAGTCTGTATGTGTAATCAGTTGACGTTCCACAGGCAATGGTGAATCCTGGTTGAGCTGGATACATTGGATAAAGAGGGTCCAAAGCATACGCAGTAGCAGAACTGATATTTATGTTAATGTTGTCGCCGGCATCATACACCTGCAAGTCACCACCCGTAAATATGATAGGTGAACGCGCACTTACTTCGTGAATATTTAAGCTATTAAGGACATTTGCAACGCCTTCTATAATGATTTCAACCCCGTCAAAGGTTACGCCCGGAGCAAAAGCCACTGTGGCAGGCTGCAAATTGTCAAAATCAAGCAAGGTCAGACCCAAGAGAAGACTTTGAAGCGTGCGCGCCGTGCCCACCCTCGTGTTGCCCAGCCTCGCCTGAATCCTTATATTGGACAACAAGGTTACATCAGCCAACAAACCGATTTTAGAAAGTGTAGCAACGATTTCGGTAGTGCCCGGTAGGGTTTTTGTAAAGCGGATTACCTGGGACGTCCCTGCAACCGCACTTACTTCAGAAGCCTTTAACACTGAATAAGTTTCCATGCTGCCATCTATTGCCCTTTCCGGATTTACCAGTGCATTTGTAAGGGCTACACTTATACCATTGGATTCAGCACCGGCATTCGTAAAACGTGTTACTGATTCGCAAGGCACAAAGGTGGTATTTGTGTAAGCCACCGCATGATCAATATCCATTGAAACCTGACCAACAGCCACGGTTCCTATACCCGCAAAATCCAATCCAACACTAACCCGCGTATATGCACCGGATGGAGTGACTGCTAAAAATAAAGCTCCTGATGGATCTCGGACAAGTTTAGAGGTCGTTGGTCCGCCGTTGGACGTTGCGGTAATCGCACTATTATCGAGTAATCCCAGTAATCCCACGATTTGGTCAAGATCCAGACCCACTATATTCGTTGTAAAATCAGTGATCCGGACATAGGTTGTAACGCCCCCGGATATACCGGGGTTAAAATTCATATTTAGTGCGCCATCACTTGCGACATTAATAGTTTCTCCCAGGATATTAACGGTTAGGCCTTCCACTGATATAGTAGCAACGCCACCACCCGGGGCACCCAGTGCATTATCCTTTCCAGTGACCTCCGCATCGGCTGTCAGTTCATCATTTTCTGTGACTGTCGTATTGTCTACATACTGCTGCGCAGACGCACCGTGTACGAGCAAACCAAAAATCAATATAAGACCTGAGGTTACCCTGGAACCTTTCATGGCTAAATTTCTAATTAGTTGACGGATAGAAATTTTCATAGTATTTAAATTTAGATAGTTATAGTGAACCGTTATGTGAAATAAAAGACGTTAGTAGGCATAGTAATAGCGTGCGACTATTTTCAGCCGCGAAATACTTAACTGTATTTATCTTAATGTGGAGCGTTCCGGATCATCACCGGAAGTGGGTATCAGCCCTAAAGCAACGTGAATTCGAAGACGTAAAATTTAATCATTCAATAGTTTTAAGTTGATGGATTGAGTTACTGCAAAGCCTGGAAAATTGTAATTATTGGTTACATCTGAGCACTATTTACATAGCACAAATAGTAGTTATTTGCAAATGTATCTATAAATAGGTCAAAAAAACCCCACATAATATTACTATGAAATAACCCGCAAATTCTTGGGGGTATAGAACTAATTTTATCCACAGAATTTTTATATATTTTATTGGTAAATTGCCGGACAGCAACTCATAAAGTGCCTGTTTGACTTCTGTGAGGACATTTTCAGTCATGAATACTACGTTAGCAAGAACCGTTCTACTTAGTGTTGAAACAAATAGACATGCTGTTACTTCTGATCTTATGGAAATCAAGCTAAAGCATTCAGATGAGCGCTCGAATTTTGTTCTAGGTGGCCTCAAAAATAGTTCTATCAAGGTTGTTCTGGTGGATGAACTTGTAATTCTGACCGACGCTTTGCGGTGCGTTCTACAAGGCATGCAGGAGATTGGTAACGTGGCTTCTTATACCGATGGAAAGGTTTTTTTAGCCGATAAATCCGCTTGTCCGCCAGGTATCCTGATAATGGATTGGGCTATCAATGGCATGAGCGGACTGGAACTGCTGGATTTCGCGCGAAATGCGATGCCTAAGGAAATGAAGATCATTATTTTGTCGACCGTGACGGACGTGCAAACGATCAAGCACGCCATCAGAAGGGGTGCGAATGGCTTCCTGCCGAAAACGACCTCGCTGGACGAATTGAAAGAAGCCATTGTCCAGGTGATCGCAGGGAAACAATACATTGGGAAAGGAATCCGGGATAACCTGATTAACAGTGTTTTTACAGACGAGCAGGTAGTCCTGCACCTTTCGCCCAGAGAAAAGGAAGTTTTACAGAAAGTTTGCAGCGGCCGTACCATTAAAGAAATCGCTTACGACCTGAAACTGAGCGCACATACGGTGCAATACTATCACAGAAGTGTAATGGATAAGCTAAAAGTGAAGCGAACGACAGACCTCATTGTATATGCCATGCAACACGGACTTTATATTCCGGAATTGAAAGAGCCGACACGCAGTCAGCGTGCCGGCTAACGACTAAATTGTTATCGGCTGACTTTCCCGTAAAAATCAGGCAGTGGATTGAGCGCTGTATTTTTGCGCTGGTGCCAATAAGGATATACGGGCGACTTATCACTTGCCGCATCCAGCTTCTTTACCTGTTCAAGATTCAGGTTCCAACCCACTGCCCCAAGATTTTGCCTGAGTTGTTCCTCATTTCGGGCTCCGATCACTACATTGCTTACGGTTGGCCTTTGCAACAGCCAGTTAAGCGCAACTTGCGCAACTGTTTTTTCAGTTTCGGCAGCCACTTCGTCGAGCACATCGATAAGATGAAAGAAAAACTCTTCCGAAACCTCCGGCCCTTCTCCCCCACCTTGCGCAATACGACCTTCCGGAGGAATTGGTTGGCCTCTTCTATATTTTCCTCCAAGCCTTCCAGCCGATAACGGGCTCCATACGATTGTCCCAATGTTCTGATCAACCCCAAGCGGCATTAATTCCCATTCAAATTCACGACTGATCAGGGAATAATGTGCCTGATGTGCAATGTATCTGGACCAACCATATTTTTCAGAAACGGAGAGCGATTTCATGAGATGCCAGCCCGAAAAATTAGAGCAGGCAATGTAACGGACTTTACCTGCTGTAATCAGGTCATTCAATGCGCTAAGCGTTTCCTCGACCGGCGTGTTACCGTCAAAGCCGTGCATATGGTAGATGTCGATATAGTCTGTTTTGAGGCGGCGAAGGCTGTCTTCGCAGGATTTTATTAAATGAAACCGGGAAGAGCCAAAATCGTTAGGCCCGGATCCCATTTTAAATGTGGCTTTGGTTGAAAGAATGATCTTATCCCGCAAACCAATGATCGCCTTACCCAGGATCTCTTCCGACAAACCCTGAGAATAAACATTGGCTGTATCAAAAAGCGTGATTCCTGCATCCAAGCACAGGTTCACGAGCCGGGCTGCCTCGTCGGTCTGCGTATTTCCCCAGGCTTTGAAAAAATCGCCGCCGCCACCGAATGTTCCGGTCCCGAAGCTCAGCACGGGGACATTCAACCCGGATGCGCCTAATTGTCTGTATTCCATATGTGAAAGATGTATTTTTATTTCAAAAATTTTTGCAGCCAAATCAGATCAAAATACCTGCCGTTTTTGTAACCAATCCTCTCAAAATTTCCACATTCTTTATATCCCAACGCCCTATGGAAGTTTAAGCTGGCTATGTTTTCAGATGAAATATTAACCAAAATACTGGATATTCTTAAACCCCTAAGCTCACTCTCCAGAATATTGTAAAGTCGGCTTCCTATCCCTTTCTTAGTAAAACCATCTTTTAACCAATATGTTAATTTCACTGTTTGCGAAAAGGTGCTTTCAGACCTGAAATTATAGGCATACCCAAATCCGATTAGTTCCTTGCCACTCAGGACTACATACCTGGGAAGCATGCTCTTCTCATTTAACATATCCGAGATACTGGTTTTCTTTATAGGCGTCTCAGAAAAATAGGACGTTGAATTAGTAACATAATAGTTAATGATATCTAAAATATCATCTGCATCGGCTAAGGTCATTGGCCTAAATGAAATATTTTCCAAATTCAAGGTGCAAGTTATTTATGATGCCCGTAATATCTTATTTCGAATCATTTTGTAAGTAAATGGAGACCTAAAATACTTAATAATGAATCCATACAGACATTTATCAACTATCAATCAATAAGCCCGATTCAAATCGCTTAAATAAAAAATATGGCGTCCAGTTTTGAACGCCATATTTTTCGCTTTATTAAGCCCTACATCAGCTTTACGGAATCAGATCCATTGCGACGCTTATTGGGGAACGTTTGTCCCTTTGTCGTCGCGATCCCGGTTTTTTCGTTTTTTGTCTTTTTTGCTTGCCTTATCATTCCCGGAACTTTGCCCGGTTTCCGAAGGCTGTGTTGTTGCTGATTGCGTCGCAGTTTGAGATGTTGATTGATTTGTAGAATCCGGCGTTGTCGCGGCAGCGGTTCCTGTTGCCTGCGGCCACGCGGACGTTCCTCCCGCGCTATTGCCTTGTGGCTGTGTGCCGTTTTGTGTCTGATTCGTACTTTGTTGCTGACCCGTATTTTCACTGGTTCCAGTTCCCTGCGATTTGGTGGTTTGTCCGGTCGTATCCGTTGCTGGTGACTGCCGGCTTGCTCCTGCCGTTCCGGTACTTTGTGGCCACGCCGATGTTCCACCTGCGCTGCTTCCCTGCGTCTGGGTTGAATCTTTGGTCGTTGTGGACGGCTGCGAACTTGGACTGGTCGTTTGTGCGTACACCGTGCTGCACAATGTCAGCATCAGCAAGCCTATACTTATTTTTATCGTTTTCATACTATTGATTGTTGATGAATTCTGATTTTCACCCTAACCATCAATAACTGTTCCAGCAAGATTGCCATAACGGAAATAGCAGCCTGCTCACCTGACGTATAGCAAGCTCATCTTTTCCAGCATTCTATTTCTGGTGTCCTTATTTAAAAATCCAGATTTCAATTTTGTGATCCGAAAATAGGCTGGCGTGGCGAGCACATCTGCTTTCAGGCCAGATTTGAGAAGGCTGTCGGCAAGTTCCGGGGAGGTGTAGATGTAGCAAGGGGTTCGTGTTAAAAATGCGCTCAGCTTTTCGCTGGAAGGTAAGATCATTACTTCACCTGGCGCGTAAAATTCGAGGGAATGGGATAGTGATTTGTAAATGGCAACAGGAGGCGTGGGCTCATTTTCCCAAATTGTTCTGGCTGCACTTCTGCCGGATTGAAATTGCAGCAGGAACGGGTAAAAAAACAGAAACAGGAAAATGTAAATGATCGCTGCCATAGCATAACCGTTGTATAAAATTCGCTGTAACGAATTCTGAAAGGGAATAATGTTCACGATCGCCACGATCAGACAGGTTACTCCGGTTGCCAGCCATTCGTTTTTCAGCCCGGTAAAATACAGCAAAGCGATTACTGCAATAGCGGCGATAAAAACCAAAGCCTGCTGGAATTTGGCCAAAATATGCAATTGAACATGCTTCGATTTTTGATATAAAAAATATCCGGTAATGATCGAAAAATAGGGAAACAGGATCAAAATGTAATGCGGGAGCTGAAAGCGCGACAGTGAGAACAAGATGAATGTCAGCAATGTGCTGCCGTAAATCGTCCATCGCACGGCCGCCCGGTTTGTATCAAAACGAATCAGATAAACGATGCCGCCCACCAAACCGACTGACCACGGAAGAAAGGCCCATAATGTAGTGTGCATAAAGAACGTAACATTTCCGCTCCCCTTAATGGGTCCTGTATTGAAGAAGCGCCCGAACTGACTGTCCCAGAAAAAAAATTTCAAACCGGAAACGCCGGTTTTGCCAAAGACGACTTTTTCAGGATGGAGGTCAAACTGCGCATAGAGGCTATATAATTCCGGGGTGATAAACAGGAGGCAAAGGAAGAGCATTACCCACCAGCGGTAATTGATAAACTGCTGCCATTGGGAAGTAAAGATCCAAAAAAGCACCCAGCCGCCACCAATAGTAAGCAACACGAAAATTCCCTTTGTCATGATCGCACAAGCCGAAAACAGCGCAGCGGCAACAATGTGAAGCCCGCTCTTTTTTTGGTAAACACCCAACATATGCCATACAGCCGCAATGATGCAAGTGGTAAGATAAGGCTCCGCACGAACGTCGAAATTCGCTAATGTACTATGCAAAGCAACTGCTGAGATCAACACCGAAATCCTGGCAACGCTAACATTAAACAGATCCCTGGCCGTCAGAAAAGTGTAATACAGCCCCAGGAGCCAGAAAAGAAATGCGGGAAACTTGTAAGCAAAGCTGGTTATTCCAAAAAAACTATAACTGATCGCTGCCATCCAGAATGGGAAATGGGGCTTATCGAGCCAATCCTGGCCGTGACCCCATAAGTTGATCCAGTCGCGGTGCAGTACCATGCGCTTGGCAATGGTGGCGTAAAGTGCGCCGTCGGGTTCGATAATTTCAAGCCATAAACCGGGAACATTCAGTGCAATGCCAATGATCAGTAACCAGGGAAAATAACGTTGCAGTACAGGCTCAACATCACGCATAATTGTAAATTTTTGACCAGGAATTTCCGGCGCTTTCGGGTGAAAGTTGCAAACATACAAAACGACTGCATCATTTGAACCGACGTTTCCGGACATCGCATTTGTCGGGAACGCCTTTCTAGGAGACTTTGGCCGTCTGAACGCCTAGAAAAGGGAAGATATAAGCGTAAAAATCCTCTGGGATAAATGGTTTCGCGAGGTAACCTGTGAAGCCGCTGGCATGGACGCGGTCTTTTTCACTTTCAAGTGCGGAAGCCGTCAGTGCAATAATAGGGATGCGCTGATCAATCTTCCTGATCAAGGCGGTGCTTTCGAAACCATCCATGACCGGCATCCTCAAATCCATCAGGATCAGGTTAAAGCCACCTTGCAGAAAAAGTTCGTAGGCTTCTTTGCCGTTCTGAGCAACCTCGAAGAGAATGTTCTTGCGTTTCAGCAACATGGTTGCCAGGGTCACATTAATTTTGTTATCGTCTGCAATGAGCACTTTCGCTTGCGGATAAGCTATTGCAGTCACGATTTTTTCGCGGACAGCGGGCTTTGCGGCTACTTTTTCTTCCAGATAAGGAAATTGTATTTCAAACGAAAAAACGGACCCTTTTTCAGGTTCACTTTCAAGATGGATGTCACTCTTGAAAAGCCGCAGCAGTTCCTTGGATATAGCTAAACCCAAGCCTGTCCCCTTATTTTCCTGCTCCTCTTGCGGCCTGACCTGTGTAAAACTTTCAAAAATAGTCGGCTGCTCCTCGGCCGGAATGCCTATACCGGAGTCCTTCACAGTAAAGTGTAAACGGACAGTTTTTTCGTCCCGGGCCACTTCTCGCACAGTAAACATCACATATCCTGTTTCAGTAAACTTTACAGCATTGTGAATCAGGTTTGTAATGATCTGATTGAGCCGGACGCTGTCAGAAATAATGTGCGATGGCAGCCGTTCATCGATATCGAAAATAAGGTCGAGCTTTTTCTCGCCAGCCCGCGGAACGAATGTCTTTCGCAGGTTTTCAAAAAGGAGGCCGGGGTCAAAAGCAAATTCGTCGAGCTGGATGTGATCCGAATTAATTTTGCTGAAATCCAGCACATCGTTTACAACGGCCATCAAATGGTCCGAAGAGAATTTCAATGTGGTCAAAAGCTCATTCCTGTTTTTTTGATTTTGATCCTCATCCATCATAATGTGCACAATGCCCACAATCCCGTTCAGCGGCGTGCGTATTTCATGGCTCATCATGGAGAGAAAATCAGACTTGGCTTTTGTCGCATTTTCCGCGATTGTCTTTTGTTTTTCGAGTTCAATATTCTGCTCTTGCAGGTTGTACCGGTAATAAAATTCGCGCTTGTCTTTTCCTACACTAACCTTCATAACAAACGGAAACAAAAATTGCGCGAGTAACAGGAAAACGCCGCCTTCTGTAAAAAACATTTTAAATGCAGACGGCTCGCCGAAAAAATAAATAGCCGAAGGATAAAGGATCATGCTCAGCAGCGAAGAAACAAGCGCATACCGGACTGGCCAACGCAAAATCAACCCTGTAAAAATAACGCCTAGTGTAAGATTAAGGCACGACTGCGCATATGACCTGTGCGGCTGTGCGAGAAGGTAAGCATAGAAGCCTATCATCATGAGCTGTGCCAAAAAGCTCATTTGCTGCCCAGTTATCACTTTTTTATAATGCAAAAGCAAAAGCACTGCGATCAGACTGCCCGAAATGCAATGCGTGTAAATAATCGTTAAGAAAAGAGGGTCACCGGCCAGGTAAAAACCGATGGAGGCCGCAGGATTACAGAGCAGGAAAGTGATACAGAAGAGTTTATTGTATAATTTATTCTCCGCCTCCGCTTCTGACAGCCAAAGCCTTTCAAAAGACCCGGCATAAGCTATGTTTTTCAATGTTTAAGAATTTATTCTGCGGTAAAATCTTGGAAAAAGCCCTTCAACATTTCACTATGGACAATCCTTCCGCAGCTTTCAACATTGAGTGGTTTTTGTTGGTAATCGATCACCTGGCTGTAATTAAGCGCCTTTTTCTTTTCGGATTCTTCCGTTGCAGAGCTTACCATTACTACGTGAACACGGTTTACATAAGGCCTTTCGGCAATTGCATTCAAAAATTCCCAACCGTTCATAACGGGCATATTGATATCCAGTAAAACCAGGAAATGGGTTTCTCCTGACAGATAATTATCCAGATATTGCAGCGCGTCCAATCCATTGTAACACAAGACTGTATCGTTATAGATACCACTTTTTTTCAGAAACATTTCATGCAGGAACAGCATGATCTTGTCGTCATCTACCAACAGGATTTTAAGATCACTAATCATCTTCGGTCTGAACTTTATCGGCTTTATTCACTATCTCTTTTATCACACTGTCGAGTTCGGCGGCCGACTGTTGCACAAGGTTGAGTATTTCTTCCTTCCCCAAATCCCCATATTCCCCCAATTTGAGAAGTTCAACCAACCCCATCATCCGAGTCAGCGGCGCCCTTACTACATGCGACTGAATCCACGCAATTTCCCTCAATTGCTCGTTTTGGAGCTGAATCCGGTGTAAGCTCTGCTTATAATCCGTGATATCCCTTACGGAACCAACGGCACGAATGGCTTTCCCATTCACATTACGTAAAAAAATGATCCTGTGCTCCACTAACGCCACCTTTTGATCAAATTTTACATAGCGGCATTCGGTAACCAGCATTTCCCTTCCTGGATCATTAAGCGCTGCTGAAATCTCTCTTATCACCCGCTCTTTGTCTTCATAATAAATATTATCCGACCAGATATGATTATTATAAACCGCCAGATCATATCCAAAAATATCTTTAAACCCCGTCCCCCATTCAACCTTGTCACGCTCGATATCCCAATCGTAGATGGCTTCGTTGGCTGCATTTAGAATGAGCTTATAACGCTCATTACCCAAAATCAGGGCTTTGGATTTCAGAACTTTTTCAGTGATATCTGTAACGACGCAAAGATGCATGCCAGGCAGAATGTTGGGCTTCACATTGAAACTGCCAATGATCACGCTTCCATCCTTATGAATCAAGTGCATTTTGCCGTTCCGGACCTTCCCTTTGAGGAACCGTGTCCAGATCGCATGTAGATCCCCCGCCCTGACCTTTAATAACTTAAAAAGGCTGATCTTGTCCAGCTCCTTCCTGGAATAGCCAAACATATCAACGACTGCGGTATTATAATCGAGGCAATTGCCATCATCATCGCAGATCATGATGGCATCCTGCGTGTGTTCAAAAATCGCCTTGAACTTCTCGTCTGTCTTGCATTTTTCTGTAATATCCGTCGAAAGAACGAGCTCAGCCTTGCGGCCATCAATATAAATGATGTTGCTCTGAATGTTGACATCAACGATCTCCCCGTTTTTCTTCTGATGCTTGTACCCCCCCGACGAGTAAAGCTTATCATGCATTCTGACTATCTCAACAGCAGAAACCATAGTAGCGATCTCGGCAGCGGGACGCAGGTCTTTGATAGTTAGCCGAAGGAACTCGTCCCTGCTATAACCATAATGTCTTACCGCCGCTTCATTCACGTTCAGTATTTCAAAAGTTTCTACATCATAAACCCACATCGGCTGGGGATTTAGCAGGAAAAGGTCGCGATACATTACTTCCGAAGAAATAGAGCTGTCCTTTTCACTTTTTCCCTGAGTATAATTAGTCATTAAAGCAATAGAGGTCCAATAAATCCTGATAAAACCAGCAATCTAAATTAATTTTTTCTAAATGTAGAACTACTATTACCAAAAGTTTTGAAATAAAATGTGTGTACAAAATCGCGCTTCCTGGCACAATTATTAACGGCCTGTTCTAAGTCACCAAAGGGTTCGAAAAGAAAACATAAGGTATGAAGCATATTAGAGAATATTTTTTTGCCGCGGCCATGATGTTTGCCGGCATTGCATGCAATGATGACACAGCAAGCACAGACGTTCCGGCAGAAATGGATAAACAATTCATACTTTCCGCTTCGGATGCGGGCTTGTTCGAAGTGAATGCAGGCCAGGTTGCGTCATCCAAAGGAACCACAAGTGTTATCAAAGGATTTGGCAAACAATTACTCGATAAGCATACGGAGATCAATCAGGAATTAATGAAGCTTGCTAATAATGCTAATGTCGACCTCGCTACCACCCTGCCTGATGCAAGGCAGCAACAACTGGATACATTGTCCGGACTTACGGGAATGGCGTTTGACACAACTTATATTAAAATGATGGTCAGCACACATGAAGAAATTGTAAATTTATATGAAATCCAGGCAGCGACCGGTGGCAATCCCGACCTGAAAACGTTTGCTTCGGACAAGTTGTCCGGACTGCGGGCGCATCTGGAAACAGCGAAGTCCATAAGGGATTCGATTCAATAAAGATTCAACATTAATCAGAGAAACCCATGTCACAATCCGTAATAGCCATTTTCGAAACCAATGCGGAGGCTCAAAAAGCCAGGCACGCCCTTCTTTCGAGTGGATTTGATATAAGCCAGATAGATGTAACCTACAATGTGGACGTAGAAGAAGACCGCAGCACGGATGGCCAGCAAACCGCTACAACGGAGCAGCCTGCACAGGACGGCAGTCAGGGTTCTATCGTCACCGTTCACGTGGTTAACAACCCGGAATTATTGAATGCAACGACAATCCTGGAAGATTGCGGAGCCATTGATGTCAATGAATTCTCTGCAAAGCCCGCAGTCGATAATGATCCCCTGTTTGACCCGGGAAATATCTCGTAAACCTGTATTAGAACCAAAAACCGATCTGAAATGCGATACGGGGCTTTTCTTCTTTCTTCTCTTTGGGAATAAATGCTCCTACCGCTAATGTAAGGATGTCAACCGGAGCAAACCAGACGCCGCCTCCGTAACTGTAATGCCACGCTTTGGATTCATCATCTTCCAGCCACACACGGCCGTGGTCGAAGCTCCCGAATACGCCGTAGGTAAGCGGTAATGTCGGGTTGTAACTGCTCCCCAATCTGATCCTCAGATCGGTATCATGCCAAAAACTGCTATTTCCGTAAAACCGCTCAGTGCGATATCCGCGCAGTCCCTGCTTGCCGCCCAAGGTAGGCATTTGGAAAAATTCATAACTGTCACCAAAAATCAATCCTGTGCCAACCTGCGTAGCCAGGATAATGTTTTCCCTCGAGTCCAGGCTGGTATAGTAGGCAAATCTGGCGTTGAATGATCCGAAATTATTCCGATTGTCCAAGTTGGTTGTCCACTTAAAGCCGGCATTAAAACGAATTCCGGTGTGAGGCGAGAAAATGTTGTCTACACTGTTGAAATCAAACAGCAATTTACTCCCGGCAAACATTTTCGTATGAAAAACATCGTCAGAGAGTCCGTTCTCGGCACTGGTAATGAAACGCCCGCTTGTAGGCTGGACATCCGACAATTCGAAAAAGGGACCTAGCGTAATAAAACCGGCTGTTCCCGCAAAACGCTTTTTTAATGCAGGGTAGATGTGAAAAAAGCTTTGCCTCACACGGTAATAATCAGGGTCGTCAACCGGCCTTTCCGTATCATTCCCTAGTCCCGCATAATTAAAGGAGTAGGTAGGGCCGTGATAATAGGTGTCCAGATAAAAGTCAAATTTCCGGAATGCATTGATAAAATCCCCCGTGTAATTGACTTTAAATCCGTGTGTTGCAAAGGCATAGCTTGCCCCGAAAGCATGTGATGAGGCATAGGGCTCCTTTTTAAATCCATATCGCATCCATGTCGCATTCGCACCCAGCAGCAAACCATCGTCGGGGTTTACGCCCAGGATCGGTGCGGGAATGGCAATGTCGTAATTGCTGTCGGCGCTTCTGCGATCATAAACATTATAGCGGTAGAGATTCGTCCGCTTGTCCTTCGTATCCGGGCCCGTAACGACCGTGTTCTTCCTTAGATCGTCGTATATGAAGGTTTTCTTTTTTCCCGCACCTGCATGCGTACTGTCTGCAAAAACATCTGTCCCCAGCCCGCCTATCAGCCGCACCTTAATGCCTTTTCCGACATCTCCTTTTACAATAAATTCATCGTCATCCCCATTGCCATACACATGGATCGCTTTGGTGATATCCGAATCAAAAATCCGTTCATAGTTCAAATGCTTGATACGGCCATCCTTCCCTTTTTCATATACCGAAATCTTTGTGCGCTCATCGTCCAGCCTTTCCACTACAACGCGCTCCTCTTCCTCTGTTCCGATTACATTCACATTTTCACTCACAAACTCATAATGCGTTCTGGCGATTGTGAGGAGGTTATCGCGCCGGATTTTCATATTCCGGATCAATGCGGGTGAGGATATTTTCCTGGCTTCGTCAGGCCAGGCGGCAAAAGCGTTATTAATGACGTCGTCGGTAAGGTTTTGCTGGATAAATTTTGCCTGCTCCTCCCACTGTTCCCAGGTAAGCTGCGTAAGGAATGTCCTGTCAAAAAGCCGGGCACTCCATGTAGTCCATTTCATGCTCTGGATCTCGGGACTAAAACTTTGCAGCTGACGAAGGAATGGCAATGTTAGCCTGGCAACACCTGTAAGCATCCCATCATACATGGAAAACGCCTGGTCTCGGTCTCTCGGGATAGGTCTGTACAACGTTGTGCCGTCCTTTTGCTTTACCGAGGACCATGCCCATTGGTCATCATGCCGGTCCCAGTCGCCCACCACAAAGTCGAAAAGCCTTGTCCGGACCGCCCACGATTCATCCACTTTGTTTTTACCATTTTCAAGCATACTTTCCACCAGTTCGGGCGTGCTGACGATCTTATCCGGATTTCCGAAAAACGCTGCCTGTTTCCATCTTTTCCCGTCAGGCCGCTCTTCCAGCAAATTCATCGTGCCACCGAAAAGCGCATTATATGTGGCCAAACCGGGCTGCGCAGGAACATAATATAGTTTTGGGTTTGTATGGTAAACCTTCACCGCATCCGCTAGTATGGGCATGCAAAGCGGCGCAAATGGATTGGTTGACAGGAAGTTGTCCTCCACCAAATATTTCGCAGCAATCATTTGGTTAAAAGGAAATGGCAAGAAACGGCTCACATCTTTCGTCAAGCCGCGTAAGGCGTATTCTTTCCCCTCGCTATCGCGCAGGCGCAAAGAGTTGGTTTGATTTCCACCGCCTTGCTTCACAGGTGTCAAGCCGCCCTTATATTGCGCAAGGTCCAGAACCGGAAACGGGTATTTATGCACATACAAATCGCGGTTATGCTGCCCCAGCAGAAATTTGTGAAATCCACCGACGGGTTTTACTTCATTACTGGTCACAAACCGGCTAGTGGAATCATTATGCTGGTTATATTCTGTAAACGCGACGGCCGGGTCGGGTAATTCAATGGCCTGTTTGTCCTTGATTTTTTTTCTGAAAACCAGTTTCGCATTTTTTCCGTCTTGGCTCACTTCCCAGAAATTGGTCCATGTTTCCCCGCCTTCATAAAAGCTGATTGTGGAATAACCCAGCCTGGATGAGGCAAATTGGGAGCCCTTACCAAGGCTTACGGGGCTATTTTTGCTCCCGCTACCACTGACAATAAACTCCTGACCATCGGTTTCAATAAACTGCAATGCATGTTCGTGCCCGCTCGCGAAGATGAATTTGCCATTCTTCTTCGCACCCGCCATTACAGCTGTACGCAAATCTTTGTAATGCTTGTTAGCAACGTCTTGTCTGGACCCAATTGTAGCGCGAAACAGTGCGCCGATCGTCCCTAACCCAGGCAGAGGAATCCAGAGATCGGGATTGAGCTCGGTAAGCGGGAAAATGTGCTGCTTAATGGTGGATCGTCCCCCGTGCGGTCCGTATGTGTAAGGTGGGTGATGCATGGCAAAGACCACATTTTTATTGCGGTATTTTCTGACCACATTTTCAAACACAAATCGGAACTGCTCCCGGTTTTTGATCTCGCAACCGTCATTGATCTTGGAATCCTTATCCCAATCCGTGAGCCACCACTGCGAATCCACAACGATAACGACCACATTATCATTTAGTTCTATCACTTCCGGACCGGAGCAGCCGTCGAGCGGCAGGAAATAATGCTCGTAATCGTCTTTGTCCTTGATGCCGCGCTTTTCATTGATATATTTATCCACAAACTTTTCCTGGCGTTTTAGACCTTTTACGCCCCAGCCACGCCAATCGTGATTTCCAGGAACAAAAATCGGTGTCCCTTTAAACTTATCCAGCGTTTCGAGCTGGGAAATGATTCTGAATTCGGCCGTTTTACGGTCTGCGGAATCTTCCGCGGGCGGCATGCCGTATTCATAGATATTGTCGCCCAAAAATAATGCAGAACTGCTGGCAGGCTCTGTTTCCAGCTTTATTTTGAGATATTTCAAAACCGGTGCCCGGCTTTCCGGCGAATCGTTTCCGGCATCGCCGATCAGATACATGGTGTGCTTCAAAACGAGATCAGATGCAGGTGCATCCCGCTCCCAGGTTGCGCCTTCCCGGGAAAATTGTGTTTTGTAGCTCGCGCACGAAAACGCGCCGATTAGCAAACCTGCGAAGGTCAGAATCCGCAATGCACTCCTCATCGGCTGATCTTTTTAAATTTCAAAATATTGCCCGAAAAGAGGTCATCGCCCTCATTGGAAATGTAAAGATTCCCCTGCTTGTCGAAAACAATGCCCTCCGGCTGGATAAACATGTTCCCATTGAGCTTGTAAGCCTCTTTTACCTTCCATTGACTGTCGGTGACGATCATAAGCTTATTTACAGCAGAAATTATATACCAATCGTTTGTCAGCGGATTTTTGGCTAGCCCCGAAGGCCTGAAACCTCTTTCAACTTTGCCTGTAATGGCTTTAATCTCATCCACATTAATAGAAAATGTACCGGAAACCTGGGTAGAATCCTTATCCGGCTCCAAAACGTAGCCGGTTACGCTATTCTTGGATTTATCCTGCTCGCAATTTTTACAAAGTATGTAGATCTTACCCGTAACTTCATCGCCGAACATACCTTCGTATTCTCCTTTTGGCAAAATTTTCTTGTATTCCCTGATCTGCTCAACTTCTTGAAAAACCGCTTCGGACAATGGAAAGTTATAGATCAGACCATTGCTTTTGAGGATAAAAACATTGTTTTTCAGAATGGTTACATCCTCATAGTCGCCCTTTTTGGAAAATTTAGCATTAAACTGCTTAGGATGGTCCCAACCCAGGCGATAAAGACGGCCATCTTCATCCTGAACCGCGTAGATCGTGTCGGGGTTGCCCTGGTTCAGCGCGATGCCTGAAATCTCGAAAAGACTTTCGGGCATATTGAATTTGTCCGGCTTTTCCAGATCGTAATCTTTATAAACCACTTGCTCTTTTTTGGTAGAATCGCATCCGCCGAGCGAAAAGCTAAGCATGGCGAGCAAGCCAATCTGTTGTAAAAATGTAGCCATTTCTTTGTTCAAATCAATTTTAGTTCGGCAACGCCTCCCGACAAAAGCCTGTAAATTGCTTCCTGAGAACGGATTCCGCTACCCGTTCCTTTCAGGGAAACATTGTTTAATTCGCTGTCGATCATAACAGCCTGTTCTGTGTCCTGCCATTGCAGTTCGATCATCTCTGTCAGTTCAGCTTTTAGTTTTTCGCTGTAAACAGGGAAACAGACTTCGATGCGCCGGTAAATGTTCCGGTTCATCCAATCGGCGGAGCCCATGAAGATCTCAGGGTTGCCATTGTTATGGAAAATAAATACGCGGCCATGTTCCAGAAATCGATCAACTATCCGCTTGACAACAATATTTTCACTCTGTCCTTGCAAACCCGGCACGATACGGCAAACGCTCCGAACGATCAATCGGACCGGGATGCCTGCCTGAGAGGCCTCGTAAAGTTTGTTAACAAGAACTTCTTCTTCAAGGTTATTCAATTTGATTGTAATCCCGGCTGTCCGGCCATTTCTCGCATGCTCGATCTCCCGGTCGATCAGTTGCAGGAACTTCGCCTGCAAGTTAAATTGAGCGACCAGCAGATGTTTGAATGCAATGATATCCGAGCTGTCCGGCTTTTTCTTTTTACTTAAAAACCGGAAAAGCGTTTCCGCTTCCATAAGCATCGGCTGATGGGCGGTAAGCAGGATATGGTCCGTATAAAAACGCGCTGTTCCCTCATTCAGGTTACCCGTAGCGAACAACCCGAGATACGGATGCTCTGCATGCCTTCGTTTGACCAGGGCAAGCTTTGCGTGCACTTTCAGCGCATTCACGCTATGTACGATTTTCACGCCGGCCGACTTCATTTTCTTGGCCCAGCGAATGTTGTTGGCTTCATCAAAACGTGCTTTCAATTCCACCAGAACGGTCACTTTTTTTCCATTCTTTGCCGCGCTGATCAGGGCAAACGCGATTTTAGAATCATGAGCGACCCGATACATAGTGGTATAAATCTCCTCTACAAGCGGGTTTATCGCAGCCTCATTGAAAAAACGTAAAATCGTGTCATAACTTTGGTAGGGCGCGTGCACCATCAGATCGCGAACGGTAAGCGAATCAAATAACGTATGATTTTCGTCCACGCCTTCTATTCCTTCCACGGCCGGCCATTTGGGATAGGTGTCTGCCGGTGGAGTTACCGGCAGTGAGGCCAGGTCTTTGAGGTTATGATATCGCCCTCCCTGCACTACAGAAGCACTTTTTAAATCGAAAAAGGAGACGATGTGCTGTAAATGCCGCAATGGCAAACCTGGTTCAAATAACAGCCGCGTAGCAAAGCCAAAATCACGCTTTGTTAACTGTTTTTCAAATTTTTCGGCAATATCGTCTCCATCTTCGTCCATCATATCAAGTTCGGCATCCCTCGTTACCTTGATGTTGAAAGCCTGAATCCCGACTGCTGCCGGAAAAAGACTTTTCAGGTTGCGCTTGATAATGTCTTCGAGGAAAACGATATAATCCTTCTTCCCGCTCGTGACCTTCAAAAAACGGCTGAGGTTACCGACCGGAATGTTGACAAGTGCAACGCGCTCTTTGCCTGACGAAAATTCCAAAATCACAACCAGGTATAACTGGTTGTTTTCGGGAAAAAACGATGTGTTTTTCTTTATAATAACGGGCTGTAAAAAACCCGCAACTTGTGCAAAGAAATAGTCGTTGGCAATGCTTGCAATGTCTTCCGGAATCCCATTTTTATAACAAAAATGTACGCCGAGGTTGCTCAGTGACGGAATGATGGAATCTCTTAAAATCCTTCCAAACTCATCTTGTTGCTTGTCAATGATGGCCCCAGCTTTGCTATAAGCATCTTCACCTCCGTCCTGTATCTCCTTTTTTTGCAAATAAGGCATCCTGACCCGGTAAAATTCATCCAGGTTTGAAGAATAAATCGAAAGGAAACGAATGCGCTCCATGAGCGGCACAGCATTATTGGCAGCCTCTTCTAAAACACGACCGTTAAAGGAAAGCCAGCTGATATCACGGTTGAAATAGCGGTACTCTTCCATCGTTAATCAATGTTCAAAAAGTGCGGAAGCAAACACAAAAGCAATCACGGATACGACTATACCGAACATGAAAACATTGTAGGCGATACGCAATAACCTGTATTTCCTGCCCAGTACAACGCCCTGAGAATAAACATCTTTGGTCAAACTGCCATATAGGAATTCACGGTCGTTCATCATGCGCTGCATGCCATTGGAATAATCGTTATAAGACATCCGGTAAAAATTCCCGAAGAAAAGCAGGTTCACATTTTTAGTGTCAATATCCTCCTGGGTGAATGTGCCATGCGGAATGGTAGGGCGTGTAGCGAGAATCGAAAAGACCATCGTAACCATACAAACAGTGAGCAGCAGCATGGTTGGGATGATCAGATAGGTGTTGTCTTCCAGCTTGCGGATTAGGATACTCAGCAAAACCGAAATAATAATGGAAGTGGTTGTAATCATGATATGTGCCTTGTTATCAGCCATATCGCTTAGCCTCTGATGGTTATTGGAACTGATCCTGAACATGGTTTCGATCCCTTTGTCGGGCCGGTCGTTCTTGATTTTTCTGATATCCATGATTTCCGGCGCCGTTGCAGGTGTAAACGGTTGCTCGGCGGGCTCCACAACAGGTGTTTGGGTTATGCTGACAATCTCCTCCGGTATGCCCGAACTTTCCAGCTCTTTTTGTTTTAATTTCTCAATATTTTTTTGCTTTTGCTTGTCAAGCAGGTCTCGGCAGTAATCGGTCTGAAATATGTGCGATTCGAGTAGAGCGATGGTGCTTTTACGCCATTGCGCCTTGTCTATTTTTTTTCCTGCGCGCTGCTCCGCTTCCTTGCGCACAAGCTTGTTCCAATCGGAAAACTCGGGCGTGCCAAAGTGGAAAAGATCGGCGTCGCATACGATCTGCTGAAGGAAACTTTGCGGGTTTTGCGGCCATATTGTTGCCAGGATACAACCTTCCACTTCCTTTATAACACTGTCTTCTATTTCTTCTGATCGCAGAAATTCGGCAGCAAGGACGGCTCCTCTTTGTTCGTGACCGGCTGCTTCGCCGGTGCTGTAACCTGTGTCGTGAAACCAGGCGGCAGTAACCACAATAAAGGTTTCTCTGTCTTCCAACCGGTAATGATTGGCAATTTGAACGGCATTGGACACAACGGCTTCGGTATGCACCAGATTATGGTAACTGAGCTGCGCCAGTGCTTTTGTACCAAAAAAATGATGGACATGGTGCCTTACCTTATCGAGCCGATGGTTGTAATTCATAAAATAGTAATTTTAAAATAGCGCAAACAAACATTGTATCAGTCCCAGTCGGATTCGAGGTTCACCCCGATCCTGAGTGCCTTCAATCCGGTGACGCCCTGCAATTCTTCCAGATCAAGGAATTCGAGGTCATCATTTAAAGTCTTTTTTTCCTGTAAATACCGGATATAACCTACATATTCTTCGGCAGATTTACTATTAAAATAAACGAGTGCTATCTTTCCGGGTTGGGTAAGCCGTTCGCCAGTCCCTTTAATATGTACTTTATCAATGCGCTTTTTAATAACCTGATAGCGAATGTTATAAGCGCCTTCTACGTCAAACCTGCGTTCATCGTCACGAAAACTGATGTCAATGCTGGTAGAGTGAATAAAGATTAACTGCGTGGTTTGCAAAGGCTTCTCCATTTGTGAAATGAGCGAATTGGTGATTTTCGCGATAGCTGCCATGGAGGTTAATTGCCACAAACGTATATTTTTGAGATACAATTCACTGAACTTTTTCTCCGGCTCAATGGACTGTCCGATATAAATGTCGTATTCGATTCCATCCGTCCTGAATTTTTCGAAATAACAGGGATAGGATTGCTGTATTTCTTTCCTGAACAGGTCCAGATACAAATTCACGGAAGAATTGACTTTCTGCATGGAAGCTTCCAGCGCGCGCCGGTTTGAGTAGGCAGCACCGGTTTGTTCGTCTGTTATTTCAAAATAGCTGTCAATCACGTCGACCAGTTCCTCATTCTCGTCACCGGAAGTTTCCGACACAGCCTGAAAAGCCCTTGCTTCCTTGAAATGGATTAAAAAAGGGTGCGCTTCATATTCGAGAAAATCGCGCACGCGCATTTCGTCGCTGTCCGTAGTGTCATTGTCTATTTCTTCGATCCATTTTTTGCATTTATAGATCATTTCATCGGCCAGCCCGAATCCCAGTTTCTGCTTTAAAATTGTAAAGGTTTTTATCAATAAGTCAAATTGTAGGTGCAAATCGTCTCTCAGCGCAGCATTTCTCTCTACTGTGGAATTCCGGATATCAATGGCTCCATACAGCGGATACACATTGCGGAATTGGATGGTCTCAACAGGGGGAGAAGGCAGTTTGGGCGATTTGTCACGCAGATAATGCCAGGCAGTTTCCCGAAATCTCCATTGAACGGCAGGTTGTAAAGATGTAAATTTCTCCCTGATAACATTATCTATCTCTACATTAAATTCGTCAATGTAGTATTTCATCATTTGTCCTATAAACGGAAGTGCAGCATCCAGCCGCGCAAGCACACGCTCATCGATCGCTTTATGTGATTTGGAATACACTTCAAGTACGCCTATGGCTTTGCGGTCGTAGTAAACCGGCAGCAAGGCATAAGACTCTACTCCATCACTCTTGAGAATGCGTATAAAATCCTGCTTACTCTCATCCTCCATAGCCAGATTTCTCATTAACAGCACCTTAGGCGCCTGAAAATATTGATTGGCCATGGACAAGTACATTTCCTCCGCCCGGTCGTCCATTAGTGCCGCGCTCATCAGCTTGCTAAAAAGTACTGTGCTCCGGTCAAAAACCAGCTTATTGTTCACACGCAACACAGGCAGGAGGCCAAAATCAATATCCGAACTGCAGGCAAGCATTTTCAAAGCATCGGTGACATTTCTGAAATACGTGTTAGCGTCGTTCGAGGCTCTATCCAGGATTGCACTCTTAATGCTATCAACCGCATGCTCTCCCGTTACATCCGTAAACATTATAACGGAAAAACCTTCAAACCGGAATAATGAAAGTGGCAGCAGACGGGTGAGGACAGTAATATCATCAGATTCCTGTAATTCCTTCCGAATTTCCTCGAGATCCAGCTCAGGCAGACTTCCTTTGGCGTAAACGTCGGCAAACCGGGTGTCCAGATTGGCACGATAATATCTTTTCAGACCCGTTTTGTCATCATTAAGCGCAATAATGAGGTCGTTTTCGTGCAGGGGCGGAAAATGATACAGACGTTCGAGGATAAACGAGTAAAGCTTTTTCATTTTCTGCTTCACATTGACGACCGTCTTATCGGCAATTTCGCACCGGACGCAGCCGGAATTATCCGTCATCAATTTATAAAAGCCCGATGTCCCGTAAAATACGACAGGACTAACAGGTGTGCTGAGTGCCCAGAAAACCTCATCTTCGTTTGTAACGGGTGGCATTAGCATGCCATAGACCAAACTCAATTCTTCTCTGAAATCCGCGATATTGCTAATGTCAATATCGGCAGAAAACGCCGGATTCGACCGAAGTCTGTCCAGCACCATGGAGAAAAATGTTTTTTTGACTGTTTGTTCCTGTCCTGCTTTCTTTTCCAGAAAACTGATAAAATTTCTGAACGAGATGGAAGAGTCGATGTTCTGGAGACCGTATGGTGCATCTTGGATTACATCAATAATAGTCGGTTCCATTATTTTTTATTTTAAAACGCGCTGGCTATCTGACGGCCCTTAAAATTCCGCGTTTTTGTTGAATTGCCAATGTTAAATTTGAATTACTCTTTTAAAACCGGCTCCTGGACTTTCTCCGTGACAGACGGCTTAATGATCATTCGAAGTGACTGATCTTTGGTAAAATAAGCCACCATCCAATTGTAAAGTGTTTTAATCCGGTTTCGATGGTTAATGAGCGAGATCAGGTGAATAAACAGCCACGCCAGCCATGCGATCACGCCTTTGAAATGGAGCTTGGGCGATGGCATATCCACAACCGCTTTTGCCCTGCCAATGATCGCCATAGAACCCTTGTCATGGTACGCGAAGGGTTTTAGTGGCTGATGTTCGGCCAATCTTCTGAAATTCTGCGCAAGTGTTTTTCCCTGCTGAATGGCTACTTGTGCGACCTGCGGATGCCCGTTCGGAAAATTCGGGTCCGTTTGCTGCAGGCTTGCATCGCCGATTGCGTAAATGTTGTACGAGCCAATTAATTTATTGTAAGCGTCCACAAGCATTCTGCGTCCGCGGCCATAGGCTTCCGGCGGAATGCCTTCAAAGACTTTTCCCGTAACGCCTGCAGCCCAGATCAATGTTTTTGCTTCAATGCATTCACCCTCGCTGAAACAAACCTTGTCGTCCACGAAATCGGAAACGTGTGTATTCAGCTTGATTTTCACACCTAATTTCCGCAAAGCCTCGTAAGTGTCTTTCTGAGAAGCTTCGCTCATGGGCGAAAGCAAGGCATCACCGCCGTCAACCAGATAGATCTCGCTTCCTTTTCCTGCCAGTTCGGGATATTCTTGTCTCAAAATCCCATTTCGCATCTCGGCGAACATGCCGGAAATCTCCACGCCGGTCGGTCCGCCACCGGCTATGACAACGGTCAAAAGCTTGCGGACTTCTTCGGGATCTTCTGAAATGGTGGCCCGCTCCATTTGCTGCAGAAGCCTGTTCCGCATACCGATGGCATCTTCCACGGTTTTCATAGGAGTTGCATTGCGCTTTACATTCTCCATGCCGAAGAAATTCGTCTCGGCACCGGTTGCAAAAACCAGATAGTCGTATCCCAGCTCTCCGTTTGAAAGAATGATCTTGTTCTCGGTCGTTACCACGCTTTGCAACTCTCCAAGCCGGAACGCCAGATTGCCTTTACCCTTGAAAAGTTTCCGGAACGGATAGCTTATGCTGGAAGGCTCTAAAAATGCCGTAGCGACCTGGTAGATCAGCGGCGGGAAAAAATTATAATTGTTTTTATCTACGAGCGTAACTTCGAACTTATTATGCTTAGCGAGGTCGAGCGCAAGGTTTACACCTGCAAAACCTCCTCCTACAATGACAATTTTCATAATGCTTACTGTACTTAGGGGGTTATGATTTTTACTTATTCGTTCCGCATGAATCGGCAACAGTCTGAAAAGCTTCCCCAAGTAAGATCATTAAAAGAGGCACGCTAGGCCAGGCTGTCTGTCATTTTGCCGGATTTTTTCAAATATTTAATATATCCATAAACGAGACCAAAAAAAACGACAATGCCTATGAAAAGCCTCACACGCGTATCACTGTCAGGTGTAAGCTCGGGATACCTGAATAATATGATAGCCGTGATCCCTACTAACCAGACGAACAACGTGTTGTATTCCTTTAAAATCCATCGTTTATAATTGAAACGCATATCATTGAAAGTCTCTGACATGCCTTTAAAATCGATGATCCATCTGTTCACTTTCCTGCAATATTGATCAAAGTCGGCGCCGAACTTGTTGCGCAGAAAGTTCTCTTCTGCCAGCACGATCGCCTGATAGATGAACAAAAAAGACGGCATAACAATGCCCACATATACCAAAGAATTCGATAAAATCCCGACACCCAGCAACATTAGGATATTTCCAACATAAAGTGGGTTTCGGCAATGTTTAAAAATTCCCTCCGTTACCAGCTTTTCCGCATAAACCCTGCGATCCCGGCCGCCGCGGATAATGTATGCAAGCCCGATCGTAATTCCACGGATTATCTCACCCGAGAATGTCACTAAAAGCCCCAGAATGATTGGGAACAAATAATATTTCTCTCCAAAATGCTCTGGCTTAAATAGCAAAGGCGAGGGTAAGAACAAAAGCAGATATAGAAAAATGAACAATATGTTTCTGAACCTGAAAAAGAAATTGCCGATTGTGACCATCATTTTTTATAAGCGATTAGACCTGAAAAATTATACCATTTGAAGAAAGTTTCACAATCTCCAAAGCCCGTTTCCTTCAATAAAAGCAGATTTTCAGACAGCTTATATGGTATGAGAACATTTTCCAGGGCCTCCCTTTTTTGCGAAATTTCCATCTCGCTGTAATGGTTACGGCGCTTATAATTGTAATAATATTTAATAAAATCACGATTGAAAACCGTACTCTCGGCAAGCACTTTTTCCACCAGCAGCAACACGCCTCCAGGGTTCAGTCCTTCGTAAATGTTGCGCAGTAACCGCTCTCTGTAAAGCGGCCTGACGAATTGCAATGTGAGACAAAGAATAACAACGGAAGCATTCTTGATCGGCAATGTCTCATGCAGATCACCCGTTACAAGCTCGTAAGGCCGGACAAAACCCGCTTCTTTCAATTTCACATCACACTTTTCAAGCATTTCGGTCGACTCGTCGATTCCTATGAACCGGACATCCGATGGAATAAGCTTGTCCACTTCGATCATCGTTGTGCCTGTCGAACATCCCAGATCGTACACAAAACTTCCTTCCTTGACGTGATCCGCCGCAATTTCTCCCAGCATGCGCTGCATTTCGTTGTAAAACGGGACTGATCTGCTGACCATGTCGTCAAAAACTTTTACAACTGTTGTCCCGAATTTAAAATCCGACACTTTGGTAATTTCATCTTTGAAAACATTGTCCTGTTCGGGCTGCGGTGTCTCTGTCATACTAGGTTAGGTTTGATGTAGTTCAGCTTTCTCCCGTTTGCTTTCTTTCGTCTTGAATATCCTGTCCCAAAAGTCTGAGCTTACACCATAACCCTTTTCAGAATCAGCGTAATGATGCTCCATATGATGCTTTTTCAATTTCTTCCAAAATGGAGATTTGAAGTTCGCATGGTGCAATGCATAATGGCTCATATCATAGAACAAATACCCGGTCATAAAACCTGAGAAAAAAGCAGCGACACGGAATTCGTCCATAAAAATGGCAAATAAAAAATAAAATCCAGTCGCTAACGGAATACTTACTGACGGCGGCATCACAAGTCGCTTAGAATCATTGGGATAGTCGTGATGCACTCCGTGAAAAATAAAGTGTATCCGTTCCATCCACTTTCCTTTGGGCGAAAAATGAAACACGAACCTATGCATGAAATATTCTGTGAACGTCCAGACGAACAAGCCGCCGAGAACTGTCAGAACAAAATCATACCAAACCAAACCTCCTGGCTGCAACGATTTCCAGGAAAAATAAACGATTACCGGAATAAAAATGAAGAGCGGTACGCTGAAGTGGACCTTCGAAAGGGATTCAAGAAGATTATTTTTAAACATTCTTGAAGATCCCTTTGAGTTTGAGACATAATTTTTAGCCATGTCATACTGGTTTAATCCGCTGGGTTACCGTCTTCCCGGTAGCCGTCTCAGTTCCCTTAAGTTCGATATATAGTACATTGGGAGACCAGAACGTCCCCCCGTCGATCCGGATGAAGACCCGGCTCAGAATGCATTCCTTTTTATTAATGTTCGCGTAAACGTGATACTCGTTCTTGCTGTCCTTGCGAAGATAAAGCGGCATTTTCGAGTAAGCCACCGACCGCAGTTCATAGGTCGCATTTCCCAGCGGCTTGGAGTTGATCCCGTAAGCAAATTTTCTTTGCAGGTAATTGAGATCCCTTCTTTCCCCACCATCGGTGTATCTGATCCAAAACGCGTCAACAGGATTCTTACGACTTAACTGGCCCTGCTCATCCAGGTTAAGATGATAAATGATTGTATTCGCATTGGGATCACGCTGAATGTAGAAAAGTAATCCGGGGATATTCTTTGGTACGGGAAATTCGTCGGGCTCAGCAACGGACGCCTTTGAATTTTTGACAGCAGATTGACTTCCTGAATACGAACACAGCAGCAGGCTAATAGCCAGCACGATACTAACTGCGTTTTTCATGACTATTGTTGAGTACTATTGATAAATTGCGTGGGCGATCATTTCACGATCACATTCTCCATATTGGAGCACTTCTTCAACCATTGCGGCATTACCCGAAAACGGCCCGGATGACTGGATTTTCAAAGTGGCCATTGCCGCTCCGAACTCACCCGCTTCCTGGATATCAGCTCCTTGTATTTTTTTACTCAGATAACCCGCCATATAAGTATCCCCGCAGCCGGTCGCATCCACGATCGCCGTTGGCTTATAAGCCGGAATCCTGAAAAAATCATTGTCTTTATAGATCAGTGAGCCTTTGCTGCCCAGTGTGATAATCACTTCTTTTACACCAAGGTCCGCCAGATATTCAGCGCCCTTGCGCACGTCGCTGGTGCCTGTCACCACTTCCATTTCAAACTCATTTGCTTTGAGGATCGAAACATGCGGAAGCGCTTCTTTTTTGTCAGCCCAGTCTTTATACAAAACTTTCTGGTCTTTTACATATCTCAAATAACCCTGGATATCCAGTGAAACTGTGCCCTTTTGGGCAAGCGATTTCAACAGATCCACAGTAATATCATCGGAAAGCAAAGGACCCAAATGAAATATCCGCGATTCAATGTCAGGCATTTGCGCCGTCGTGAACGGTGCAGCTTTATGCAGCACATTCTGCTCGCGGTGGTCCTGATTGGCACTATAGATATTTTCAAAATACACAGTATGTTCACTCGGTTGCGAGAACACCTGGATGTTTTCGTCCCTTAATGCAGATACAATATGGTTTTCTTCTTCTGCCAGCGCCGTCACCAGCATGTAGTCCACATCGAATTGGCGAAGCGCCTTCGAAAAGTAGAACGACGTGCCGCCGGGCATGTATTTGACAGACTGGGCAGTTACTACTTTATCCAAAGTAATGTGCCCTATGGTACAAATGTCGTACATCTTTATTTTCAATTTAATTTTATCAGGGCTGGTGTCGGTGCCCGATAAAAGTTGACAACTAACCCAAAATTGTAATTGTATCCGCTATTTGGGCAAAATCGGTAATCTCAACATCCGCATCCGAAACTTTGAAGTCCGTATCGGCTTCATCCCATCCTTTCACATTCAGCCAGATTGTTTTACAGCCTAAGGACTTGGCTGGCTGAATGTCTTTGGAATACGAATCCCCTATCACGACACATTCCGCAGGAGGCAACGCCAGTTGATCAATTCCGAGCTGATAAATTTGCGGGCTGGGCTTCCGGACGCCAACCACAGCAGATTCAACAACAGCCTGGAAATAATCCCTAATGCCGAAATCCTTCAAAACATGATTGATGTTTCCATAAAAATTGGAAACCATCACAAGCGGGTATTTTTGCGACAGCCCGGCCAAAACCGGCGCGGCTTTTTCAACAGTAGTGCGTGCAAAATCATTACACTCGCTTGCTATCGCCTCAATCGCTGCATCATTTAATTCAAATCCTTTTTCTCTCAAAAAGCTGAATTGCTGCTCAACTTTCAGAAACAAAACATCATAGAATATATGATGCGGTTCAATGATCGGTTTGATCGCCAGGGCTCTCTCGCCGAATTTGTACGCCTCTGCGAATGCATCCCTATCCACATTTACCTGGTTACGCTGGTAACTTTCCCATAAAACATTAGCCCAATGCAGGCCGTTGGTATCGATCGTACCGCCGTAATCTAGTAGAATGCCATTTATCATTGTGTACTTCGGCTTTCGGCAGTCAGCTTCCAGCCTTTTGTAGTTTATAAAAATATATTAAATCAAATGCGCCCGATTGCCGACAGCCGATTGCCGACAGCCGATCACTAAGTCATTCTGCCAAAGCTACTTCCTCCTTCACTTTCACCTTTTTACTCATCAATGCCAATCCAATGATGATCCAGACTATTTCTCTGATCCGCATGACGATGCCGATGAAAATTCCCTGCGCTGCTGCAAATCCTACGCTGCTTAATGCTAATGCGAGCCCGCCTTCCCTAGTGCCCAGCTGCATCGGGAAGAAGAAAATCAGGTTGGCAAAGAGCGATGATCCCGAGCTGATGATCAGTGATTCCGACAAAGACATGCCCAATCCAATGGCGTGGGCAGTGAAAAAGATCTCTGCGCAACCAATGACCCTTGCCGTGAATTCATAAAACAACGACAGGTAAAAAATGTTTCTCCTTTCGGCATATAAAATGCGGATCTGGTCGTCGACTTCGTATAATGTTTCCGAATTCTTTAATGCAAATGCCCTCGCCTTGGTTTTTACAAAAGGGATTTTTTCCAAAAGACGGAACGTGCTTACCGTAAAACCTTTTTTATAAACATTGATAAACCAATATCCCAAAACCAGTCCCGTAACCAGCAATATGCCGCATCCAACCAGCATTATATCATTCAAAGGCACAACGGCGACGATCAAAACGATGGAAACCAGCCAGAAAATCACGTGCGAAAACATATGCATTAAGCTGTAAAGCAACACCGAAGAAGTGGCTTTTTGAATTCCTAATGCAGGTTTCAGCTCCAAAATCCGGTAAGGCTCGCCGCCCAATGCCACAAATGGCGTAATGTAATTGATCGCATATCCCGAGATCGTCAGCTTTAAAACAGACCAAAACGAAAGATTGCTTTCCGGCAAATTCGGCTCCCGGATAATCGACCGGAATGCCAGCGCATTCAGAACGTAAATCACCAGCCAGCTCCCGATAACGGGGATGAACCAGATGCCAGTCCTGTTTATATTTTCCCAAATCACAAGCGGCCCCGTGCCATAGATCATATAACCCAGTGACAGGATGCCTACGGCCATGAAAAGGGCTTTATACGCCTTGGAACTCATTCGTTTTTCCAGTCAGAATCTTTTGATAAAAATAACGGCTCACTTTCTCCTGGTTTACGATCATGTAAATCAGAATGGGGTTAAGGACAAACATATCGAAGAAGAAATAAATCCACGATTGGTCCAGAAAGAGCCAAAGGAACAGGAATAGCACCCTCGTGTTGAACTGGACAATGTTTGTATACTTCATCAATGGCTTGTTATGCGCCCGAAAATCGGTAACCAGATCTTTTGGCAAGCCTGTTTTATATTTTTCACGAACCAAACCCAGCAACTTCTGCAAATGCGGCGAAAAGCTTTCCTGCAACTTCGTGTAATTGAGATAAGTCCGGGCAATGAATTTCATTCCAAAATCCGATTTCCAGCTCAGGCTGTCGTATTCCTTTTGCAAATCACGGCTGTTGTCCAGCTCACTTCCCGATGTTCCTTTAATAAAAAACAAATGCACATTCCGGTAATAATCTGCCATCGCGGATTGCACCACGTGCGACGCCCCCGCAAGCACACCCGGGACCCAAATCCAGGCGCTCCAGCCCTCATTCATGCTCCTGAGGCAAATCGCAATGTGAATCGCAATGAACCAGAAATCACCCGCAGCACCATCCAAAATCCTTCCCAACCGGCTTTTATCATTCGTCATCCTGGCCAGCTGACCATCCGCGCTATCCAGCGAATTGGCAAATACCAGCAGCAACATCCCGATCACATTGATCCACAGCTCCTGGTAGTAAAACAAGATCCCGGCTGCCACGCCGAAGAAAATACTGATAATGGTAACCGGATTGGGCCGTAACCCTATTTTGGCGCAAAACAAGGCTATTTGATATCCGATAGGCCGATAAAACCAAATGTCGATCTGTTCTTCCGTATCATTGGATTTCAGCGAACTTTCGAATGCTGAAATTTCAGGTTCAGTAATGGTCGTTTCGGGGCGCTTTATAACTGGATCCATTAATTGCTTTTTGTAAATTTCTCGTAAATCATCCGGGCAATGTGTCCTGCGGCCTGGTCGCGGCATGGCGCGAAACTGGGCCAGTCATTCAAGTCGATAATGCCGAAGCTGCCGTCCTTACCAACAATGGCGTCGCCACCGTAAACATCTACTCCAACAGCTCCTGCCGCTTCGGTTGCAACAACCTTCAATTGATCCGCATCGAATGGATAGTAAGCTGAATTGCCGTTAATGTTTTGATATTCAACATATTTATGATGGTTGTTGTCATATGGATAAAACCAAAAGAAAAAATCTGTCCCACGCACGCCGTAAAATTTCACCAGGTCACCGATCAAATGTTTGCTGATCACAGCATCCGGAATGTCCCGCAATGCATATTCACGCAAAATCTCTCTGGCTTCCTCACGCGACGCGGCAAATGAAACGTCTTCCTTATGAATAGCGTGAAAATCGCCCCTTTTGATCCAATATCCCTTTCCTGTAATTGCATCAAAAACTTCGTCACCCGTATAATCCGTCGGCACAATGTAGCTTTCGGCAACCGGGATGTTGTTCAGGTTCAATGCATTGGTCAGGTTGGTGCGGAAGCAATTTTCTATGCCGAATGCTGAGTTGATGACCTGAGCACCGTTCTCCTCTAAAACCTGCAATTTTTTTACCACTTCCTTCTGGCGGGCCATTGTGAAGATCTTTTGTTCGGCAATGTTCTCGTTATTCAAAAAATCATCCTCAAAACTGATCCGCACTTTGCATCCCATTTTTTCTAATTCCTTTGCTGTCAAAGAAAAAATCGCATCATCATTTCCAATGTGGTTAGGCGAGAACTTGCGGTTCCTGGGAACGCCTAATATGTTTAAATCACTCATTTACGCTGCGGCAGGCTGAACGCTCCTGCCTTTATTGGTGTCGGTTACTCAATTTATTTTTAATCAAACAGCAGTTTCGGGGCTTAAAAAAAGCTCGGCTGTTTTAATATCCTGCACGTGGTCCACATCCACAATTTTCGAAAACGGGTAAGCTTTCAGATGAATGTCGTTTTCCAGCAACTGCCGTTGAAAATTGCGCATCCGGCTCACACCGCCATGCACTGCTTCGCTTACCAGCGCAATCGCTTCTTTCCTGAGGCAATAAATCCCGCCGGAGACGAAGCGCGTTTGCGTGGTGTTTTTATCCGTGAACGCTGTAATGTTATCTGCATCATCCACTGTTACATACAAAGGACTTTCGTCGTCAATAAACGTGGTAACAGCCATCAGGCCGCCCAGTTTCTCATTCGCTGCAAATTCCTGAATGTAGGCTGTGAATTCCTCTTCCTTAAAAACCGTGTCCGTTGTCGTCAGGCAGATGGCTTCCAGTTCCGGGTCGCTTCCCAGCAGTTCGTACACGCTATGCAGCGAGCTCGGCGTTGATTTTTTGACAATCTGAATCGGCAATGTCAGGCTCAGGTCTGACAGGTGACTTTCCAGTTCGGCAGATTCTTCATTGATAATGATCATGATTTTTTCTGCATTGTTACGCATAAAAATCCCTATTAGCCTGTCTATCAGCATTTCCCCATAAAGCGTCACCATTGGTTTGGGATGCTTGAAGCCCTCCCTTGCCAAACGTGACCCTTCCCCGGCCGCTATAATTGCGTAATTCATATATAATTGGTGTCGTATTTCTTTGTTCTCCTTAAAAATCAAGCCTGAAACGCGCCCTGATCCCCCACTCCGAAACATTCGGGTTGTCGAGATAGGTAAAACGTTTTACAAGATCCACTCTTAACAGCTTGAAAATGTTGGCTATGCCGACGCTTCCTTCAATGTAAGGTTCCCGGGATAATGTGTAACTGATCGGCTTGCCGTTCTCATCCACCGGAAAGCGGAAAAGTCCAGGGCTATTCATTGGATTGTTCTCATCCCGAAGTCCGCCCATCAGCCCCTTGAAGCTGAAAACCTCTCTCAGTTTCAGTTTTTTCAACAATGGTATTTTGTTGAAAAGAAACCCGTTCATATAATACTGCACATCCAGACTGGCATAATGATCGCTCACAAATTCCAGGAAGTTCATCAGGTTATAGCTGTTGAGCTGGTAAGCATAAGTCTGGTTGGCGCGGTGGATGGTAAGCAGCGGAAAAAGGACATTGCTACCAAAAATGTAACTTCCCTCGGCCGTTACGTCCGCATAACCAAACTGCGAAAGGTAAACACGCTTTGCAATGTTGGCTGAAACGTTGTGATACCGGTTTTGACCTTCAAAAACACCTTTTAAACCTGCATTGTAGCGCAAGGTGAAAATCGGGTATTTATTAATGATCGGCGTGCGATACAATTTTCCCTGGTAATATTGCTCATGCGGTGCATAGCGCACTTCCAGATTCGCTTCTGTGTTGCTCAGGCCTCCCACATTCTCTAAACTACCTTCTTTATCAAGCCTTTCGTATTTCAAAATTCCCGCTGGGGTTTGTTTCCAGTTGGTAAAACCGATCTTGTATGAAAAGCGGCTTTCGAACTCACGCACATATTCCAGCTTGTACACGTCATTGTAAAGCCAGCGGTTGTTATCGCCCCTTTTGAATGACAAGAGGAAGTTGTCTTCCTGCACAAACTGCAAATCCTGACCCGGAATCTTGGTATCACGTTGGTAACTGGCGCGGATGTAGTTCAGCGGGAAATGGTAAACGGATTTGTTATTGAATGAATAAGTCCCGCTCAAAAAGTATTTCCATCTCTGGTCCTTGAAACCGTAAGCTGCATAAGTCTCCAGGTAGAAGCGCTTGCTGAAATCGGTTGTAGTCCGTCCGCCAAAACGCAGCCTGAAACCCTCAACCGGGTTGAAACTGTAAAATGTGTTCACCGGCCCTACTTCCACTTTTCCAAACGATTTATAACCGGATAAGAAAAGCGTAGCAATGTCCATGGTCCTGCGGAATGACGGAATGGTCTGGAGGGTATCCACATTTCGGTAAATGTTCAGCTCCATTTTTTCCAGGGGCAAATGTCTCACGCCAGCCCAGAATGCTTCACCGGTTTTTACATCAGGATTGAACACGATTTCTTCCCTGGGTCCGCGGTAAACACTGTCGGGCCGGCTTTGGTTAATGGTGTAGTTTTTAAAATTCACCACGCGCTGGCCATAAAAACCTGCATTTTTCTCGCCTAATGCGAACTCCATGCCCAATGTTGTCTTCGTTGGGTGATAGCGTCCGTCCGGTCCTTTTTCATATTCCAGACGTGCTTCGAGGTCACGCATGAAATTGAGGTTAATGTCTTTGTTGACAGTCAGATAAGCATTTTGAACTCCATAATTTCCATCCAACGTGATAAACAGCTTGCCTTCGAACAGCATGTCTGTTTTATTTCGTGGCACAAATCCCAATTCAACCAACCATGGCGTTTCTGTCTTGATCGTATCACGAATGAAGAACTTATAGAACGTCGGTGCGGAATTCGCGATCGGGCTCAGTAACAGGTTAGTCGCAATGGAAATGTCATTTTCATACAGATTAATATCTTCATATAACCTGTTGAAATAGGCGCTCAGACCGTCATTATCCACAAATTTCGCGTCGAATTCAGCCCTTCTGTTCGCCAGCACCCATTGCTTTTTGGTATAAGGATTTTTGCGGAAATAAACCTGCGAAAGCTTTTCCTGGATGTAAGCAGGCAACATATTCTTCCCGCCCATGGCAGTCGAATCCTGATCCTCAAAAAGGAATTGGTAATTCTTGAAAATGCGTTTCTCCTTGAAATTGTCCGAGAGGTTGCTCAGCGCAAACGAGATCTTTTCATACTGCTCATACTCCACGAAGTCATTAGCCGCCATTTTATTCTGGTCTTTGTGCGCAATCACTTCGCGGATCAGCTGAACAGCCGGGTTATCCTTGTTTCTGTATCGTCCTCTTCCTTTAATGGTTACTTCTTTCAGCATGGAAGCATCCACCGACATTTTCACATTAATCACCTGATCGATGCCTGGAGTAATGGGTTTTTCAATGCTGAGATATCCTACGTAGGTGAATTTTACGGTTTTGTAATCTTCGCGCAATGTCATCGCATATTTTCCGTCTGCATCGGAGGCTGTCCCCATTGTTGTTCCCGGGATCAGGATGGACACAAACGGCAATGTTTCGCCTGTTTTTGCGTCGGTAACGGTTCCTTTAATTGAGGTGCTTTGCGCTATGGCCGTTCCTGAAATGATCTGTACGAGACAGATAATCAGGAAAACTTTTAACCATACCGACTTAATTAATGTTTTCATTTTTGAACGTCGTAACGTGTTTTTTCATGACTTTGCCATGCATCATAAACATGAGTTTCCTGACGGGAACCCGGTGTAATGATCGATTAGATACCCTGAAATGTTATAGCCACTTATTTTCTTTGTACCACATTAGGGTTTCCTGCATTCCCTGCCGCAAGTCATATTGCGGTGTATAGTGCAGGCTGTTCCTGGCTGCGTCTATGCTACAGATCCAGTTTGCAGCTGTGAGCTCTTTGAGTTTTTCCCTGTTTAAAACCGGGGTTACGGAGGTAAATCCATAGATAAAGTCCAGTAAACCAGCCATTAACCTTACCAAAAACCAAGGTAAATGTGCCCTGAATATGTTTTTACCGCTGATTTCCCGGAACCGGTCTGCGAATGCATAGCGGTCGTAAGCCTGTCCGTCGGAAATATTATATACTGTGATTTCGCGCTGGTTTTCCAGCATTGCAGCCATGGTGGCAGCCACAAGATCTTTTACATAAACGAAGCTGAGCCGTTGCGGGCCCTTGCCTATATATGCATCCAATCCATTGTTCAGTGTTTTGAAAAGAATAAACAAATCCTTTTCACCGGGACCATAAACGGCAGTCGGACGGATGATGGTTAATGGTAAGCCGCTCACTTGCTCGAGATTTTGCTCAGCCAGCAATTTACTTTTACCATAATCTGTCACAGGAATGGGCAATGTTTCCTCTGTGATAAGCTGCTGTTCAGCATAAGCCAGCGGGCCAATAGCGGCCAGACTGCTTAGAAAAACAAAGCGTTTTAAAGGAATATTGGCTGACATGGCCGCTTGCGCCAGATGCAGGGAATATTCTGCATTGACTTTATTGTAAACAGCCGTTTTCTTAGCCTTGGTCACTCCTGCTGCATGGATAATGTAGGAATAGCCTCCATTTTCCAGTAATTCTTTCAAGGAATCCCTTGAATCAAAATTTGTATTCACAAAAGTCAGCGGTCCTTTTCCGGTCTTTTCCAAATCGCCTTGCAGCTTTTTCAGAAACGTCAGGTCGCTGGTGGGCCTGGTTGCTGCATGCACTTCCATGCCTGCTTCCAGTGCAGCTTCTACCAGATGATAACCGATAAAACCGCTCGCCCCCGTTATGAATACTTTCTCTTTCATATTTCTTTTTCCAACAGTCTGTACCGCTTGTACAGCTTTCCGTTGATTTGCTCGATGGCGTGATTCATCAGATAATTGCCTTCCAGCATCCATGAACATTCGCCACCTGTGACTTTTGTGCCGTAGGTGTTTTTGATGATATGGCCGTATAAACAGGCTTCTATGCCCATTTTGCGATATCCTTCAATCACGCCCAACGTTAGTACGCGAATGCGGGTTATATTTTTTTTGCCAAACAATAATTTAAAAATTCCGGTTGGCAACAAACGTCCTTTTTTGATCTTAATCTGGATCTGGTTAATGTCCGGGATGCCCAGCACAAAACCTACCAGCTTGTTATCCTTTTCTGCGACAAGACAAAAATTCGGATCAAGGACTAATTTCAAATCATTGGCCAGGTAATCAAATTCCTTTTCGGTCATCGGAACAAAGCCCAGGTTCTTGTCCCAGGCACTGTTGTAAATTTCCCTGATCTTGGCCACCTCACCCTTGAAATCCTTCAAATTGATCTTGCGAATCGTAATGCCGCTTCTTTTCAATCTTCCTTCCAATGCTTCGATCAGCCTCACTGACTTGTCATTCGCCTCGTTTACATTGATCTCGTAAGCAAGCAAATCGGTCTTTTTTACAAGACCTGTATTTTCAAGCAAAGGCACATAATAGGGCGGATTGTAAGGCATCATAGCCATTGGCGGCTTGTCATATCCTTCAATCAGCAAACCCACAGTGTCGTTGGTCGACAAATTGACCGGTCCTATCAGCGTATCTGCGCCTTTGGATTTAACCCATTCAGCCGCCTGCCCGATCAGCAGATCTACAACTTCCTGGTCATTGATCGTATCAAAAAAACCAAAAAAGCCGTCTTTTCTGCCTGTAAACGCATTGTGATTGCGGTTATCAATCGCCGCAACACGTCCCACAATCTTCTCTCCCTCGTAAGCCAGAAACAGCTTCACTTCCGAATGTTCATAAAAGGGATGCTTCTTCGGAGAAAGCATGTCTCTTTGTGCGATAAAAAGCTCCGGAACGTAGTTTGGATTTTCCTTATATAACTCGTGGGGAAAATCGATGAACGATTCGAGATCTTTGGGAGAGTTTACGTGGGCAATGCGCTTCATAGTTTTGCGGTAACCGCTTCCGGACAGATCTGACGATAAATTTTTGTCATTTTATCAACTGCTTCTTCGATCTGACTGAAAGTGTGCGTCGCCATCAGGGAGAAGCGGATCAATGAATGTTCCGGACGAACCGCTGGCGAAACAACCGGATTGACGAAAACGCCGTCTTCCTGCAACAGCTTGGTCATCAGGAATGTTTTTTCGTTATCACGGATGTAAACCGGCAGGATCGGACTTTCGGTTTTACCCAAATCAAATCCATTAACCAATAACAATTCTTTGGCATATCTGGTGTTGGCCCAAAGACGCTCAATGTGATGCGGCTCTGATTCAATGATATCCAATGCTGCCAATGTGCTGCCCACTGCGGCCGGCGTCATGCTGGCGCTGAACATCAGCGAACGTGCGCGGTGTTTCAGATAATCGATTGTTGCTGCATCTCCGGCAATAAAGCCGCCCAGTGAAGCGAGTGATTTACTGAATGTTCCCATGATCAAATCTGTCGTTTCCGTCAGTCCGAAGTAGGATGCTGTTCCTGCGCCGTTCTTGCCAATTACGCCCAAGCTGTGTGCGTCGTCCACCAACACCGAGGCATCAAATTCTTCTGCAATCGCATTCAGTTCAGGAAGTTTAACAATGTCGCCTTCCATGCTGAAAATACCGTCTGTTGCAATAAGCTTCACGGCTTCTTCAGGCAAAAGGCTTAGTTTCTTCCTGAGGTCTTTCATATCATTGTGCGCATACTTGATCACTTTTGAAAAAGACAAACGGCTGCCGTCAATGATGGAGGCGTGGTCGCTCTCGTCGAGGATCAGGTAATCATTGCGGCCGGTAAGGCTTGACAATGCACCAAGATTCGCCTGGTAACCTGTGCTGAAAAGCACCGAAGCTTCTTTTCCTGTGTAAAGGGCAAGCCTTCTTTCCAGTTCTTCGTGAATGTCCAGCGTTCCGTTCAGGAACCGGGATCCGGCACATCCGCTTCCATATTTTTGCACCGCTTTTTGAGACATCTCAATAATGTAAGGATGCGAGGTCAGGCCCAGATATGAGTTCGATCCGAACATAAGGACCGGCTTTCCATTGATGATAACTTCCGTGTCTTGCCCGGATTCGATGGGGCGGAAGTAAGGATAAAGACCTTTGGATCTAATGATAGCCGCGTCTTTAAATTCGGCGATGCGCTTATTTAATTTTTTACCCATAAGTAATTAATGTCAGAATCAACAGCTTCTTTTAGTGGGGTGCCTGGTGGCTTTCAAGCCGAGGCTGAGGGGTGATCAGAGCGATCAGTTGGTATTGTAGTGATTATTTTCCATGCTAAAATTTTTAGAACTTGAGTTTGATAAAAATGTCAGTTTGGCTTCCCGCGCCTTCTTTTAACCTGTTCTTAAACTACGATCCGGACGTAACAATTTACCGGAAATTCTTTACTGGCATTCAAAGTTAAAAGGTAAACCCGATACCTGCCATACTAGTTCATCAAACTGCCTATTCATTTTGCATTTTACCGTTAACATGAAAAAAATCTTTTTGCATTTTTTCCCCATTCAGCTCTTAAATTGTCAAGTTCTGACGCAGTTGACTTTCAGTTTTTCAAAATTGGGAACTTTTTCAAACAGGAATTTTTTCATGTTAACGTTTATCCTAGCTAGGCTTCCTCCACCACTATACTTTTGGTTACCGTGCCAGAACGGAATCTGAACGACGCCCATTTTTCAGCAGCCCTGTCGACCAGATAATACATCATTGGCACGAGATAAATGGTTAAAAGCATTGAACTTGTAAGCCCGCCTATTAAAACCCATGCCAGCGAATTTTTCCATTCTGCACCTGCGCCTGTTGCCGTTGCAATGGGCACCATTCCGATCACCATGGCAATGGTTGTCATCAGAATCGGACGAAGACGCTCTTCCCCCGCAATCAGAATGGCATGTCTGAACGGCACGCCAAGCTCTTTCTGCTGATTGGCAAAGTCAACGATCAGAATTGCATTTTTAACTACAAGCCCGATCAGCATCAGCATCCCCAAAAGGGCAAAAATACCAATGTTTGACGACGACAATGCGAGTGCCAGAAGCGCTCCGACAACGGCCACCGGGATGGAGAACAACACCACCAGCGGATAAACAAAACTGTCGTACAGCAACACCATGATAAAGTATACCAAAACCAACCCTGCAAGCATCGCCAGACCGAGTGACCCGAACCCTTCGCTCTGATTTTTTGCGTCACCGCCCCAGGTCAGCGTCACGTCAGACGGAAGTGGCTTCTCCACTAACCCCTGCTGAATATTGCTCACCAATGTTCCTGATCCAATTCCTAATGTATTAGCGGTTACCGTCACGGATGAACGACGGTTTTTCCGCTCCACAATCGACGGGCCGTTACTTAAACTCACGTTTGCGAACTCCGCCAGACGGACCGGACGCTTGGCTGCCGGACTGTAAAAGTTAATATTCTTAACATCATCCGGGTTCTTGCGATCGAATGCGTCCAGCATGATGCGGATCTCATAATCTTCACCGCCATCGCGATATTTTGAATCATCATTTCCGGCAAATGCATTCTGCATAGTAGCGCCTACTGTCTGGATGTCGAGGCCAAGCTTCGCCATTTTTTCACGGTCTATTTCCACGCGCACTTCGGGATTACCGGCTTCAACGGACACATTCACGTCATTTGCGCCCGGTGTTTTTCTCAATCTGTTGGCAAGGTCGTTTGCGGATGCAAGGATTTTATCCAAATCATCCCCACTTAGGAAAATTTCGATGGGAGACGTGCCTGAGTTGACCATCCCTACGGCCGCTGAATTGAATTCCACTCCTGCAAACTTCTGTTCCAATTCCTTTCGCACTGCAAGCATGTAATCCTCTGTTGGTTGCGCATTAGCGCGCTCCGTAACAGGGATCAATTCTACGGTTAGCTCCGTCCGGTTTGTTTCACCTTGTCCCGAGCTGTTCAAGCCTGTACTGGCCCCGCCTACATTGGCAAAGATCGTTTTCACCTCAGGTTTTTTTCTCAAATAATCTTCTATCTGTCTGGAAGTAAGGTTATTTTGCTGCAATGAGGCACTTTTGTCCAATTTCATAGTCAATAAGAACTTGCCCTGATCACCTTCGGCTACGAATTCAGAACCAATGATGCCTAAGCTCATTACCCAAACCGTCATCCCGAATATCGCCACCAGAATTCCTGAGAATGCCAGCTTATGACCCAAAACCCATTGCAAACTGCCGTGATACCACTTGGTCATCTTGGTAAGGCCTTTTTCAAACCATAATAAGAAAGCCTGAACCGGATTTTTCGGATCCAGATGTTCGATCCGTGCCATTTTGGAAGTCATCCATGGCGTCAGCGTGAAACTTACCAGCAAGCTGACCATTGTCGCAAACGCGACTGTTAAGCTGAACTGACGAAGCAAATCGGCAATAACGGAGTTCACAAATGTGATTGGAACAAAAACCACAACGATTACCAATGTGATCGCCAATGCTGCAAATCCAATTTCCGTAACCCCTTCAATGGTTGCATCCCAGCGGTTTTTGCCCATTTCCAGATGTCGCTGAATGTTCTCGAGAATTACAATCGAGTCATCGACCAGAATCCCGATCACCAGTGAAAGGGCCAGTAATGTCATCAGGTTCAGCGAGTAACCCATCAAATACATGAAAAGGAAAGCTGCGATCAATGATGCCGGAACGGAAACCATGACAATGAATGCATTCCTGAAACTGTGCAGGAACAGAAGCATAACCGCAGCCACCAGGATCACAGCAATGATCAAGTCATGGGTTACAGCCTCAACCGATTCCAGCGTAAAAATGCTGCTGTCGTAAGCAATGGCAAATTTCACTTTGTCCTTTACATTGGTTTTCTCTATTTCCGAAAGCTTCGCCTGAATGGATTTGCTGATCTCAACCGCATTCGCATCGGATTGTTTTTTTACAAATAATCCAATTCCGTTGATCCCATTATAGCGGCTGATGCTTTCTGCGTCCGTAAGGCCGTCGGTAATGTTGGCGACGTCACCCACGCGGATGGGGCTGCCTGTTACGGGCGAGGTGATGACCAGATTTCTGATGTCATCAATGGAAGTAAACTTTCCGGCGAGGCGCAATGTCATATTTTCGCTTGTGCTCTTCACTTTTCCAGTCGGGAAGTCGAGATTCGCCTGATTAATGGCCTGCGTAACCTGTAATAATGATAATCCGTAAAAGTTGAGCTTATCATTGTTCACATTCACACGGATCTCGCGCTGGTCGCCACCGGTCATGGTGATTTCGGCAACGCCTTCTATCTGCGTTAGTATGGGCAAATATTTGTCTTCAACTTGCTGGTAAAATACTTCATTAGGCAGGCTCGAAGTTGCCAGCAGCTGCATAATCGGCTGATCGCTGGGCGATATTTTGGATAGAGACGGCGTTTCCGCGTCATCCGGCAAGTCGCTCAGCATGTTGTTTACATCACGTTGGGCATCTTCCAAAGCTTTGTCAATGTCCGTCCCAGCTTTAAATTCAACGATAACCAGCGATGCACTTTCCAAAGATTTGGAAGTCACTTCTTTAATGTTGTCCAGGCCCGAAACGGCATCCTCGATCTTTTTACTCACTTCGGATTCTACTTCCGTAGGCGCCGCACCCGGGTAAACCGTTGTGATGGTGATGGTTGGCACTGAGAATTCCGGCAACAGCATGTAATTCAGCTGCGTGTAGGAAACAAGCCCTCCGAGGATCAGCACTGCAAACAGCACAATGATCATCGACGGACGTTTTAATATGGTTTGAATAAATTTCATGTTTTTTCTGGCTAATGTGGATTATTGCGCAATGACCGAAGTGCCGTTTTGCAGGTTGATCTGGCCGCTGGTGACCACTTGCTCGCCTGCCTTCAGACCTTTTGTAATTTCATAAAATTCATTCGTCGTCGCGCCAATGGCTACGTCGCGCAGCTTTGCCTTACCATTTTCAACCACATAAACCTGCGGCTGCTTAGCGGAACCTGTAATCGCCTGACGTGGGATTGCAAGCGCTTCGCCTTTCACTTCGGCATTATTGGCAATGGAACCGTACATGCCTGCTTTCAAAGGATTTTTCTGTGAATTCTGGACCGTAATTTCAACCGGATAATTGTGCGCGTCGTCGCCTTCTGCGCTTACCATGGTCACTTTTCCGCTGAAACTGGCGTCGGGATACACATCCGTTTGAATGCCAATGGTTCTGCCATTGCGGAATTCATTGATCGATTTTTCAGGAATGTTAACCACCAGTTTTAAAAGTGAAATGTCCGTAATTTCAGCCATCGGCGTTCCAATGCTCACAACAGAGCCTTTTTCAACCATTTTAGCCGTTACGATGCCCGAAAACGGTGCTATAATGCTGGTGTTGGCCACTTGTTTTTTCAGTTGTTTGATCTGCGCCTCGGTGCTGCGGATGCTCAGTTGCGTTCTCTCCAGGTTCACGGCCGGGACCGCGTCGCCTTTTACAAGCACTTCGTATCTTTTCAAATCATTTTGGTAACCTTCCAATGTTACTTGCGCGGCCTCAATCTGGTAACGCAATTGTTCATCGTCCAGCTTGGCGATCAACTGCCCTGCTTTCACAAATTGACCTTCCTGAATGTTCAGACGAACGATTTCGCCACCTGCCTGCGGCCGGATTTCAACTTTCCGGTTAGGCGTAAACGAGCCTAAAAAAGATGCTTCTTGCGACAATTTCCGCATTTCCGCAACCGCAACCTTTACCCCTACTTTGGGATCTGCATCGGGAACGTAAACTTTTGCGGCAGTTTTTTCTTTGTTGTCCAATAACTTGGCGGCAGTAAGGCCTATGCCAGCAATCACGGCTAAAAATATAAGTAAGCGTTTCATAATCTTGATGTTAATGTTTAGTACAGTAGTAATTGAGTATGTTATTTTTGTATCAATGAGCCGGTCGCCTTCTTCCATTCCAGTTCGGCTTTCAGCAATTGGACGAGGGAAGTCAGGTAATTACTTTGGGCGTCCAGGTTGCTGTTTTCTGCTTGAATTACGTCCGTCAGCGAAACCGTTCCTTCTTTGAATTGTAATTGGATCTGTTTGTAAACCCTGCCGGCCAAAGCCACCTGATCTTTCTTTGCATTAATATTCCTTTGTTCTACGGCAAATTTGTTTCTCGCATTGGCTTCTTCCATGGCTATGGACTCTTTGACCTGCCGCAGCTGCACACCCAGTTTCTCGTTATCGATCTGGTTCTGACTCCTTTTCGCCCTTCTTGCCATCCCGTCAAAAACACTCCAGTTCAGCTGCAACCCAGCCCAGTAACCCGGCACGTCCTGAAAGGTTGAATTCTCCCCTGCTTTGGCGTAGAACGACATATTTGCTGTTCCGTAAGCACTTACAGTCGGGATAAAGCCAGACTTAATGTTCTTGTCCTGCAACTCGTTCAAATCGCGCTGCTTTTGTATTAAAGCCACATCTGTGCGCCTTGATTCGGCATCTTGCGACTGCACAGGAAGCGAAACATCACTAACGTTTATCGCTATACGCAACGAATCGGATTGCGGGGTCCCGGTGTAATATTTCAGGAGGTTGACGAGCTGACTGTAATTGTCTTTCAATGTTGCCAGCTGCGTTTCTGTTGTGGTTTTGTTGATCAAAATCCTGTCCACATCCACGCGTTGGCCCAGTTTGTTCTGATAAAGCAAATCAGAAACTTTGTACATGCGATCCAGCGAAATAAGGTTGCTGTCTAAAAAAGCCATCTGCTGCACTACCGTAACCAAGTTGTAATAAGCATCTGTAACATTGTAAGCTACATCTTCCTTGGTTTTTACAGTGCTTAACGAGGTAAGCTCCCGATTCAGATTCGCTGCTTTCAGTGCATATCTTACGGATGGATTGTACAGATTCTGAGTTACTTGCGCTGTTGTTGACAGATTGTAAGGCAATCCAAAAGCCAATGTACTGTACTGCCCTTCGGGTCCGCCAAATGCACTTGCCGGCACAACCTGACCTGGAATTTTAAAGTAACGCTTGTAATCCCCCGAAACATTCACACTGGGAAGCAGGGCCGATTTTACCTCATCAATTCTGGCATTGGTTTTCCTTTCTTCCAACTGCGCCGACTGAATGCTAAAATCATTCTTCATGGCTAATTCCAATAGTTGCGGCAGCGAATGCTCCTGCGCTTTAATGCTGCCGGTGGCCAAAAAAGACATAAGGGCTGCGATATGAAATTTTAATTTCATGGCTTAGTTCAAGTAAATGTTTATTTTAAATGTTTGTTTAAATGATAGGCAAAAAAAATTTATCCAATAACCAGATAACTGCAAATCATTTCCTTAATGTGCTCCTTCTGGGTTTCGGCAAAAGTCTCAAATCCTTCGTCCGTCATGTTATACAGTTTTTTATGAATAGGTTTGGCCAGGTAGATAAACTCGACCGAACACTTGATCAGGGGCAGCAGATTTTCGAGCCGCATATCTCTGATCGTTCCATTGGCAATGCCTTCTTCCAGTTGTTGGGTAAAATAGGTTTCCTGCAACCGCTTGAAATGAAACATGCTCGTAAACAAGCGATCCGGCTCTTTGTGGATCTCGTTCATAATGAAAATGACCATATCCGGTTCATTCTTCATCATCGCAAAATCATGCTCGATCATTTCCGAGATTTTCTCCTTAATGCTGATTCTTTTATTCAAAATCTCAATGGTGTTGTTGAAATACATCGCCAGCACTTCACTGAAAATTTCTAAAAACAGCTTCTCCTTACTTCTAAAATAATAATTGGTCAATGCAATGTTCATATCCGCTTCGCGGGCAATGTCTCTCGACGTTGTTCCGTCAAAACCTTTTTTCAGAAAAACCCTCCTGGCCGCTTCCTTAATCTTATCCTCGCTTTTTTCTGTTATGCACTTCACTTGCTTGTCTTATTTAATTTTTGTCAGATTGTCTTCAACGCACAATGTAATTACAAACCAAAGGTCTGCAATTTTTTTTACTCCGCAAACATTTTAAATGATTAATTTAAACAACCATTTAAAACTATAATTTAAAACTAATAATTATCGGATTAATACAATTCAATTTGCTCGCATGGCGGTTCTTCACTTAATAACTCAAAGCTCTGTTTAGCGATCTCAAACTCCTCATTGGTAGGCACTACAAGGATTTTTACACGGGATTCTGGCGTATTAATCTCATTAATCTCATCGGATTTAATCCGGTTACGCTCGGAATCGATCGTCAAACCTAAAAATTCCATATCCCTGCAGACCCTCTCACGCATGAGGGCGTCATTCTCGCCTACGCCAGCGGTGAAAATGACTGCGTCCAGCCCATTTAATATTGCGGCATAAGAGCCAATGTATTTTTTGATGCGGTAAGCAAACATGTCCGCGGCTAATTCGGCGTCATAATTACCCATTTCAAGTAGTTTTCGCACATCACGCATGTCGCTATGGCCTGTAAGCCCCATCATGCCCGATTGCTTGTTAAGCAAAACATCCATCTCATCCGGTGTTTTTTTCTCCTGCCGAAGCAAATGCAAAATAACAGACGGATCAATGTCGCCCGACCGCGTTCCCATGATGAGTCCGCTCAAAGGACCAAAACCCATGCTAGTATCCAGCGACTTCCCCGCGTCGACGGCAGTAATGCTGCACCCATTTCCTAAATGAATGCTGATGATTTTAGCATCGGGCTTTTGCAACCAGTTCATCGCCGCGGAGCTGACAAACTTGTGACTGGTGCCGTGAAACCCGTAAGCGCGGATCCGCATTTCTGAATAATATTTCTCGGGAATTGCATAGCGAAATGCGTATTCTGGCATGGATTGATGAAACGCAGTGTCGAAAACGGCAATTTGTTTTGCGTCCGGAAAAGTCTTTTCTGCTATCTCAATGCATTTATAATTAACAGGATTATGCAATGGTGCCAGGGAAAAAAGCGAGCGGATTTTTTCTTTCACTTCATCTGTCACCATAACAGCCGTCGTAAAATCTTCGCCTCCATGCACCACCCGGTGCCCGATCACTTCAATTTCACCAGTCTTTTCAATAACACCCGTTTCCGGATCGGTTAATAACTGCACAACATTTTGAAGGCCTTCGGAATGGTCTTTGACGAAGAAAGTCTTTTCTGTAAGCTTCTCCACTCCGTCCCGCTGCACTTTATGCCTGATAAAACAATTTTCTTTTCCTATCCTTTCAATGATCCCGACACAAAGCGGTTTTTGCTCGGGCATTTTGAAAAACTGATATTTAAGCGAGCTGCTTCCTGAATTGATGATGAGAATGTTCATTCTTGCTGACATTGAATGGCGGTGATTACCACGGTGTTAAAAATATCGTCGACGGTGCATCCGCGGCTCAGGTCGTTGATGGGTTTATTCAGCCCCTGCAACATCGGCCCGATTGCCAAAGCCCCCGTTTCACGCTGAACGGCTTTGTAAGTGTTATTCCCTGTGTTCAGGTCTGGAAAAATCAGCACGCTGGCCTTTCCTGCTACTTCGGAATTCGATAATTTCTGGTTGCCTACAATCGGGTCCACAGCGGCGTCATACTGGATGGGACCTTCCACTTTGAGATGCGGCGCCCGCTCCTTTACAAGAGCCGTCGCCTCGCGAACACGTTCCACATCCTCGCCTTCTCCCGAAGTTCCGGATGAATAAGACAGCATTGCAATGCGCGGTTCAATGCCAAATCTCGCACTGCTTTCGGCGGATGAAATAGCGATATCGGCAAGCTGGGAAGCCGTTGGGTTTGGGTTTACGGCACAGTCGCCAAAGATCGCGACGCGGTCCGGGAGGCACATAAAGAAGATGGACGAGACGATGGAAACGCCTGGTTTTGTTTTGATAAACTGCAATGCGGGCCGGATCGTGTGCTGCGTCGTGTGCACCGCGCCGGAAACCATTCCATCCGCATGACCTTTGTAAACCATCATTGTGCCGAAATACGAGACATCCGTCATCAGGTCGCGCGCCATTTCCAGGTTTACATTTTTATTTTTCCGGAGCTCATACAGTGTCTCTACATAATCTTCATAATGTTCCGAATGAGTTGGATTTACAACCCTGACTATATTCAGGTCGAGATCTATTCCCAGCCTTTTAATAGCAGCGGCAACTTCCGTTGGATCACCAAGGATCGTCAGGTCCACCACATTCTGGCCAACTAACCTGGCAGCCGCCCGTAAAATCCGGTCATCATTGCCTTCCGGCAGGACAATGTGCTTTTTCTGGCTTTTCGCCCATTTCACCAGTTGATACTGAAACATATGTGGCGTGATTCCTTCTGGCTGGAATGTGATGATTTTATCATCCAGCTTTTTCATATCCACATATTTTTCAAAAGTGTCGATCGCCAGCTCGATCTTTTTCGTGTTGTCCGCAGTAATTCGCGAATGTATCGCACCAATGGCCGTCGTCGTTCCAAATGTGCCTTGCTGTACGGCAATGATGGGGATAATGTTTTGCAAACCTTCCACCAGCCTCATTACCGGCTCTTCGGGAATGGTTCCGGCCGTCAGAACAATGCCTGCAACTTTGGGATAATTGGTGGAAAGGTTAGCCTGCAATGCACCGATCACAATGTCGCCCCGGTCGCCGGGTGTGATGATCAGCACATTCTCTTTGATATGGTTCAGAAAGTTGGGCAGCATCATGGCACCGGTCACGTAGTTGTCAACCTGGCTCGAAAGCAAATGTTCCCCAAAAAGCACTTTGGCGTCGAGCGCATCGGCAATTTCGCGCATAGTAGGACTTAGCAGCGCTTTTTCCCAGGGAATCACCGTGAGCATAATGTCGTCCGGTAACTGCATCCGCAGCAATTCCCTGACGTCTTCCACTTGTTCGGCCTTAACCCGATTCGCCACAATGCCCAGCACCTGGACTTCACGCGATTCAAAATTTCGCAGCACATTCAGCGCTGAATTAATAATCTGAGCCGTAGATTTATTTTCACCATTGATGATTGTCAGCACCGGCGCACCAAGGTTTTTAGCAATCGCCGCGTTGGATTCGAATTCAAAGGCAATTCCTTCACCTAAAAAGTCACTTCCTTCAATGACGGTAAAATCGTAATCCTCTTCCAGCTTTTTAAACTTGCTGATAATGGTGTTGATCATTTCGCCCCAGTTTTCCGATTCGGGGTGTTGCAAAACTTCCTGCCGGGTAAAAGCGAATGTATCCTCGTAAGCAATAGGCAATGAAAAGTAACTAATAATGGCCTCAATGTGCTTGTCTTTCCGCCCGGGTTCCTGCTGGGAAATGATGGGTTTAAAAAAACCGATTTTTTGTGTTTTGGACAAAAGCATATTAACAAGGCCCAATGCAATCACTGACTTCCCTGCATATGGCTCTGCGGAAGCGATAAAAATAGTCTTTGTCATAAATTTTAGCTGAAAAAGCGGTAAGCTATGCTTTCAAGGTGAGGGTTAAAAAACTATTCCAATGTATTCCATTCGGCCACACGCTCATCCTGCCTTTCCACCAGCCAAACTTTACTGTCAGGAAACCGTGCGATGATCTTCTTGCTTTTCGCGATTCCTGCCACACTGAATGCTGTCGCTAGTGCATCCGCAACGGTCCCATCCAGCGAAATAACAGTTGTTCGCACGTGAAATAACAGCCCTATGCCCGTTTTCGGATCGACAATGTGCGAATATCTGGTCCCATTATATTCCATAAAACGATACGTTGGGCCGGAGGTGGCGAGCGCCACGTTTGATAATGCCATTGTTTTAAGCGAATCACTGCCATTTGAAATGGTAATGTTCCAGCCTTCTGTCCCCGGTGGCGGACTGGTGAGAACGATTTTTCCGCCGGCATCCATCATAATTGATTTTATACCAAAGGTCTGCAAGACTTTCACCGCTTCTTCGGCGGCGAATCCTTTCCCAAGACCACCAATGTCCAGCCGCATCCCCTTTTGTGACAGAAATACTTTTTTGGATTTCGGGTCAAGCTTCATTTTTGTGTAACCCGTTTTCGCCATCGCTTCCTTAATTTCGCTTTCCTTCGGAAAAATGCCCTTCCTGGTCGCGTGGCGCCACATCTGCACCACCGGGCCCAAAGTTGCGTCAAAAGCCCCATCCGTTTTTACGCTGATATCCTGACTGATGGCCAGAATGTTGAAGAGATCATCACTCACCGGCACCCATTTGCCGCTTCCGGACTGGGCCGAAAGCATGTTTATTTCACTTCCATCGCGGTAATCGCTTAAAAGTTCGTTCAGTTTCTCAATTCTTTTAAATGCACTTTGGGCTGCAATGTTAGCTACGGAATCGTTTTTTGCATAAAACACGAGCTTAAATGGAGAGCCCATCATGCCTTGTTCAAAACTATATCTACTTTCCTGGGCATAAGTGAACGAAGTCACTGCACTTAGTCCCCATATAAAAACGCATTTAACAATCCTTTCTGAAAACATTCCGGCCATTTTGGTTACTACGACTAACTATATGGATAAAGCCCAAAAGTATTCGATTTGGAAGAATAACTTCTCATGACCTCGGAATGTTGCCATGTTTATGTAGTATATGAACAAAAAAAGGGGCAGAATCTGATTTCTGCACCCATTTATATTATTCAATATGTCAAGATCGTATTATCCGAAATAATCCGCCATGTGATTCCGGTCCGCATGCTGGTGCGAATGTGAATCAATAGCGTCTTTAATCAATCCTACACCGATAAACGGCAAGGACACGATGGTAGAAATGATCATGGCAACAAACAAAATTGTTGCGAAAAGTAACTTACCTGAATAATATATGACGTTTGATAAGAAGTCCATGACAATTACTGTTTATGTGATATTTTTCAATGACAAAGTTAAAAAAATAACCGTGCCAGAGAAATTATATATGATAATTTTATTAGATATTTATATCATTTAAAGGCATTTAGCTATTTATAACTATGCCTAGTTATACTTACTATATCTATTTGTCAAAAACATTCTAAGCGCAAGAAAGTACAGTATAATTTATTCTACAATTCACACACACTCATAGCAATGACCGAAATTATTATAGTAACCCTTCGATTCTTATTCGCCCTGATTCTCGGCGTAGCAACGGTTGTCACCGTCATTATGATCGGACCGTTCTGGCTGATTTTCTGGATCTGGAAACAGCTTACTGAAAAAAAATCCCGCCGTTAACATTTCACTACGGAGACTTTTTATATTGCATCTGAACCTATGATAATGCTTTATGAAAAGAAGAAACTTTGTGCGTCTGGCTTCTGCTGCTGGAATTACTACTGTTGCGTTTCCATTTTTTCAATGTCAGACCAAATCGGCAAACCAGGAAAAGCACGAGCCGTCCAAATTCGCATTAGCCGAAATGACGGTCGTGCAAATGCAGGAGCAGATGAAGCAGGGCAAATTATCATCTCGCTCAATCACAGAGCATTACCTTGATCAAATTGCTGCTTTTGATAAAAAAGGGCCGAAGATCAATGCAGTGATCGAAGTCAACCCGGACGCACTTGCCATTGCGGATGCGATGGATGCGGAGCGAAAAAACGGGAAGGTCCGGGGGCCGATGCACGGCATTCCGGTGCTGATCAAGGATAACATTGATACGAAGGATAAAATGCAAACAACTGCGGGCTCAATCGCACTTGCCGGCAACATTGCTTCTGTGGATGCATTTGTAGTCAAGAAAATGCGCGAAGCCGGAACGGTTATTCTCGGCAAAACCAATATGAGCGAATGGGCTAACTTTCGGTCTACGCGTTCGTCGAGCGGATGGAGCAGCCGTGGCGGGCAAACCAGGAATCCGTACATACTGGACCGTTCCCCTTGCGGTTCCAGTTCGGGATCAGGCGCGGCCGTTGCCGCAAATTTCTGCGCTGTGGCTGTAGGCACGGAAACCAACGGTTCCATCGCATGCCCGGCAGCGATGAATGGTGTGGTCGGCATCAAACCGACGGTGGGGTTGGTAAGCCGCTCAGGCATTATCCCCATATCGGCAACTCAGGACACGGCCGGACCACTCGGAAGGACGGTTGCGGATGCCGCCATGTTACTTAGCGCAATGGTGGGGGCCGACCCCAACGATCCAGCAAAAACTGCCGTTGATTATAAAATTTTCACCGACTTCACCGCTTCCCTTTACCCTAACGGCTTGAAAGGAAAGCGCATCGGAATTGAAAAAGATTTTCTGAAACAACACGAAGATGTGGATGCTTTGCTAAAAAAAGCATTGGATCAAATGAGGGAAAAAGGGGCTGTGATTGTAGAAGTGAATTATATGAAGACGCAAAAAGTGGACGGAGCCGAGTCTATTCTGCTACATTATGAATTTAAGGATGGTTTGAATAAATATCTTTCCAAATCAAACTCAAAAATAAAGTCTTTGGAAGCACTGATCGCGTTCAACAAAGCCAATGCTGCAAAGGCAATGCCTTATTTCCAGCAGGAATTACTGGAAATCTCGCAGGAAAAAGGCGATCTAGAATCGAAGGAATACAAAGAAGCCCTGAAAAAAATATTAAATGTGAGAAATACATTGAATGCACTGTTTGAGTCAGAAAAACTGGATGCGCTTTGTGGACCAGCAACCGGCCCTGCCTGGTGCAATGACCTGGTTAACGGAGACTTTTGGACTGGTTACGGCGGTTATGGACCAGCTGCGATATCCGGATTCCCTTCCGTAACTGTTCCTATGGGTGCTGTGAATGAGCTTCCCGTCGGCATTTCATTTTTGGGTAAAGCATTTGGAGAGCCGGACCTGATTCGCATTGCTTATGCCTATGAGCAAGCCTCTAAAAACAGAAAAGCCCCCAGGTTTATTGAAACGGTTAAAGCATAAAGCTGACCTCGTTTCAATTACCGGGGGCTGTGAAGATATCAGAAGGTTGGCGTTATCTTGCTAAATAAAGTTCATAAATCGAGCCTTTCTGACCCAGGAACTGGTTGGCTTCCTGCTGCGAGTAAATTGTCAGGCCCAATTCATAAAAATCTTCAAACTGATTATACGGATAAGGCTTAAATGTCACCTTATCGGGGAAAAGCATGGACGTTACAACGTTTTCCTGCAATGCCCGCCGGATCTGCGATATCGGGACGATGAGGCCCATGAATAAAAACAGCATGAGTGGATAGGCAACTTTCAGTTTGTACCAGTTGGGCCGCTCTTTGATCCAGACGGAAAAACCTTGCAGGATAAACAAAGAAAGCAATGTCAGAACCGGTGTATTTCCCCTCAGGAACCAGTCGTTCCACTTGCCCATTCTTACGAGCGAAATAAGGATTAGCAGCATAAATAATGCAAGAATGATATCCTTATTGATATTTTTATGAAGGTTAAGAATGAAAACAATGCCGACCAAAACACCCAGATCGATCACTACGCCGAAGAAATAGTGGAACGCGATTTCGTTCAGCGGATTAAACTGCCAGATAAAACCAGCAATCACAGAACCTTTACCTGATAAAAAATAGAAAAAAGTAGGAACGAAAAGCATTCCGGGGATGAGAATGTCGATCATGACTTGGCGCTGGAAAAATGCCCGGATATCATTGCGGTAACGCAGCACGACAAGCATAGAAAAAATGATCACAAAAACGATCGACGGAAAAATCCCCCAGATAAAAATCGCGATAACGGCCAGGAAGCTCCTCTCGGGCTTTTTCAGATACACATAATCATGAAAAAGAATGGAGGAAACGATAATGATAGGGATAAGTTGGTTTGGTGCCCATTGCGCCTGATAAAGCACAGGCCAGATTTCCGTAAAAAACGGCGGTACATGATAATTTAAGCCGATTAGTCGGAGCGTAACCACTTTCACCAAATGTCCGACGCCGCCTAATGAGAGGAACAGCATCAGAGAAAGATAGCTCTTCCCAGTAAAAATGAATATCCAGCAAAAGCCAAGAAACAAGCCAACGGAGGCCCACAAATAAAGTGCGATGCCTGATAATTCGCCCAGCATTTTGGAAATCAATGCGGGAACAAGGAAGAAACCGAAGTAATGACAAGCATAACGGCCATTGGCTTTGAACAAAACCGGCCAGTCATGATTAAAAAGTGTATAATATTTAGAATTATGCGCCCAGTAATCAAAAGCCTGAAAGCAAAAGCCACCAATGCCGGAAAATGCAATGATCAGCAGCGATATGAAGGAAATTTGAATGAGCTGCTTATTACTGATTTCCGCGAGGCTGCTTTTTTCAAGGCGGAAATTGTAAACAAATATGCAGACAATGCCCAGGGCCAGCATCAACGACAAGGGCAAACGGAACCAACCCAGTGAAAAAATAAGGTTCGGCAAAAGAAGATACCCCAGGCTTAAATTTCGAAGTAGAGTTGTTTTCATTTAATAGCCAGGAAAATAGTGAGTTATAATTTGCAGATGAAATGCGCAGGAAAGCTCGGCGCTACTGTATAATAAAGCTCCCGAAAAATCAGGGCTTTTGAAAATACAATTAGCAAGCGGTTGAAGAAACATCTTGTTATCGGGGAAACGGGTTCAAATTTGCCTGAATTTTATCTCAAATCCTAAGGCCGCTTTTACAAATAAATTGAAAAGTTGTAATAAGAATTCTACAAACCAGTAACCCGCCGGTTTTCGATTCTTTTGTCTGCATTTGTAACGATTTGCCTGCATGAACAGAAGAAATTTTGTAAAGGGAACAACCGTCGCTATTTGCGCTTTGCCCATTGCTTCGGCCATGGCCTTTAGTCCTGTAAACAAGAGGATACAAAATGTGCCGGAATGGTTGGAAGCGCTGGTTAAACAAAATGATATCGGCGTTGAGGCAATCAAGAAATTGCAAATCAAAGAGACTGCAAATCCTGCTTATGGCGGGCTTATGGACGCTTTTGAGGTGGTCAACCCACACACAACATCGGCGCTGATCCAGGCAGGGGCTAATGCAATCTCTTCGCCTGGTTCCCGGTTTTTCCGGTCAAACGAATTGCTTGCAGACATGAACCTGGCCACGCTTTATCTCGTTAAAACACAGCACGAGGATGGCACTATTGATCTGCTTTCTACCAACTTCCATTCCACACCAGACACTGGGTTTCTCGTCAAGCGGCTGGTGACTGCCTATACGCTGATCCAAAAATCGGAAACCAGCGGTGGCGATAAAATGCTGACAAACCTCAAAACATTCCTCATCCGTGGGGGCAACGCGCTGTCGGTAGGTGGAATACACACGCCCAATCACCGGTGGGTTGTTTGCGCCGCGCTCGCGAAGCTCAACTCACTTTGGCCCGATCCCAAATACGTTGCCCGGGCGGAGCAATGGCTCGGCGAACACATTGACATTGATCAGGACGGCCAGTATAATGAGAAAAGCACGTTCATTTACTCATCATTGACAGACCGGCTGCTGATCACGATTGCCAGCGGTTTCAATAAACCCGAACTGCTGGACAGCGTCCGCAAGAATCTCGATATGACTATGTTCTATGTGCATCCGAATGGCGAAATTGTTACGGATGCTTCTGGACGCCAGGATAAGGCCCTGGTCGGGACGTTGGAAAATTATTACTATCCTTATCGCTACCTGGCCTTGAAAGACCAAAACGGTGCGTATGCTGCAATGTGTCAAATGATTGAAAAAACAGCCGGGTTGAAAATCGGCGGTTTTCTGGATTACTATCTGTCCGATCAGACATTATGGAAAGAATTGCCTGCGCCCAAGCCATTACCTGTCAATTATGTTAAGACTTTTCCAAACTCCGGCCTGGTCAGGATCCGGCGAGGGAATTGGGACAGCACATTGATCGCCAATAATCCTTCCTGGCTCACATTCATGAAAGGAAATGCAGTTTTGCAGGGCGTGCGACTGGCTTCCTCATTTTTTGGCAAAGGACAATTTCAATCGGAAAAGCTGGATGAAAAAGGAAAAACCTGGGAGCTGGCCCAAACACTGGACGGGCCGTATTTTCAGCCTTATCCCAAAGATTTCATTTCGAAAGACGGAGATTGGGAAAAAATGCCGCGGTTGTTCCGACCTGTTAGCGAAGTCCAAAATCTGGAAACAAGAATCCTGATCAGCGAAACAGAAAACGGGATGCAAATTGACATTCAAACCATAGGCACCGAACGGGTTCCCTTAGCTGTTGAACTGATTTTCAGGCCGGGCGGCACATTCACCGGGCTCACCCGAATTGAAAACACCAAAGATTCGTGGCTGCTGAAAGAAGGAACCGGAAGTTATAGCTTTAATGGTGACACGATTTCTTTTGGTCCGGGGATTGGCTTGCACAAGAACATTGCATTACGCGGCGCACTCCCGCCTGTTGAAGCACCGACTGTGTTCCTGACTGGTTTTACGCCTTTCAAGCATACCATTCGCTTTTCCTAACCATTAGGCTCTGGCCAGCGCGTCGCCGCACCTGTTTCATTGTGACAAACCGGCCTTACCTGCACTTCAATTTAATTTCAAAAAAATACATAAAACACTTACAGGCAACTATTTAATATGCTGAATATTACATAAATTTGATTTTACCCTCCCCTGTTTTCTGGCGCTAAAAATTTTAACCTGTCACATTATGCTGAAGAGGTTTCTATTGCTCGTTTTGGTGCTCGCTTCGCATATCTGTCTTGCGAATCAGATCCTTGTCCCGATGGATAATACGCAGACCAATCACCTGAAAGCTTACGGGTTGGCCTATTCGCTTTTGAAAGATGAGATCGATGTGGATTGGCTGCTGAATTACCGTGGCGGGAGCTTCAAAGTAGGTTATAGCAAGTCCATTGAGAATGAATGCAAGCTCCGCGCCATCTCCTATGAGGTCTTATCCGAATCCGCCAGCGCCCAGATCGTGAGCCAGATCAGTGATCCGAACGTGAATATGGATGTCATTAAGCTGCATAAGGCCGCAAAAATCGCCGTGTATTCCCCTATTAAGATCAGTCCATCCGAATTTGAGAATACAGATGCTGTTTTATTGGTTTTAAAATATGCAGAAATCCCTTTTGAAGTCATTTATGATGAAGAAATCCTGAAAGGCGATTTGCCCAAATATGACTGGCTGCATTTGCACCACGAAGATTTCACGGGTCAATTTGGTAAAAGCCTGCGGCGCACGACGCCTGCGGATGTGAAAGCGCAGGAAGCGATCGCGAGCCGTTTTGGTTTTGCCAAAGTGCCGCAGATGAAACTGGCAGTTGCCAAAGCGATTAAAGAGTTCTGTGCGGGCGGCGGCTTCCTGTTCGCAATGTGCTCAGGTGCAGAAACTTTCGACATTGCACTGGCGGCCGAAGGTATTGATATCGTGGACAATATGGATGGCGATGGCGCGGACCCGGACGCGCAGTCCAAGCTGGATTTTGAAAAAACTTTTGCATTTCAAAACTTCAAATTGCAACTCGACGAATACGAGGGAATGACTTTCTCGGACATCAATTCTTCCGCAGGCCGTTTCCGCAACTGGGGTGAGGATGGCGCTTACTTTTCACTCTTTGATTTTTCTGCCAAATGGGATGTGATTCCCGCTATGCTTGTTCAGAATCATGAGCATCTGGTGAGGGAATTTATGGGACAAACTACTGCTTTCTCAAAACATACGGTTAAACCAGGCGTGCTGGTGATGGGCACGACGACCTCATCAGACCGCTACATTTATGGTGAACTGGGCCGGGGACAATGGACATTTTATGGTGGCCATGACCCGGAAGGACGAGGCGGAGGCGGCCGAAGAATGCCCACGGACCTGAATTTGTACCCCAACTCCCCAGGTTACCGGCTGATATTGAACAATGTGTTATTTCCGTCTGCAAAGAAGAAAAAGCGCAAAACCTAGCAGATAACTCCGGAGGAGTAACCTGTTTAGAGAAGAAATTCGGTCATTTTGTTGGCTCCGGAGGAGCCTCCTGACTACGTCGACATTAGGAAACTCCTTCGGAGTTGTTCCGTGCAACGATAATTGTTTTCCAGAAACAGGAGGCCCTTCGGGCAATTTAGAGAACCAGCTCCATCTTTATATCGGCGCGTTTGAAGTTGTGACCGGTTAATGGCACTTCAATGAAGCCCAGCTTTTTGTAAAGGTTAATCCCTGCTGCTGAGCCTTTTTTGTTGGAATACAAAATAACTTTTTCCGCTCCGAGTTCTCGCGCTTTCTCAATGATCGCATTGCCCAGCAAATCCCCGATTTTCTTGCCGCGCATTTCTTTCGAAACCGTCATTTTACTCATTTCTACAACGCCAGGGTCGCCTTGTTTCAAGGCGCAGGTGCCGACCGTTTCTCCTTGGTAGAGCGCTATTAATATGGCGCCTCCATCTTTCAAATAGTATTTTTCAGGGTCTTCAAGCACTTTTTCATCCTCCGGCTCGACTTCGTAGGCGTCGGAGATCCAGGCGTAATTCAGGTCATAGAATGCTTCTGCGTGCTCGCGCTTGTAGTCTACAATTTTAACTGCCAAAGTCGTTTCTTCCTGACTTAGACGCTGATAGCGATCAAAAAAACCCTCTTTTTTCAATTGGTATTCTGTTTCATCCATGGCTAGTAAAAGGTTATTTGCTGTATTTGTAATGTCTTCTGCCGCTTTGCGTATCACTTCCCAGATGGGCTGCATCTTCTGAACCAATATTTGCGCCTTTTCCGAAAGGCGAACCATTCGTTTACGTTCATCCCGCCCGTCCTTGAATGATTCAACCAATCCTTCTTTCTCCAATTCCTTAAGCAATGTAATCGTCGAAGGATGCGCATAACCAATCTCCTCCGAAAGTTCCAGAATGCTCAGTGCCTGTTTCACGTACAGCGCATAAATAACCGGGAACCATTTCGGTTCGAAATCAATGTTGTTCGCCTTATAAATCAGCGCCCCATCCTTTCGGAATTGGTCACTGAGCTGTTGTAATCGAGTTGAAATGGCCAGGCCACCGAGTTCGTTGAAAATGTTCACTTTTATGAATCTGATTTATCAGTATAAATATACGTAGATAACTACGTAAATGCAAATTTAAAAACGATGTTGATGCTTTTCGACAGTATGTCAGCTCCGCAGGAGCAACCTGTTTCTAGAAAAGCACGAAGAGTTGCAGGTTCGGCTACAGAGTAGCCTCCTATGTTCTAGCTAGGAAACCCGCAGAGTTCCTACAAAATTTCCAGAAAACATTAACCAAGAATGCCTGGCTGCAGCGCAGCCTCCTGAGCTGGCACCAGGAAACTCCTCCGGAGTTCAACAAAAATTTCGAACATGATTTCTAGAAACAGGGAGCCCGTCCCGGGCTTCGCTAGGGAGCAATCTGAGGGTGCTCTACTGCTAGGCTGGGTTGATCATTTCAAATAATCAACTATCAATCCACCCGCTCGCTCCGACGCTCCTGGCCCGCCGACCAAGCTTTTTAATGTCTCATAGTTGCTCATTTGCTGCTCATGCTTTGCTCCGTCAGGCAGGATTTGTCTTAACTCTGCAACCAATAAATCCTCATTCAAACCATCTTGAATCAACTCCCTAACCGCTTCTTTCTCCAAAATAAGATTAACCAGTGAAATGAACGGAACGCGGATGAGGCGTTTGGCGATGGCGTAGGAAAATGCGCTCGTTTTATAGCAGACCACTTCGGGAACACTGAACAGTGCTGTTTCTAATGTAGCTGTCCCCGATGTTACCAATGCAGCGTCGGCAATGTTTAGCAAATCGTAAGTTGATTCGTAGACAATGATTGCATTATGCGCTGCAATGTACTTTTCGTATAAGGTTTTTGGCAGGTTACTAACGCCTGCGATCACAAACTGATGACCAGGGAAATGTGGCTGGACAGTTAGCATAATGTCCAGCATGCCTATAATTTCCTGTTGGCGACTGCCTGGAAGTAACGCTATTATGGGCTTGTCGGATCTGAGGTTGTTCTTTTGCTTGAACTCAGGATCGGGTTTGAAAGCTGCAATGGCGTCCATGAGCGGATTGCCCACGTAATCCACTTTGTAATCGAACTTCTTGTAAAAATCGATTTCAAATGGAAAGATCACGAACATGTGATCTACATTCCGCTTGATCTTTAATGCGCGTTTTTGATTCCAGGCCCAGACTTTGGGGGAAATGTAGTAAAACACTTTCAAGCCTTTTGACTTTGCAAAAGACGCTATACGTAAGTTAAAACCCGGGTAATCGATCAAAATCAGCGCGTCGGGCTTGTATTCAAGAATATCCGCTTTGCATTTTTTGAGAAAACCTGAAATTTTGTGCAGGTTAAGGGCCACTTCCAGGAAACCCATAAAGGCTGTGTCCTTATAATGCGTAACCGGGTCCATGCCTGCGCCCGCCATCATATCACCTCCCCAGCCACGAAACTGCGCATGGGGATCATTCTCACGGATTCCGCCGATGAGGTTGGAGCCGTGCAAATCTCCCGAACGCTCTCCTGCAATGAGGTAATATTTCATCTCGACTAGTCAGTTGGCGCTTATTCGCCGTAATACTCTACAAAATTCTTCGGCGTTTCAACCAGCTTAATGTAATGCAGCTTAGAATTCGGGGATGCTTCTGCAATGGCTGGTGCAAGGATATTCCATATTTCGGTTACAAATATTTCGCAGGAAGCCATTTTGCCGTGCATAAAATCAACGTCCAGATTGAGATTTTTATGGTCCACTTTATCCACCACTTTTTCCTTCACTATATCGCCCAGCACTTTCAGATCAATGACAAATCCCGTGTCCGGATCCGGTTTTCCTTTTACCGTAACAATCAGCTCAAAATTGTGTCCATGCCAGTTGTTGTTGGCACACGGGCCAAATACTTCCTGGTTTTTTTCATCAGACCAGGCCGGATTAAAAAGCCGGTGGGCTGCATTGAAATGCTCTTTTCTGGTTACGTAAATCATAAATCTTCTCCTCCTTGATAAATAGGGTACAAAATTACATCTTGTATCCGTAGTTTTGCAGTTTAACAAGAGGATAACAAAAAAAATGCTATCATTCAAAATATAATCTCTCTCATGATTATCGTAACAGGTGCAGCCGGATTCATTGGCAGCGGGCTTATTAGCCGCTTAAATCAGGACGGTTTCAAAAGCATTATTGCAGTAGATGATTTTTCCAAAATCGAGAAAGCAGAAAACCTTGAAGGGAAAACAATTCAGGAAAAAGTAGAAAGGGTTGAGCTCTTCAACTGGCTCGACAATAACAACCGCGATGTCGAATTTATCTTCCACATAGGCGCCCGTACAGACACAACCGAATTCGACAAAGAAATTTTTGACGAGCTTAATGTCAGCTATTCCAAACAGATCTGGGAGAAGTGCATTGCCTACCAAATTCCGCTCGTATATGCATCATCCGCAGCCACTTACGGGCTTGGCGAACACGGTTACGATGACAATGAATCCACATTATCGCAGCTAAAACCGCTCAATCCGTACGGTGATTCCAAGAATGAGTTTGATATCTGGGCATTGCAGCAAGAGAAAAAGCCGTTTTTCTGGGCAGGATTGAAGTTTTTCAATGTTTATGGCCCGAACGAATATCACAAGGGCAGAATGGCTTCTGTGGTCATGCATGCCTTCAACCAAATCAATAAAACGGAGAAAATGAAGCTCTTCCGATCGCATAACCCTGATTTCCAGGATGGCGAGCAGATGCGCGATTTTATTTATGTAAAAGACCTGATCGACGTTTGCATTTTCTTTATGCATCACCGTAAAAACTCGGGTATATACAACCTCGGAAGCGGCCGCGCACGGACATTCAAAGACCTGGTAACAAGCACATTTAATGCGATGGGCAAGCCGGCAGACATTTCGTATATTGATACGCCGGAAGATATTCGTGATAAATATCAGTATTTCACGCAGGCCAACATGAGCAAACTTCGCTCTATCGGTTTTACACGTCCGTTTACTTCATTGGAAGACGGAATTGACGACTATGTGAAGAACTATCTTTCAACGGGGGCTTACCTGTAAATCCGCATTTTTGTGTATTTTTGATGTTCTCAATAAACTCAATCCCCGTTCTCTGTGTTACTGTAATACGAAACACAGTGTGATAATAATTAGACTATGAGCAAAGAAGATGAATTGTTGGAGGAAATCACCAGTTCGGAATACAAATATGGTTTTGTAACTGATATTGAGGCAGATGAGGCTCCTATGGGGCTGAATGATGATATTGTCAGGTTTATCTCAGCCAAAAAAAATGAACCGGAATGGATGCTTGCGTGGCGTTTGAAAGCTTATCATTTGTGGCTGACAATGGCTGAACCCAAGTGGCCAAATGTTCATTATCCAAAAATCGATTTTCAGGGAATAAAATATTATTCGGCGCCTAAAAAGAAAAAGCAGGTTGACAGTCTGGACGACATTGATCCGGAATTGCGCGACACTTTTGAGCGCCTGGGAATTTCCCTCAATGAGCAAAAAAGACTTTCAGGTGTTTCCATCGCTGTCGATGCCGTAATGGATTCCGAATCGGTTTTTACGACTTTTAAAGGATCGCTGAAAGAAAAAGGAATTATCTTTTGCTCTATCAGTGAAGCCATTCGTGAACATCCTGAATTGGTTAAAAAGTATTTGGGGTCGGTTGTTCCGCCAAAAGACAATTATTATGCCGCATTGAATTCCGCTGTTTTCTCAGACGGTTCTTTTGTATATATTCCAAAAGGCGTTCGTTGCCCGATGGAGCTTTCCACTTATTTCCGTATCAATGCAGCCGGAACAGGCCAATTTGAGCGTACATTGATTATCGGTGACGCTGATAGTCACGTGAGTTACCTGGAAGGTTGCACAGCACCGATGCGTGACGAAAACCAATTGCACGCTGCGGTTGTAGAAATTTTCGCGCACGAGAATGCGAATGTCAAATATTCAACTGTTCAAAACTGGTATCCTGGTGATAAGGACGGCAAAGGAGGGATTTACAATTTCGTAACCAAACGCGGTCTTTGCGATGGCGCAGGTTCGAAAATATCCTGGACGCAAGTTGAAACCGGTTCGGCGATAACCTGGAAATATCCTTCGGTTATCCTGAAAGGTGATAATTCAATTGGCGAATTTTATTCAGTTGCTGTTACAAATAACATGCAACAGGCTGATACGGGCACGAAAATGATCCATATCGGGAAAAATACGAAGAGCCGCATAGTTTCGAAAGGAATTTCAGCTGGCAAAAGCCAGAACTCATACAGAGGACTCGTTCAGGTTTTCAAGAAAGCAGAAAAAGCGAGGAATTTCTCCCAATGTGATTCCCTTTTATTAGGTGACAAATGCGGAGCGCACACTTTCCCGTACATTGAAGTGAGCAATCCTTCCGCAACTGTCGAGCACGAAGCTACGACTTCAAAAATTGGTGAAGACATTCTTTTCTATTGCAACCAACGCGGAATCCCAACGGAGCAAGCGGTTGCTTTGATTGTTAATGGTTATGCAAAAGAGGTGTTGAACCAGCTTCCGATGGAGTTTGCTGTGGAAGCGCAGAAATTACTGGAAATCAGTCTGGAAGGCAGCGTAGGTTAATGCCATAAAGCCCCTTTTTATACGATTGCCCCTCGAAAGCCTTTGATTCGTCAAAGGCTTTTTGTATTTTATTGATCCCGAAAGAAATTAGCCGCTTAGCCCAACGATATGACGCACGTTCCACAATTAATTGTTGACCTTTCACTAATACTCACGATGGCGGGTATCATTACCCTTATTTTCAAGAAATTGAAACAGCCCATCGTGTTAGGTTATATACTGGCCGGATTACTTGTAGGACCGAATTTCAACCTTTTCCCCACCATTACCGACATTAAAACCATTGAAATATGGGCTGAGATCGGTGTTATTTTCTTGCTTTTCAACTTAGGTCTCGAATTTAGTTTTAAAAAACTGGTTAAAGTCGGAAACACGGCTGCGATAACGGGTTTGTTTGAAGTGGGAATGATGCTCGCAACAGGTTTCGTAACGGGGCAGTTACTAGGTTGGAGCAAAACGGATAGTCTTTTTCTGGGAGGGATCATCGCGATCTCCTCCACCACCATTATATTTCGTGCATTTGATGAACTAGGCCTAAAAACGCAGAAATTCACGCGTGTCGTATTGGGCATTCTGGTTATTGAAGACCTTACCGCCGTTTTGTTAATGGTTTTGCTTTCAACATTATCCATCAGTCAGCAATTTGCTGGGATGGAGCTGCTGCAATCCATTCTAAAACTATTCTTCTTCCTGACGCTCTGGTTTTTAGGCGGCATATTCGTCTTCCCAACATTACTTCGCCGTTACAGGAAATTGATGAATGATGAAAGCGTGCTCATCACATCGGTTGCGTTATGCTTTGGAATGGTTTTTCTGGTGACACAAGCCGGTTTTTCGGCTGCTTTGGGCGCATTTATTATGGGTTCCATTCTTGCGGAAACCACGCATGCGGAGAAGATCGAACATTTATTGAAGCCATTGAAAGACCTTTTCGGAGCGGTATTCTTTATATCGGTTGGTATGCTGATCAATCCGGGGTTGCTGGTTGAATATGCAGTGCCCACTGCCATTCTGGTTCTGGTGGTAATTTTGGGTAAAACAACTTTTGTTTCGCTGGGAGCAATCATTTCGGGGCAGCCGCTTAAAAAGTCGTTGCAGTCTGGAATGAGCATGTCGCAGATAGGTGAATTCTCTTTTATCATTGCCAATCTTGGCCTTTCGCTAAGCGTTACCAGTAATTTCCTTTATCCAATCGCCGTGGGAGTTTCAGTAATCACCACATTTACAACTCCTTACATGATGAGGGCATCCGAGCCGCTTTCTGAATGGCTGGAAAAACGCTTGCCGCAAAAATGGAAACATTATCTCAACAGATATGCTACGAGCACTGAAACCATTGTCCAGACCACGCATTGGAATGAAATCCTGAAATCCTATTTTCAAACGATCATCATCAATTCCGTTGTAATCATTGGAATCGTCCTAGCCTCTTCACATCAGCTGGCCGATCAATTACACACTCGAATTCCTGAAACGTATATTACTAATGCGGTTTTGTTTGGCATTACATTCCTTCTGATCTCACCGTTTCTTTGGGCATTGATTTTTAAGAGGTCAAATCGTAAAGCTTATTCGGCTATTTGGTTAAGCAGGAAATTTAGCCGCGGGCCGTTGCTTTTGCTTGAACTATCCAGAGTGCTGGTCGCGATATTGCTGATGGGTTTTCTGCTCAATTCCTTCTTCGCAACCCCAACCGCTTTAAGCGTTGCCGGGGGCATTATGATTTTAGGTTTCGCGATTTTTTACCAAAGATTACAGATCTCTTATCACCGGATTGAAGAGCGTTTCCTGCAAAATTTAAATGCGAGACAATTGGAAGGAAGCGGAAAATCGAAGAAAATATTATTGCCCTGGGACGCGCATTTCGCCTTTCTGGAAGTAAGTCCCGATTCCTCACTGATTGGTAAAACATTGCAGGAATTGAAGATCAGGGAAAATTTTGGTATTAATGTGGTGCTGATCGAGCGCGGCAGCAAAACCATTCATCTCCCCCGCCCCACCGAAGTGCTCTATCCCTGCGACCGCATTGAGGTTATCGGAACGGATGATCAGCTGGACGTTTTCCGGGGCCACATTGAAGTAAGCACCAATGGCGACGTGTACATCGCGCACGAAGACAGCATTGTACTGGAACGTGTGGAAGTAAAAAGCGAATACCATATTCGCGGCAAAAGCATCAGAAGCAGCCAGATCCGTGAAAAAACGCATGGAATGATCGTAGGCCTCGAGCGAAACGGCGAGCGTATCCTCAATCCCGATTCTTCCATGATCATTGAGAATGACGATGTGTTATGGATTGCGGGCGAAAAGGATTTGATCAAAGAATTTGTTAAAACAAAATCAGCGAACAGTGACGAAGAGATTCCGGCTTTGTCCTGAGAGCTTGCCTATAATTTAAGCAGTCCCTGCACTCCGCCTGTATGCACGGCAACAATCGTCTGTCCTTTCTGAAAGTGATTTTTATGAATCAAATCAAAAAGTCCATACAGCATTTTGGCGGTGTAAACTTGTTCAAGCTGGATACCAAACGCTTGCCGGAATTCAAGCATAAATGTGATCAGCTCCTGGTTCCATTTGGCATAACCACCAAAATGGTAATCAGTAAAAAGCTGCAAGTCGCCGGAATGTTGCCCATTTAACAAGGCATGAATATCCTTTTCTAGAAATTCTCCGCCTTTTAATGCTGAGAAAGCAAGCACATTCACGCCAGCAGATAACAGTCCGGCAGCCGTTCCCCCAGTGCCCACAGCAACGGCAAAGTAATCAGGCACTTGGGCCAATTGCGCTTTTATTTCCGGGACAATTTCGCCCACACCTTTTAATGCCAATGCCGACGTCCCGCCCTCCGGAATTATAAACGGGTAATCAAACCTGGCGGCTAGCTCTCGCAAGTAATCTTCGGAGTTCCTGAGCTTATACTCTCCGCGCGACACAAAATGCAGTTGCATGCCTTGGTCTAAACAAAATAACAACGTTGGCGAGAGCTTATCCGCTAGTTCCTCGCCCCGCACTATGCCAATTGTTTCAAGCCCGAGCGCTTTTCCGGCAGCTGCCGCTGCATATAAATGATTGGAAAATGCACCGCCGAATGTCAGCAAACGCCTATTCCCTTGTGAGTCAGCTTCGAGCAAATTGTATTTCAGCTTCCGCCATTTGTTACCCGAAACCTTCGGATGGATTAAATCGTCGCGCTTGATGTACAGCTTGATCCCAGCCTTTTCCGTGATGGCATTGGAAAGTTCCTGGATCGGCGTTGGCAACACGGCACTTAGTAAATCCACTTATTTTGATAATTTTGTTTACAATAAATGACCAATTGGAATGTCCGAAGACAATATTGAGATTGCCTCAGAAGAAGATGATTTATTTGAACATTACAGAATTGTTGCTGACAAAGGTCAGGGACTGATCAGGCTGGACAAATATTTGAGCCTCCATGTTGCGAATGCTTCCCGGACAAAAATACAAAATGGAATTGATGCAGAAGCCGTAAAGGTGAATGGCCATGTTACCAAGGCCAGTTATAAAGTAAAGCCTCTTGATGTGATCACGCTCTCGCTCCCTGAGCCACCCCGCGATACGGAGATCATTCCCGAGAACATTCCGCTGAACATCATTTACGAAGACGAAGTGCTTTTAATTGTCAATAAGCCCACAGGCATGGTGGTGCATCCGGCATTTGGCAACTGGACCGGAACGCTTATCAATGCACTGGTTTATCACTTTCAGCAACTTCCCACCGGCAGAAACGGCGAAGGACGGCCAGGCCTGGTGCATCGCATCGATAAGGACACATCGGGTTTATTGGTCATTGCAAAAACGGAATTTGCAATGACATTTTTGGCTAAACAATTCTCCGATCACACCATTGAAAGGACTTACAATGCATTGATTTGGGGTGAGCCAAAAGAAGAATCTGGCACAATTACCGGCAACATTGGAAGAAGTGCAAGGGACCGGCGCGTGATGGATATTTTTCCGGATGGAAGTCAGGGCAAACATGCTGTGACACATTACAAAACAATCAGGTCGCTACGATATGTTACGCTCATTCAATGTAACCTTGAAACGGGTCGCACGCACCAGATCCGTGCGCACATGCAGCACATAGGCCATCCGATTTTCAATGACACAGTTTATGGTGGGGACAAAATCCTGCGCGGGCCTTCAAATGGAAGTTATAAGGCAATGATCAACAACCTTTTTGAATTGCTTCCGGGACAGGCATTACACGCGAAATCATTGGGATTCATTCATCCTACTACCCGGCAATGGATGCAATTTGATACAGATCTACCATCCAATTTTCAGGCAATTTTAGAAAAGTGGGAAAACTTCACAGACAATCAGTAGGAAATGATGTATTTTGACCTCTTTCAGAATATTAATTGACGATACTATGACAATCTCGACCCGCCAAGGAAAACTAGAAGACATCCCTGCCATTTTCGAATTAGTGAAGGAGCTGGCCGTTTATGAGCGAGCGCTTAACCAGGTCACCAACAATATTGAAAAAATGACCCGGGACTATAATGAAAAGCTGTATGATTTCTTCGTTGCCGAGTCGGATTCAAAAATTATTGGCATGTCGCTTTACTATTACCGTTATTCGACGTGGAAGGGAAAGAGATTGTATATGGAAGATATCATTGTCACAGAAGACATGCGCGGAAACGGAATTGGAAAAGTACTTTTCGATGCAACTGTGGCAGCTGCCAAACAAACCGGTTGTACAGGCATGTTGTGGCAGGTGCTGGATTGGAATACATCAGCCGTTGGTTTCTACCGGAAATACGGCACCAACTTTGACAACGAATGGATCAATTGCAGTCTTGATTTTTAGGGTTTTAACAAATCCGGCCTGCGTTCCCTGGTGCGCTGGATGGACTGCTCGTAACGCCATTCTTCAATTTTAGCTTCGTGCCCTGACATCAGAATGTCCGGAACCTTATGTCCTTCAAATTCCGCAGGGCGCGTGTAAACGGGCGGTGCCAGCAAATTATCCTGAAATGAGTCGGTCAATGCAGAAGTTTCATCATTAAGCACACCGGGAAGTAAACGAATAATCGCGTCGGACAGCACTGCTGCGGCTAATTCGCCACCAGAAAGGACATAATCGCCAATGCTCACCTCTTTGGTAACAAACATATCCCGCACGCGCTGGTCAACGCCTTTGTAATGTCCGCATAGCATAATGATGTTGCCCTTCAATGAAAGTTGGTTCACCATATGCTGCTGCATGAGTTCTCCGTCGGGTGTGAGATAAATTATTTCATCATAATCCCTTTCCTGTTGCAAGCTGCGGATACATTTTGCGATAGGCTCAATTTGCAAAACCATTCCCGCTCCCCCACCAAATGCATAATCATCGATAGTCCGGTGCTTATTTACCGAATAATCCCTAATATCATGCACCATTACTTCCACAAAGCCACCTTGTTGGGCTCGTTTCAGGATAGAATGTGCAAAGAAGCTATCCAGCAGATTGGGAACGCAGGTTATAATATCAATCCGCATCATCCGGTGTATTTTCAGAATCAGAATTGTCAAGATAAACTTCCAGCAGGCCTTCTGGCAGATTGACAATGAGCTGCTTATTTTCTTTATCAGCCTTTAGAACAATGTCGGCTGCGGTTGGGATCAGCACTTCCACACTCTGATAATCCATCGCGATCAGATCCTGCCCGTTTAACGAATACACTTCGCGCACTGTTCCAAGCGTGCCGACAGTTTGATCTACAACCGTAAAGCCTTTGATCTCATGATAATAAAACTCCTCATTGCTCAGCTCTTCCAACTCGTCCAGTGACAGGTAAAGGGAGCTTCCGACCAGGGCTTGCGCTTTTTCTATTGTATTAATATCCTCAAACTTTACAATCGCATTGGCTTGCTTTTGCAAGTTGAAATTTTCTATAAAGTAAGGAACCAGTTCTCCTTTGATTTCAACATAAATTGCGTCGAGATCCTCATATTCCTCGGGATAATCCACGTCAAGAAAAATGACAACATTGCCCGCTGTTCCGTGCGTGCGAACGATATAACCTAATAAATAACAATTATCCTGTGTCACCTGCTTATCAAATAATGGTGTAGTATAAAACAATATGAGTCTGCACGGATCACCGACAGACTCATAAATAGTGTATTTAAACGCTTATTACTCAGCATTTTTCTCTGCTGATTCATCCGTTTCAGGAGTTTCAGTAGACGCTGCTGCCTCAGGAGCAGGAGTTTCAGCAGGTGCTGCAGTCTCAGCTTCCGGAGCCTCAACGGGTGCCGCCGCTTCAACTTCCGGCGTTTCAGCAGGAGCTGGTGCAGCTGCCTCAGCTTCCGGAGTTTCAACAGCTGCTGTTTCTTCAACGACTGTTTCTTCAACTGCTACTTCGTCAGAAACTTCTTCTGTTACTGTGTCGACAGCCGCTTCCGCTTCCTCTACTTCAGGAGCTTCTTCAACAGGAGGCGCGTTTTTCTTAGCGATTGCTTCTGCACGGCTCTGGTTTACTTTGCGTTCAGCATCAAGTCTGGCTTGTTTGTCAGAATCTTTCTTCTGTGACAATGAATCAGCAGCAGTCGCTTTACGATCTGTTTTAGATTCTTTCCATTCATCAAAACGTGAATCAGCAACTTCTTGCGTGATTGCACCTTTAATAACGCCTACTTGCAAATGTTTTTTAAGCATAACGCCTTCATGTTGCAAAATAGAACGTGCTGTATCAGTTGGTTGTGCGCCTTTCAAAAGCCAATCAACTGCTTTGTCTGCTTCCAGAACGATGGAAGCAGGGTTCGTTCCCGGGTTGTAGATACCCAATTTTTCGATGAAGCGACCATCACGTGGTGCTCTGGCATCTGCGACTACGATATCATAAATCGCCTTCTTCTTGCGTCCACGACGCGCCAACCTAATTTTAACTGCCATTATTGAATTTGTTATGATCGGGAACTCGTCCCTAAATTAAACAGGGTGCAAAGGTAAGCGAAATTCCTGAATTCACGAACAGCGCGCACAAAAAAAGGAAGGTAATTGCTTACCTTCCTTTCAATATGTCTTAAACAATTCCTAAGGGCGGAAACCGGCAGGATATGTTGAGCGAAGCGTGTTGTTTGGCAAAATCTTGATCTCAACACGACGGTTGGATTGTAAGCCTTCAACTGTTGTGTTTTCAGCAATCGGGCGGTACTCTCCATAATGCTCGATAATGATACGGCTAGGATCTGTAATTCCAGCGCGGATCAGGAAGCGCTTGGCAGCATCAACACGACGACGTGAAAGTGAAACGTTATACGCATCCGAAGCACGGGCATCCGTGTGACCAACCAGAACGATACGGCAGTTTGTACGCATGTTCAAAAGCTCAACCACTTTGCTTAGCGTTTCTTTTGACGGGTTGCGGATAATGGCTTTGTCAGTATCAAATTCGATGTTGCTGAACAATGCTTCGCATTCGTCTTTCGGCAAATTGTTTTTGATAGCGTCTCTGATGATTTTATCAAGATCCATTGCAACTCCACCACCCGAAACGATGCTTCCGATTGGCGTGTTCGGCTCTTTATCAAAAAGATCTGCTACACCGTCACCGTCTGAATCAGTATAAAGGCGTGGGTCAACCGGCTTAGGCATGTTTGCTTTTGCGATTGAATCCGCATCTTCCATTGTAGGATTGTAAGGAATCGGGATTAAAGACTGTGGATTTGCCCAGCGCAAGTGGTAACGGCCGCTTCCAGCATCATACTTGCCTTTTTTCGCCATTACTGCATTCTTACCCAGCTTGTAAGTCAATGCAATCGTTGCAATTCCGTAAGCGTCGTTGCCTGACTCTCCTTTTGCAAATGTCCAGATGCCTGCTTGTGTTGAGTAATCACTCAATCCACCAACTGTTGCATCCAGTTTCTCAGTATTAACAAAGTTATGCGTGTAATCTAATCCCAAATCAAATCTTGGTGTCAGTTCGTAATGTACAGACAGACCGACAGGCATTACCCATTCACGTGTATAGGTTGAACCATTACGTTCCCACTTTCCAGCTGTTTTGGAACTGGCATCTGTGTTAGTAGAAAATTTATCCACTTGCCCAGTCGTCACGTTAATATAATCTACATCCGTGTGGTAGTAAATGATACCCCAACCTAAATGTGCATCCACTTTCCATCTGCGTAATTTTTTATAACCAAATAGCAAACGGTTAAGATTGGCTGTTCCGTCCAGGGAAACCTGAACGAACGAAGGGCTATTGAATGTAGCGTTGTACTCGTGATTAGTGAGTGAGCTGATGTGGCCCGCTTTTGAACCTTGCAGACGGCCATTGAATCCTACGATCTGAACACCGAAAATGGGTGAAAGCTGTTTGTTAATGGATAAACCCCAGCCACCTGTTAGTTTCTCGTTGTCTCCGCGTTTGAAGCCATTGTACTCAGTTAAATCTCCGAAGAATTTGGTAATCCCTCCGTAACCTGTGATAGACCAGGTGTTCATTTTATTGGGTCCTTCGTACGTTCGATTTTGGGCGGACGTATTCAAACTCAGTAGGGACAAACAAATCAAAGCAACGTAAAGATTCTTTCTCTTCATGGGAAACACCAGTTATGTGATTCAAATATTCACTATTTATTTAACTCAAAATCAGAAAAAAGGTAAGCCAGTAAGCCGGATTCTGTTACTCACATTGGCAAGCCAATGTTACGTTCCTACCATTTATCCAGGATTCCAGTCACCTGGAACCTCTAACGATCTACCCGTGTCAATGTCCCGAGAGACGGGGACGAGCAGCCCCACGGATTGACACCTATTTGATCTTTCAGCCCGTAAGGTTTACCGTGCCTCTGTGGTCACCCAAAGAGCGGTGGTCTCTTACTCCACCATTTCACCCTTACCATGACACATAAAAAACATGCCAGGGCGGTATAATTTCTGTGGCACTTGCTGTCAGCAATCCGTCTCCGGCCTGCTGCCTTCCCGTTAGGAAGTACGATGCTCTTTGCTGCCCGGACTTTCCTCTCCGGCCGAAACCGCAGCGGTAGGTCAGCTTATTCCTTTCCTCTGACCACAAAGCTAAGAAATACTTTCTTTCGATCAGCAGTCAATATACTATTAAAAGTAAAAAATTATGGCAAAGACGCGGATTATTGTCGAAATTTTGTTTCAAATTCCCTTTAATCCGTTGACCTTCAAATTCACATTTCCATTCGCAAATACAACAGAATAAAGGTGTTCCGGTGTTAAATAAACTCTGTCAGGTGTAATATCCGTTAAGTTCCCTTTCAAAATGACACCTTCGGTTACTTTTAAGTTTGACAATGCTTTTTGGATCGTTTTCTTGGCATCAATGATCTGTGCGCCGACAGGAAAAACCATTTTTCGCTCCATCATTCTACTAAATTGCCCCTGCAAAAGCCAGCCCGCAGTTTTCACAATTGAATTCTTTGTATCAAGATCATAATCAAGCCCTTTCAGGGATAATTGCTGTGTCAAGGGGTCATAATAAGGCACACCTTTCAGATAAATGTCCCCATTTATGCTCCCCTTCAAGCCTGCTTTGATCACCAACTTCTCGTTTTGACCATACATATCAATAGAAGTGACCTCAACATTATATTGGCCAGCAAGGAAAGAGAACTTTTCTCCCGCAAATTTAGCAGTCGCCAACCTTGCGGCTTCCGCATAGGAGACCATGCTGATCAATCCAACTTTAAAATCCTCCGGAACTTTGCTCACGATCTGCAAATCAGGCAATTTCAAAATCGCAGGAATTGCCGGCTTGTTTGCCGAAGTAATCGTTTGTGTATAACCTTTAATGCCGATCACTGATCGTAGAACGTTGTTTTTTGCCAGTAGAGGGGTCATGACAACCGCTGTGGGCACAATTGTCAGCCAGGTATCAAATTCCTTTGACAGCAAAACGGGCTGCCGAGCAATGTTCCAGGCCAATTCAGCATTCTTCTTCAATTCAATGTTGCTGGCTACCTGCTCATCGATCGCTTCGGTGATCTTGTCGAAATTTTTATTCAAAAGCCGGCTCGCCATGCTTTTGATCGGAATGTTTATGCCAGCCACCTTGACGTTCGGATCGGAAATCCAATCATAGCTGTCCACATACGTTTCTGATTTAATGGCCCAGTTAGAAGCGATGCCGATTTTTGAGATCAGCCGGATCTTGATGGAAAACTCCGTATCCTTATAACCGGACATGGTTATGCCCAAAGGACTGATCTTGTATCCTGCACTAACCCAGATTTTAAGAGGGACCTCGAACAAAAAAGAGGAGTCTATCGCAACGACTTTAATCGGGCTTATTTTCCAGACTTTGGCTTTGAGATTGTCGTTATCTTCGTCCTCGTAGCTATTATCCTCGTATATTAATCCCTTTATTTTCGCGTTGATCTGGTTTTCGATTTCCGAAATAGGGATTTCCACCGGAACATTCAAAACAGACAAATGCTTTTCGTTCTGAATCTGATTATCGGAGTATTTGTATTCTTCCATAGGCGCTTTCGGAGAGGTGCTTTTAGATCGGCATTGCCATATGCTGAGTGCAAATGCCATTAGAAACAATACATTCAGGCAATTAACGAGCCACTTATTTAATCTTAACGAGGGTTGCACCGTATCCGAATTTTTCTTTTTGAGCGTCTTTAAAATAATTTACATGCTGGTTTTTCCCCAGCCTTCTGTGCAACTCAGTCCGCAAAACCCCGCTTCCGGCGCCGTGAATGAATGTTATCTCCTCCATTCCATTCGCTATGGCAGATTCAAGGCTGCTTTCAAATGTGGAAAGCTGCGTTTTAAGGATAGAATCATTTGATAGCGACCCTACATGTTTCGTCAGTTTTTCAATGTGCAGATCCACCACCTGCTCGGGTTTTTCCAAAACAGGGGTTTCAGTCTTGGCCCCGCCCATTAAGCTCGTTTTCAAATCATTGGAAAGATTTTCAGGGCTAACATATCCTTCCACTTTTGGATTTTCCTCGTCAATCTGATAAACGAACGCTTCCTTTCCCAACACAGGTGCTTTGCCTTTGTTTTTGTAAAATGATTGTGCCCTGCACTTGATTCTTTTGCTCAAAGTCTGGGGCTGCGCGTGGTTGCCTTCGCGGTAATAAAGTATTTTGAATTCAAACACCGGCCACGTTTCAAAATCCTTCATGATCAGTTCCGATAACTTTTGCGCGGTGCGTGGTTGCAACACGCCACCTGCCAGGCCCGCACTACGCTGGTCGTTCATAGCCACTGCCGTAAACGGTAAAATCCAATCCGAATTATTGACAATATGCAGCGTAACCGTCCGGTCATTCACCGGGACGAACGCCAGATAAATGCCTTTTTCTGCAAACGGCGCATTTCTGGGCACAATCGTATCGATTTGTGACCCAATTTTCTTAGAGTCTTGCTCCTTCACCAGCCGCTGACTTTCAATTGGTGAAATGGTTACGATCTCATTCCGCAAGACAGGGATCCGAAATCCGTCTTCAATTTCTATCTCAACAATGTTACCAGGTAGAAATGCATAAATTACGCCTTCCTCCCGTCCGTGCACAAGCCTGACTTTATCTCCTATATTCATATTTTTATCTGTTTGAAAGAATGCTGCGCATTACAACATTCACATTTTAGCAACAATTGTTAAAAGTAAAACGGTTTAAAGTCGATGCCTTTTTTGCTGATCTGTAAAGCCGGGGCGGGAATCTTGATCGAATTGGCAAAAAAACCGATCGTTTTGACCAGCTTGCTTCTTGTCTTAATTTTAGTCAAATCAATGTCCAGCGACAAATAATATTGCCGATAAGGGCGATAACCGCGCTCAATGCTCTTACCTTTTTCAGCAGAAACCATGTTATGAATGCCATAACCGACTGAAAAACAGAGCCAGGAGGGCCAGCCGCTGTTTTTGAAAAACGTACCGGGGCTGCCTGAAAACCAGTAAGTCTGCCCATTGTAATCTTTCAGCCAGCTTTCCGAACGGTTGCTGCCCAGCAGTTCCGGCCGCACTTTTGACAATGATGTATAATGAAAAGAAAACTTCGGCTGAATACGCACTTCATCCCAAAGCGCGATCTGGCCCAGATAAATGACGGATCCAGAAATGTTAGCGATCATATCCCCCGGTGAAAAGCCGTAATCCGGAGAAAAGCCATCCAGGATTTCAATAGGCGTTTGAAAAATTATGCCTGAAATAGCGCCATAGACCAGCATTTGTCGTTTTGAAATTCCCGTTTTCCTGTAAAGTTCGGCAGTGTGTCTTGCAATCTGATACGATGTGTAAACGTGCCCCATTTTGTCCATTTGAAGCCACTCGCGCGTGTCATCCTTAAATGTAAACTTTGTCAGCGGATTTTTGTACCAGGATTTACTGAGGCCATAAATCGTGCCGAGGTAGAGCACTGACTGCGCTGCAAAAATGCCCCTTAGCAACGCATAATTCGGTTTTAGCGTTTGGCCTGAGTCGTTTGCTATCGGCTCAGTTTGCAAAGAATCAGTTTGAGCAAGTACCGGGTTGAGAGGATGAAAAGCGAAAACCAGCGGCAGAAATAATCGCACTAAAAGCGTTTTAATATCCACCATGATACTTTCTAAGGCCCCATTCAGCGCCGAGCAGCAAAACCAAAAGGAAGAACAGCCATTTCATATAGATAATCTCGACCATTTCTTCGCTGCTGTCCAGCCGATCGGCAGGGCGGTTTTCTTTTAGTTTTGAGATAAAATCCGCAAAAGCAGCAGGTGTCGTAAATGTTCCGCCCGAGCGACTGGCCAACTCACGCATCATGCCGAAATCAGCCGTAGTATTATTTAATTCAAGATCTGCATTGCTGATTACAAACTGCCCATTCACTTTTTCCTGACCTGAACGCAATGATGTTGAAGCTGCGAAACGGTAAACGCCATCTGCCAATCCGCTCACATTGAACCTCGGATTTTCCTTGGAATGTGTATAAGTAAACTGCTTCGTCACACCTTTCTCATTGGTAACATCCAGCTTCACTTCCTGACCAAAAATGGGTTCGTAAATGTCATTATATATCTCCGTTTGAAACACGACCTGCTCCCCAGCCTCAAACTCGCTCCGAACCGGGTAAACACGAAATTTCCGCTTATCCTCACGCACCGAAAGCACCTGGATCAGCTTCTGGAACAGGTTATCCACCACTTCCTGCTTGTTCGTTTGCGCAAATTCTTCCTGCCTCCACTGCCAGATCCCCTCTCCCGCCAACACGGCTGTTTTCTGGCCGCCATTCGTATTTAAAACTAAAAGCGGTTTGCTCGTATTTAATGTTCCAACTTTTTGGAACAAAATTGTTTCGGTTCCCGACGAAATGTTATAATCGCCGAAAGGCACAGATAATGGTGGAAGCCGTTCGAGCAATTTAAGTTGTTCCGGATCAAAATTCAGTTGCTGGAAAGCCGGATTGAAGCGTGCGGTAACCTTGTCAACCTGGTTATTGGTGGCATTAATGGTCAGTGACCGGTTCAAAGAGTTGGCAAGCTGCACCGCTGATTGATTGCCTAATATAAAAAACAGCGGCGTTTTGGATTCAATAAAGCTGCGAACCTGCGCATTTCCCATTCCTAATACGTTAGGGATCTGATGTAAGATGATCAGATCGTAGGGTTTCGCGGTTGCTACGGGCGTATTGGATATTGATAAAATTTTAATATCCAGCTCGTAATTGTCATTTGCTTCTATCAGGCTCCGAATGCTTTTAATGTCCGGATGCGGCGCGAGGGCCATCAACAAGATCTTTTGCCTGCCGTCGATAATGTCGATATAAACGTCCTTTCTGTTATTTTTTGGTGAAGTTTCGCCTGCTACGCCGCTCAATTCCAATGTATAGTGCTGCACGCCTTTTTGGCTGGATGATGCTTTGAAATCGACAGCTTTAAAAAAAGAAGGTTTATCAATCATCGCCTGCTGGCTTGAAATGACCCGCCCATTTTGTTTTAATGTAATGGTTGTGGATTTTCCGGCAAGACCATTAGCGGCGATTTCGGCACGGACAGGAAACTCATTTCCGAGATAAGCGATCCTGTTGCTGATCACATCCTTGATCCTGATATCCAGATCCGGAACTGTGTCGCCCACAGCCAATGTGTTCACCCTGAATGGAAAACGATTGTAAGCCGGTGAAATTCCCTGGTTAACAATGCCGTCTGAAAGCAATATTACGTCCGTGAGGTTTCTTCCTTCAAAGTTCGTTTTCACGGTTTGCAGCATTTCAGACAAGTCCGTTTTCTTAGCGTCGAAACGGATGGAATCGGCAACCGGCGAACGGGAATCTTTTCCCAATGTTTGCACACTTACCTCAAAACCGGACGATTCCAGGTCTTTAACCGCATTGGCAACCTGTTTCATCATCGCCGACCCCGGCCCTTTTACCGATTCAGAATTATCGATTGCGAAAACGATTTTGGCTTTATCAACGGAGGTTTCCGTCTTACGGACCAGCGGGCCCAGCAGCAAAAAACAAATCATTCCAACAGTCAGTCCTCTCAGCAATGCCAGCGCATAGTTCCATTTTTTTCCCCAGGCAGCTGCTGGCTGGTAAAGCATGAACGCATACGCAGCGCCTGCCACCAAACAGAAGACAATAAACCAGTAAGGGGTTTGGAAAATGAGTTCGGACCGCATGTGTTAAATGTAACGAAAAAACATGCTATGTCAACATACCGCCATCCACTTGTAAAACCTGGCCGGTAATGTAGCGCGAAAGGTCAGAAGCAAGAAAAACGCAGGCATCGGCAACCTCTTCGGGCTGGCCTCCCCTCTTCATCGGAATCGATTGCTTCCATTCGTCCACCGCTTTTGAATCCACTGCATCCGTCATTTCGGTTTCAATAAATCCCGGCGCGACGGCATTCGAGCGGATGTTCCGTGAGCCTAATTCGAGTGCGATTGATTTGGTAAAACCAATGATCCCTGCTTTGGAAGCGGCATAATTGGACTGCCCTGCATTGCCGCTGATCCCAACCACCGAAGTAATGTTAATGATAGACCCGCTTCTGGCGCGCATCATGCTCTTGGTTGCTGCTTTTGTAAGGTTAAAAACAGATTTCAAGTTAATCGTAATCACAGAATCCCATTGTTCCTCACTCATGCGCATTAGTAATCCGTCACGTGTTACGCCCGCATTGTTGATCAGCACATCCAGCTTGCCAAAATCAGCGATAACATCCGTAACCAGCTGATCCGCAGCTTGAAAGTCAGACGCATCCGAACGGTAACCTTTTGCTTTTACACCGAATTGTTCCAGTTCTTTCGTCAGCGCTTCACCTTTTTCAACACTGGATAGATAAGTAAATGCAACGTCAGCTCCTTCCTGAGCCAGGCGCAAAGCAATGGAACGACCGATACCACGTGATGCTCCGGTTACCAACGCGACTTTATTTTCTACTAATTTCATAAATGGGGATAATTCTGTCAAAATGATTTTGGTGGACAAAAATAGGATTTTAAAGGGCACTGGCAAAAAAGAACACATAGAAACCTTCTGGGTTGGCTTGCTGTTAACCCACTACATTTAATTTTTGTTTACCTAAATTGAAAGCAATGGCAGAAACAATCAAAACAGCGCTCATAACAGGCGGCTCGAAGGGCATAGGCTACGGCATTGCAGAAGTGCTTATAAAAGAAGGCATACACGTGGCAATCACCAGCCGTTCCAAGGAAAGTGCCGACAAGGCAGCAGCGTCATTGAATCAGATAAAAGAAGGATTTGCCATCGGCATTGAATCTGATGTAAGAAATCTGGAATCTCAGCAAAAGGCTGTGGACGCCGTTGTTTCCAAGTGGGGCCAGTTAAATTACTTCATCGCAAACGCAGGTGTGGGACATTTCGCTCCTATTAAAGATCTCACTGCCGAACAATGGCAGGAAACGATCGACATTAATCTGACCGGCGTATTTTTCAGCGCAAAGGCGTCATTAGCAGCCCTGACGCAAACAAAAGGCTATTTTATCAACATTGCAAGCCTTGCAGGAACCAACTTCTTTGCAGGCGGAAGCGCGTATAATGCGAGCAAATTTGGATTAGTCGGCTTCTCACAAGCCATGATGATGGACGTGCGGGACGCGGGCGTTAAAGTGACGACGATCATGCCCGGTTCGGTTGCAACAGAATTCGGCGACCACAAACCATCCGAAAAAGATGCCTGGAAAATCCAGCCCGAAGACATCGGCCAGATCGTTTCCGACCTGATCAAAATGCCAGCAAGAACATTGCCAAGCAAAGTGGAAGTAAGGCCTTCCATGCCGCCGAAGTAGGGCAGGAAGTTTAGGGTTCAGAGTCAAGAGTTTAAAGTCAAGAGTTTAGAGTCAAGAGTTTAGAGTTTAGAGTTTAAAGGTTAAAGTCAATAGTTTAAACGCTAAACTTTACCCTAAACTCTAAACTCTAAACTCTTAAACTCTAAACTCTATACCAGCGCGGGTAAGCTAAAAGCGTAAACGCTACAAACATTCCGGCGATCAACAAAACCGGGATTTTATACAAAATCAACAATGTAAGCCCGATAAAGCCAAAAAGAAACGCTTGAATGCATTCGTCAAGCAAACCTTCTTTTTTGTAAAAAAATAAGTGAGCAGCGACCAGAACAGAAAGTCCCAAAACGTAAAGCTGCATAATTTCAAACGCGGATAATGCGCCATTTCGAACGCTGACGAGCGTTTCTGGAACTATAATGATGGCATGGACCAAAAATATCCGCCCTATCCTGCGCCATCGTGATACCGGTAAAGATCTTCCCCAAAGCCAGGTTTCGCTCTCCCATTGATATAATTCAAATGAAATACCAATGTTCAGTAAATAAGCCAGCGATAATCCGACGGCAGGAAGTCTGAGGTCGTATTGGTCTGTTGAATAGTAAAGCAATGTGCCTAATGTGAACAACATGGCACCCAGCTTACCAGCCAGCAACGTCACACCTTTTTCCTGAAACAACCATTCAAGCGACCACCAGGTCCAGGATGCAAAGCGTTTGAAAGGCCATTTGAAAAAGCGCGTTTTACTTTTTTCAACATATAGCTGCGGGTTCGTGATCCGCCATGCTGCGGCTCCCCCAATCATAATAATAAGCAGAAAATAGTAAGGAAAAATGGGCCATAAACCAGCCAGAAGCTTGTCCTGAACTGCAACTGCAATCAGATAAACACCATAATAAATCAACGGTTGCAAAAAACCAATGGCAAGCAGTGTAAAACGAAAAATCCGTTGAAGAAGCGGCCAAAGCCTGACATTATATACAAATGTATATTCCGGACGCTTCCAGAGCGTGATCAGAAACTGCGTACACATTAATGTATACACGAGCCAAATTGCACCCAGATAGAGCATGCCATTGGATGCCGTCAGAAAGAAAACCGCGAATGCGTGATGCTCAGCTCCGCTTAAAAAGCCGAACAGAAGCGCCAAAAGCACAAAGAACATTCCTGCACGCTGCTTGAAAAACTCCGTAACGGTAACCAGCAGCAATGTTTTCATACATCCCAAACGGCAGAAAGTGTCTTATTTTTGAGAACAAATGTTTCGGTCACATCCAAGCCTTCGTCGCGGAAAGCCTCGTGCGACGAAAGCAGGAATGTTGCGCCGTCAGCCCGGTATTCGCGGATTAGCGCAAAAAGTGCAGCCCGTGCTTCCCGATCAATGGTGATCAGCGGTTCGTCGAGGATAATCACGGAAGGCTTTCCGAGAAATGAAACGGCAAGCGAAACTTTCTTCACCATTCCACTCGAACAACTGCCAAATGGAGTTTGCAGATAATTAATCCCCAAAGCATCAATTAGCATTTCCGATTGGCCTGCCGGGCTTTTCTTCGCCTCAGCTACAAAGCTGATCAGGTCACCAGGCGTCAGAAACGAAGGATATAATGGCTCCGCCTCCCCCAGGTTTATGCGGAGCCTGAAATCAACAGGATGTTTTTTCAGATCATAAAGGCCGTCGAGCACGAGCGAGCCGGTGTAAGGAAGCATTCCGGCGATCGTCCGGAAAAGGGTGGACTTCCCCGCGCCATTTTCGCCCTGAATCCAGAAAATCCCCTCACCAATTTCCCAGGAAGCAATACTCAGTATTTCCAAATCGCCATATCGCTGGTGAAGGTCGCGGATCCGAAGGGTCATTTTAGTGAAGAAAAAAATGATGCATTATTCCTGATAGCCAAATTCGTCTTTAAGAACTTGTAATGCAACCGCTTCTTCATGTTTATACAAATCTTTATTAAACATCGCATCATGGCCCGCATTTCGCAAACTCACCCAACTATGCGTTGCAAAAGGATCATAATCGAAATGCTTGAATGAATGGCCCATATTGTTCAAATCGGCAAACCATTTCACGCCCACATCCAGCCGGTCATACGCGCCGAAAGCAGCCGCTTTTCCTATCGGCAATGTATCATTTCTGGTTTTTTGAAGGTCAATAAGAGCAACATATTCGTTCAGGCGACATTCAGGAAGTGGCCATGGCGTTGCCGGATCCACCACTCTCGGATAGGCATGCGTGCGTGACTGCGGGTAATCCCTTGCCAATTGCAGCACTTCTTCATAAGGCGGTTTGTATGTCGTGTAAATTTCGGGATAACACAATTTGGCCTCATAAGCAGGACAACCCCAACATTGCCCGATCCGCCCGATGCCTGATGCCGATCCCAGGCCTTCGAGATATTCTTTAACCAGATCTTTTTTGAAATAAACATCATTATGAAGCACCAACAAATACTTCTGATCCGACATTTCCCAGGGATACTGATATCTGATCGCATGTCTGAACTTCTTGAACTTCAAAAGAAAAGGGAACTTCACGTTGTTTGTCCAAAGCCATACACTCGGTTTGTAATGCACGATCTTATCCCCGAAATGATCCAGAATAAATTTGTATTTCGAAGGTTCCGGCTGCCTGGCTTCTTCAACAAAATAAATTTTATTGATCCACTTCCCGGAATGCTTCATTAATGTATACAGCGTAATGGCGGTTTGATATGGCTTACCATAGGCATTTATAGCTACATCAACACTTGATTCGAGAGGGTTCATTAGAATTAATAATGGTATGACATGCAGTATTAATTAGGCTAATTTATTAGTTTCTTCCAGATACAAAAACTTGGACCCTGAAAATGTCTCTTATAAAATGTTAAATTTCAAAAATTGCCACTCCCGTTCGTTTAAAATCAGAATATTAAATGGCAAGCCGACATAATCGGCAAATTGTCTACCAGGCGAATCCGTTTTAACAAAATAATGTTACAATAATTGTTATCCACCTGCGGAAATGTATATTTGAAAAAATTTTAAAAACGATTTCCGTATCATTAAAATTTATATTTAAGCTAAAAATACGTTTCAAAACTCGCCTGTCCACCCTAACCGCATTGAGATGACTTCATCACGCCGTTCATTTTTACGCCTGTCCACGCTCGCGCTGCCGCTCGCAAGTGTTCAAAAATTGTTTGCAAAAAATGTCGTCAAAAAACCCCTTGTAATCTCGACTTGGGATAGCGGACAGATCTCCAACGCTGCCGCTTGGCCCGTACTGGAAAAAGGCGGCAAAGCGCTGGATGCAGTGGAACAGGCCGCTATTGCCATTGAAAACGACATCAATTGCTGCGTAGGCCTGGGCGGAAACCCGGACCGAGACGGCTTCGTGACGTTGGATGCATGCATTATGGATGAAAAAGCCAATTGCGGTTCGGTAGCATTCCTGGAACGGATCAAACACCCTATTTCCGTTGCCCGGAAACTGATGGAAACCACACCACACGTTTTCCTGGCCGGCGTAGGCGCTCAGCAGTTTGCAGTAGCAAATGGTTTCAAACTGGAACCAGCAAAGCTTTCTCCCGACGCTGAAAAATCTTATAAGGAATGGTTGAAAAAGGGCGAATACAAGCCTGTTATCAACATTGAACATCAACAATCCAAAGGACAAAAAGGCCACGGTCCATTTGCACCGGCACGCCTGGAAGACGGCTCATTCAATCACGATACAATGGGCACATTGGCCCTGGACAACAACGGTGACCTGTCTGGAATGTGCACCACCAGCGGCATGGGTTTCAAAATGCGCGGCAGGGTTGGTGATTCGCCCATCATTGGTGCAGGTTTGTTTGTAGACAATGAAATCGGCGCTGCGACTTCCTCAGGACAAGGCGAAGAAGTGATCCGGGTTTGTGGCACGCACCTCGTAGTGGAGTTCATGCGCTCAGGACTTTCACCTGAAGAAGCTTGTAAAAAAGCCATTGAACGCATTGTTAAGCCCAATCCGGAGCGTGCGAAGACATTCCAGGTCGGTTTCCTTGCCATTAACAAGCAAGGCGAAGTTGGTGCATATTCCGTTCAGAAAGGCTTCAATTATACAGTTACCGAGCAAGGCGGAAAAGGCGTGGTTATTAACGCCAAAAGCTATTTTTCCTGAAAACCCACATTTAAAAATCTAAAATGAAATTGAAATCTACATGGCTTGCCGCTGCACTGTTGTTCGGCGGTAGCATTCACGCGCAGCAGCATTCCGAGCAGGATCATTCCAAATACGTTGCACCGACAGATCCGTTGGTTAAAGAAAAATTGAGCAAATGGCAGGACGTAAAGTTCGGGTTGCTCATGCACTGGGGAACGTATAGTGCGTGGGGAATTGTAGAATCCTGGTCATTATGCCCTGAGGATGAAGGCTGGTGCGAGCGAAAAGGCCCGCATTCACACGATTGGTTTGAGTATAGAAAAGCCTATGAAGACATTCCTAAAACCTTTAACCCTGTAAAATTCAATCCGGAACGCTGGGCGCAGGCTGCTAAAGGAGCGGGCATGAAATACGTCGTTTTCACAACCAAGCACCACGACGGTTTCGCCATGTTCGATTCCAAATACACGGATTATAAGATCACCAACACGCCTTTCAAGTCAAATCCGAAAGCAAATGTTACCAAGGAAGTTTTGGCCGCATTCCGCAACCAGGGATTCATGACAGGCACTTATTTTTCAAAACCTGACTGGAACACAGATTCTTACTGGTGGCCTTACTTCCCGCCCAAAGACAGGAATGTTTCCTACGACCCGAAGAAGCGTCCTGAAATGTGGAATAAATTCAAAGATTTCACTTACAACCAGATCGAAGAGTTGATGTCGGATTATGGTTCTGTGGATATTTTATGGCTGGATGGCGGCTGGGTAAGGCCTTTCAGTACGATTGACCCTAATATCAGCTGGCAAAAATCGATTCCCTACGACCAGGACATTGACATGGCGCGGATCGCAAAAATGGCCCGATCGCACCAACCCGGATTGCTCGTTGTGGACCGGACGGTAACAGGGGAATTTGAAAATTATGTTACACCGGAACAGTCCATCCCGGATCATTATATGTCCATCCCCTGGGAATCCTGCATAACGATGGGCGATTCGTGGTCTTACATCCCAAAAGAGAATTTCAAATCGACGCAGAAGCTCGTTCACACATTGGTTGACATTGTCGCCAAAGGCGGTAACCTGCTCCTGAATGTTGCGCCTGGGCCGGACGGAGAGTGGCACGAAGAAGCTTACCAGCGCCTGGAAGAAATAGGTAAATGGATGAATGTCAACAGCGTCGGCATCTACGAAACCAAGCCGCTGGCACCTTACCGTGCAGGAAAGTGGGCCTATACCAAAAAAGGCAACACAACCTACGCATTCTACCTGGCCGAAGCAGGAGAAAAGCTGCCAGCAACCCTAAAACCCGAAGGCCTAACCCTTGCCGCCAACGCAAAAATTACCTTAGCAGGAAACAAAAAGGCGCTAAAAACCAAAGCAGGAAACATCGAAATCCCGGCAAAAACAGCCACGGAAATCGGCCAGCAGCCTGCTTATTTATTTGTGATTGATTAGGATTTGGGGGGGAAGGATTTATAAATACTGCCACGACTCAGGATCCTTAACAAAGTGACGTCGGGATGAATGCATTCAATGCCTATCCTCCAATCACCTACGCGGATCCGATAGTAGTTTTCGCCGCTTTTCTGCCCCTCCATTCGCTTGTAATCAAGACCTGAGCTTTCAAGATTTGTTGCAGATTCCAGAATCGTAATGACATTAAAAACCTTTCTTTGAATGTCATTCGGAGTATTTTTTAATTCTTTTTCAAACCTTTTAACATACTGAACTACCATTCCATTTCTTTCTTCAAATCAGCAATGGGAAGGCGCGGTTCTTCGGCATCAGCCCTCATGAGTTCAAGAAAGAAATAGTCTTCAAGCTTTTCATTTTGGATAATGGCTAAAATCTGCTTCATTTCATTTTCGGTCCAGTTCCCGCGTTGCTTTTTAACACTGAATGTTGGAGCAGGCATCCCGATTTGTTCCGCCAAAAAAGCATTTTTATAACCAGACTTATTGATCAGGGCACCCATGTTCTTTTTAAGTTGCATGTAATTTTCGACGATATTTAACATGATAACATTAAAGCTGAACGTTGAAGAATTGGGAAATTATGAATTTAAATTAAGATTTTTGTTATGCTTTCAATCTTTAAATGTGTGTTCTATGTCGACCACTATTTAAAATCAACATCCTAATCAAAAATTAGTGATCTGTTTTAAAAAAACCGATCTTCACTTTTCGAATCACTGCTGACTCTATTTATCAAATATCAATACCTGACGATGATCAAACCCTTAGCCGCACTTGCTTTCTTAACAACTTTAAACGCTTTTGCGCAGACTCCTCCGAAACCTTATGGCGCTTTGCCGGCCCCGAGGCAGGTTGCATGGCACGAAACCGAGGTTTATGGCATTATGCACTTCACTCCTACTACATTCGAAAATAAAGAATGGGGCTTCGGAGACGCTGATCCAAAGACATTCAATCCGAGTGATTTTAATGCGGAACAAATCGTCCTGGCTGCCAAAGCGGGTGGATTGAGAGGCATTGTGCTTGTTGCCAAGCACCACGACGGCTTCGCATTATGGCCGACCAAAACCACTGAATACAACATTTCAAAAAGCCCATTCCGTGGCGGGAAAGGCGATTTGGTGAAGGAAGTCGCGGACGCAGCAAGAAAACACGGACTAAAATTCGGTGTGTACTGCTCGCCCTGGGACAGAAACAGTGCGAAATACGGAACGCCCGATTATCTGGCGCTTTACAGAGAACAGCTCCGCGAGCTTTATACGAATTACGGCGAACTGTTTATGTCGTGGCACGATGGCGCTAATGGCGGCGACGGTTACTACGGCGGCGCCCGCGAAAAACGCGCGATCGATAACACCACTTATTATCAGTGGGATTCTACCTGGACGAACCTGACCCGCAAGCTGCAACCGACAGCCAGTATTTTCAGCGACATTGGGTGGGATGTGCGCTGGGCTGGCAACGAGGACGGAAGCGTGAACGAAACTTCATGGGCGACATTAACACCGAAACCTTCCGAAGGACAGAATGTTGCAGTTCCCGGGCAAGCCAATGCCACCGAAAATCCTGGCGGAACAAGAAACGGAAAGTTCTGGATTCCTGCCGAATGTGACGTTCCGTTGCGCAAAGGCTGGTTTTACCACCCGACCGAAAAACCAAAAACACCAGAAAAGCTATTTGACCTGTATCTCAAAAGCGTTGGCCGTGGTGCAGCGCTTGATCTTGGACTTGCGCCAGATTTGCGCGGACAACTGCACGAAGACGACGTTGCGGCCTTAAAGTCATTCGGCGACCACGTTAAGGCGACATTTGCGACGAACCTGATCGCCCGCGCCGGCTCGAAAGCCGTGAATGTCCGCGGATACAACTCCATTTACAGCGCAAAAAATATCCTGGACAGCAAACCTGAGACCTATTGGGCGACGGATGATGATTTCAAAACACCCGAAGTGGTCATTGACCTGAGCCAGCCGGTGACGTTTGACATTATCAGTTTGCAGGAATTTATCAAGCTCGGACAGCGCATTGAAGAGTTTGCCGTTGACAGCTGGGATGGCAGTGCCTGGAAGGAAATTCACAAAGGAACCAGCATTGGCGCAAAAAGAATCGTTAAACTTGCGACACCTGTGACTACCCAAAAAGTGCGGCTGAGAATCATCAAATCTCCGGTGAGCGTCGCCATTAGTGAGTTCGGTTTATATAAAGATTCCGAGTAACTTACAGAAACATTTTAAGTTAAAGTCACGCTCAAAGGCGTGACTTTTCTTTTTTATTAACGCATCTGTGTTGTCTTTTTGCAGAATTGGACAATTAAATTTTGTTATTCGAATAATTTGCAAAACAGTATTTTATATATAAATCACAATGCCTATTTTTGGTTAGATCAGCCTCTTACTCCGATTACATTGGCGCAGTTTTCAGAACATACCGACGATGCTATTCTTTGGAATTACTTCCGTAGCGGGGATGAAGACGCCTTTACCGAACTTTCGCATCGCTACTATCGCACCCTGATTCAATACGGACAACGGTTTACGTTAAACATGCAAGTTGTCGAGGACACATTGCAGGATTTGCTTGTGCATCTGTGGCTCCACCGCGAGACGATCAATGATACGCCTTCTGTTAAGTTTTACCTGATCAAATCTTTCCGTCACCGCATGCTGAAAACGATCAAACCGCTTTTGGAAGAAGTGGAGCTGACTGATCGGTTTGAGGACATGAATACGGAATTTTCGTGCGAAGATTTTCTCATTCAGCGTGAGCATGAATATGCGCTCAAAAAGCAAGTCAAAAATGCGGTTGATCAGTTGCCCGTCCGGCAGCAGGAAGTAATTTATCTTCGTTTTTTCCAGAATCTGCAACCCGAGGAAATCGGCAGACTACTCTCTATCAACTCACAATCGGTTAGTAACATTATTCAGCGCGCGTTGCATAACCTGCGGAATATGTGGATTTCCACACCGCCTTTCTCCATACTCATCTGCTCTTTTTTCCAAATTTTATATTAAGTCCCGAACCAAAGAAAAAATATTCTATCCCAACTGAGTATTTACCCAGTATAATCGGATAATGTAAGAAAAGCCGCATTTCCGCATATGCATTCCAGTTCATCCAATCTTTTGCAAGCATTGCTCACCAACCCGGATTTCATTGCCTGGTCAAATGGTGACCGGCCGGAGGATGATGTAAAATGGAACAAATGGGCTGGGGACGACCTGGAAAAACAGGAAACGATTGCCATAGCGAGAGAGGTGTTGGAATCTTTTCAGGTTGCCGGACCCAACATGACCGACGAGCACGTTACCAGCAAAGTAAGCCAGGCGCTGAATACGGCCAAAAGGATCGAAAGCGAACAAAACTCACGGAGCATTAGCCCGTTCAGAAGGCTCAATTTTACAGTCTGGAATGTCGCCGCAACGCTGGTAACACTGCTTGGTCTGGCTTTGGCGATTTTTGGAATATATAAAAACGGGCATTTCAAACTTGACTTAAAAAACAATGTCTCGAAAATTGACGATGCGGATACATTTACCGAAGTCACCAATCAGGATCAGGCTGTAAAGTATGTGCGGCTTTCCGATGGAAGCGCCATTGTTTTACATAAAAACAGCAGCATAAGGTTTCCAAAACAGTTTTCCGGCCCGGTGCGTGAGGTGTTTCTGACTGGCGATGCGTTTTTTGAAATAACCAAAAATCCGGAGCAGCCGTTTTTTGTCTATGCGAACGAACTCGTGGCGAAAGTGCACGGAACGAGTTTCAGCATTAAGGCCGGCCAAAGCGATTCCAAAGTTATTGTGGCAGTTAAAACCGGGAAGGTTTCTGTGTTTTCTAAAAACGATTTGAAGGCGGACCAATACAAGAAAGACAAGGCTTTGCAGGCGCTCGTGCTCACGCCTAATCAGCAGGCCACATTAGAACGGAGCCAGTTCAAGCTGTCGCGTCTGGCGCTTAGCAGCCCGATATTATTGAACATTCCTATTGAAAACCAGGACTTTACATTTTCAGAAACACCGGTTAAGGATGTTTTTGAGGCATTGGAAAAAGCTTACGGAATCCACATTGATTTCAATAGGGAAACACTGGCCCAGTGCAGCATAACCGCGACTTTGGGCGATGAGCCGCTGGAAAATAAACTGAAATGGATTTGTACAATCCTAGAAGCAGAATACGCAGTGCGTGAAGATAAAATAACGATTAAAGGCAATCCCTGTAATAATTATTCACCTGAACCTTAACCATTTGACCTAAACAAAAAAGGTGAACGATGCGTCAACATCATTCACCTCGTAACCCCCCCCACTCTATGCTGGCGCTAAGAATAAATCCCTGGGTAAAACCCGGATGGGATGCGGGAATTATTTTGCTGATTTTTTATAACCACCAAAACAATCAAAAGTATGAAAAAAACCTTTTACCGGCAGAACTACCTGCTTAAAATTATGAGAATCAGCCTCATGCAAATGTTGATGATCACCTTGTTTTCCGGGCTTTCCTATGCATTCGACGGCTTCGGCCAGGAAGTGCTGAACCGCAGGTTGACAATCAACATTAAGGAACAAAAAATCGGAACGGCACTCAATCAGATCGGTAAACTTTCGGGCGTGAATTTCATGTACAGCCCCGAACTGATCGGTTCACAACGCACGGTTACTTTCAGTGCAAAAGAAGAAAAACTGGAAGCCATCCTGAACAATTTCCTTACCCCTTTGCAGGTCACTTACGAAGTTTCCGGCAAGCAGATCTTGTTGAAAAGAGCATCACCCAAAACGGCACCTGCGCAAAGCCCTGGTTCGTCTACAAAAATGACCCAACCCGTTGACGTACCCGTTAAAGGGCAGGTAAAGGACGCAACCGGTGCAACAGTTCCGGGAGCAACGGTGGTTTTGAAAGGCAGCTCGTCTGTCGGAACGACCACTGACGCGGATGGCGCTTTTTCACTGACCGTTCCCGATGGCAGCACAACATTGGTCGTGTCGTCAATCGGCTTCCTGACGATGGAAGTGGATATTACCAACAAATCAATGGTGGAAATCACTTTGCAGTCGGATGTGAAAGCACTGTCGGAAGTGGTTGTAACCGGTTATTCTTCTCAGTCCAAAAGGGACATTACCGGCGCTGTTTCCACTGTGGACGCAGTAGAATTGACCAAAGTGGCAGCTCCTAACGTTGCCCAGCAGTTACAAGGACGTGTTGCCGGGGTTACGGTTACTTCCAATAATTCGCCGGGTGGTGAAGCAACCGTTCGTATCCGCGGTTTTGGAACAATCAATAACAACGATCCTTTGTATGTGATCGATGGAGTGCCTACAAAAGGCGGTCTGAACAGCATTAACCCAAACAACATTGAATCCATGCAAGTGCTGAAAGATGCGTCTTCGGCTTCAATTTATGGTTCAAGAGCGGCGAACGGTGTTATCATCATTACGACCAAAAAAGGGAAAGCCGGTGCGCCGCGCTTCACATTCAATTCAAGAGCTGGCTTGCAAACGGGCAAAGTGGAGCTTGACCTGATCAAAGATCCGCAGCAATTTGGCGATCTGCTTTGGACGCAGCGCAAAAATGCGGGCGTATTAACGAATGGCAAGCCTTCGCATCCGCAATATGGAAACGCAGACAATGCTGTTGTTCCTGACTACATCCTGGCGGGGTCGAGTTATGGTCTTTTCGAAGGCGATCCAAAAGTGAATCCTTCTTTATACAACTACAACCGCGCTGGTTTTTACCAGATCGTAAAGGCTAACAAGGAAGGAACTGACTGGCATAAGGAAATCCTCCGTCCGGCTGCCATCCAGGAATACAATGTGGGCGCCACAGGCGGATCGGAAACAGGAAGATATGCGGTTGCATTCAACTATTTTAAGCAGGATGGTGTGCTAATCCATACTTCTTTTAATCGTTACTCATTGCGGTCGAACACAGAATTTACTTTCAAAAAACGCATTCGTGTGGGCGAAAACCTGGAAGTAAGTTATACTGAAAACAAAGGTTATTACAACAACAACGGAACAATAAGCTCGGCCAATAACCAGGATGGCAACCCGGTCGGAAACGGATATCGCATTCCTTCCATCATTCCGGTTTATGACATTATGGGCAACTTTGCAGCAACCAGAGCATCCGGACTTGGACCTGCCACAAACCCTGTTGCGCAGCTTTACAGAACCAGAAAAAACCAGACAAACAACTTCCGTGCATTCGGTAACGCCTATCTGGAAGTGGACATTTTGAAAGATCTGACTGCAAAATCGAGCATAGGCATTGACCTTACTGCTGCAAACCGCGTGGGTTACACATTGATGGATTTGGAAGAAGCGGAAATTGAAGCAGCAAATGCTTTGACCAACGCCAATGCTTACGACATCAACTGGACCTGGTCAAACACATTGAATTACAACAAAACCTTTGCGAACATTCACAAACTCGGCGTGCTTTTGGGTACGGAAGCGATCAAAGGAACGGGCCGCGATTTCACTGCAACCAGAACCACTTTCTTCTCAGAAGATCCTCAATATATGTTCCTGAGCGCAGGAACGGCGGGCATTGCCAACACCGGCGCAGGTTATGAATGGGCCTTGTTTTCGACTTTTGGTAAAATAAATTATGCATTGAAAGACCGCTATTTGCTGGAAGCAACGGTGCGCCGGGACGGCTCTTCCCGTTTTGGACAAAACAACCGTTACGGAACATTCCCTGCATTCAGCGCGGGATGGAGACTTTCCGAGGAAGCATTCTTGAAACCATTGACCTGGCTGGACGATCTTAAAATCAGAGCGGGATGGGGACAAACGGGTAACCAGGAAATTGGTAACTATAACGGTTTCAGCACATATCGTTCAAGCCTGAGCGCATCATCTTATGCGATTGATGGCTCTAACAATGCTGTTCAGCCCGGTTTTGACACAGAAGCATTTGGTAACCCGGATGCAAAATGGGAAACGACTACCCAGACGAACATTGGTGTGGACGCGACATTCCTGAAAGGCATGTTCAACTTCAACCTGGATCTGTATAATCGTACAACTTCCGATATGCTTTATCAGGTGAGCTTGCCGGCAACGCAGGGTGTGGCCACGATTCCGTTTGTGAATGTGGGAGAAATGAACAATAAAGGGATTGACCTTGCACTGGATTTCAATAACAAAGCCATGAACGGAGACCTTACTTACTCCGTAGGCGTGAACTTCTCGACTTATAAAAATGAAGTGATGAAGCTGAACAACAGCACGAGCGCAACGCTTCTTGGACCTGCGATCCGCAGTTATACCTGGACGCGTTCGGTTGCAGGCATGCCATTGTATTCATTCTACGGTTTGCAAATTGACGGCATTTACCAAAATCAGGGTGAAGTGGATAACGGGCCGAAATATCCGGGTTATGCAGCAGTTGGTAAATACAAATACCACGACACAGACGGCGATGGCACCATCACCGACAGCGACCGCAAATTCCTGGGCAACCCGCACCCGGATTTTACCTATGGTATCAACCTGAATGTTAATTATAAAAACTTCGACGTGTCGGCATTCTTCCAGGGCGTGAAAGGAAACGAGATCATTAATATGGTAAAACGGTGGGTTGACTTCAACAATCAGGCCGGTAACAGAAGCCTGCGCATGCTGAATGATTCCTGGACCCCAGAAAACCCTGACGCTGTGCTTCCGATCCTGGATGCAAACGACAGCCGCAGCCAGCAGCCATCGAGCTATTTCATTGAGGATGGTTCTTATTTCCGTATGAAAAACCTGACCGTGGGATACACATTGCCATCAGGTGTTTTGTCAAAAATCGGTTTTGAAAGTGCACGTATTTATCTGCAAGCGCAAAACCTGTTCACCATTACCAAATACAGCGGCATTGATCCGGAAGTTACTTCGGTTGGATCAACACCGGGAAGCACTGTTTTGGGTGTGGATCAGGGGAATTATCCCAATTCAAAAATGTACCAGGTGGGTATCAATTTCGGATTTTAATCAAGGCAAAATAGACATTACTTATCTGATAATTACAAGTTTATAGATATGAACAAGAAAGTATCAATCTTAACAGCGCTGGTTTGCATGGGGTTAATGACCTCCTGCGGCGATGAATTCCTGCAAACCACTCCGCTTGGCGTGGGGAATGAGCAGTCACTTTCCAATAAAAACGGCGTTAATGCAGTCCTGATCGGTGCATACAGTTTGCTCGACGGCGTGGGCGCAGGTCCGGTTAACACCTCATCGGTGAGCAACTGGATTTACGGTTCCGTGGCCTCCGACGACGCATACAAAGGCAGCGACGTGGGTGACCAGGCGCAGATCACGACCATTGAACGTTACATTCCGCAAGCGGATATCGGTGCCTATAATGATAAATGGGTGGCGGTTTATGACGGTGTCTCCCGCACCAACAACACCATCAAGCTCATCGCCCTCGCAACCGATATGACCGAAGCTGAAAAGGCACAAGCATTGGGTGAAGCGCGTTTCCTGAGAGCATGGTATCATTTTGAAGCCAAGAAACTTTGGAATATGGTGCCTTATGTGGATGAAACAGTGACGGATTATATCAACCTGCCAAACGATAAGGACATCTGGCCAAACATTGAGGCGGATCTGCAATTTGCGGTGGACAATATTTCAGCAACAAAAACACAGGCCGGCCGTGCGACCAAGTGGACCGCGAAGGCAACTTTGGCCAAAGTGCACATGTATCAGCAGGACTTCACAGCTGCGAAACCATTGCTTGATGATGTGATCAATAATGGGCCGTTTGCTTTGGTAACGAGCTTTCACGATAATTTCCGGATCACGACGGAGAACAATAGCGAGTCTATTTTTGAAGTGCAGATGTCCGTTGGTGACGGTGGCGGCGGACAGAACGGAAGCTGGGGAGACAATTACAACTTCCCTTACGGATCTGCTCCCGGCGGTTGCTGCGGATTTTACCAGCCTACTCAAAACCTCGTAAATGCATTCAAAACCGATGCCGCTGGCTTGCCATTGCTGGATACGTTCAATGACGCGGATGTGACAAATGATGAAGGACTTTCTTCTACAGATGCATTCACGCCTTACACCGGCACACTGGACCCTCGTCTCGACTGGACGGTTGGCAGAAGAGGTTTACCATTCCTGAACTGGGGTGTGCATCCTGGTAAAAACTGGATCAGGGACCAGGCTTTCGGCGGGCCATATACTTTCAAGAAGTTCTTTGCTTACAGTGGCGAAAACGCGGGCGCAGAATCCCCTCGTGCCAATGCAAATAACTATCGTGCAATCCGTTTTGCGGACGTTCTTTTAATGCGTGCGGAAGTTGCAGTGGAAGAAAATGACCTGGCCGCGGCCTTGAAACTGGTCAACCAGGTGCGCACTCGTGCCGCTAATGTGGTGGTGACGAACGAAGCGGGCAAGCCAGCGGCAAATTATCTTGTAAAACCTTATCCATCCTTTGCAAATAAGGATTATGCAAGAAAGGCGGTTCGTTTTGAGCGTCGCGTTGAGCTTGCGATGGAGGGCCACAGACACTTTGACCTGGTTCGCTGGGGCGTTGCTGATGTGGTGTTGAATGCGTATCTGGCCAAAGAAAGCAAGAAGCGGACTTATCTCTCCGGAGCGACATTCATAAAAGGCAAAAGTGAATATTTCCCGATCCCGCAAGCACAGATCGACATTATGGGATCCAATGTGCTGAAACAAAATCCCTGACCGATTTGGACAAAGCAGGTTATTCATTTAACTTGCTTTGTCACAAATTTTTCAAATTTTATTTATATAAACTATTCCTAAACCTTTACACAATGTCATTCGATCTGAATACAAATAAAGAAGGTGAATCGCGCCGGACATGGTTGAAGACTGCCGCGTTGGCGGGCGTTGCGGCGATGGCTGGTAAAAATGCGCATGCGGGGGAGACAAATTCCGCCGTGCTGCCCGCAAGAAGAATTCCCATTGCCGTTTCCACCTATTCTTACTGGCATTTCGGGAAGGAGAAATATCCGGTTGAAAAAGTGATCGAAGACGCTGCAAAGCTTGGTTTCGACGGTGTTGAAATCCTCCACCGCCAAATGGAGAATGAGACGGTTCCTTATATGAACAAGCTGAAAAGGCTTGCTTTTGATAACGGTCTGTCGCTTCCACTGCTTTCGATTCACCAGAGTTTTGTTCAGCCCAAAGCCGAAGACCGTAAAAAAGACGTTGCGCATACGGTCAACTGCATCAATATGGCCGTTCAAATGGGGATTCCGGCGATCCGGATGAACACAGGAAGCTGGCGGACGGCAAAGAGAGATGCTAATTATTATAAAGATGGCAAGGAGCCGCCGATCGAAGGTTACACAGATCAGGACGCTATCAAATGGTGCATTGATTCGATGGGGGGAATGTCTGGTTGCTGCGGAGAAAGCGGGCGTTGTGCTGGCCATTGAAAACCATTGGGGCTTGTCTTCCAACATTGATTATCTGCTCGAAATTTACAAACCTCTCTCTTCTTCACCTGCTATGGGTATGAATGTAGACACGGGAAATTTCGTGGGTGATCCTTATCCGCAATTTGAGCGGTTGGCACCATACGCCACCATTGTTCAGGCCAAGACTTATTACGGAGGCGGTCACTATTACGATCTGGACCTGGATTACAAACGCATTGCCGGCATTCTGCGCAAAGCCAATTTCAAGGGTTATATCTCCCTGGAAATGGAAGGAAAAGAAGATGCAGCCACGGCAGTTCCTAAAAGCCTAAAATTATTCAGGGAAGTGTTCAGTTGATCCCTTTAAGACAATTATAATTATATTCTGTAGTTAATAAAGTGCGGCTTCGTTGGATTCGCACTTTTTTTTGTGCCACGAATGCACCGCAGCGGCGGCCGCAGATAAGGCACTAATAGTATTCGTGTCCATTGGTGCATTCGTGGCAAGAATCATTTCTCATAATGATAACGACACTGCGTAATTGTAATCAAATCTTTTTCTACCTTGTAAACCAGGCGATGCTCATGCGAGATCCTTCTTGACCAATAACCCGAGAAGTTTGATTTTAGTAATTCCGGCTTGCCCTTACCTTCAAAAGGGTGCCTCAAACATTCTTTTATAAGCTCGTTAATTTTGGTAACGACTGCCTTGTCGGTCCGTTGCCATTCAAGATACTCTTCCCAAGCTTTTGCTCGCCACGCGAGCATCAAGGCTCGATCAGTTCACGATAAATAATATTTCTTCCATTTTCAATGTCGTCAATGGCTTGAAGCAAGTATTCTCTGTTTACAGGATTACTCATCAGATATTCAGTTGCATCCATTTCGACAGCCTTTTTCTTCCGAGCTTTTCGGCTCAAAAACCTAAGAATGGATCGTTTTCCCCTTTCCGTCGACAAAGCTAATCGTAGCATAAGTGAAGATTTTTAATGTTAGTATGTGTTATGAATTGAGTAATGTATTTCAAATATAAAACAATTATTTCAATCCCCACACCGCCGTGACGACCCTCTCACAATTAGCTCCGTCTGTAAAATCTTCTTCTCCGGCAGGTGAACGTCGTCCAGATCAACAAGCTGCAAAACCCATTCCGCAGTGGTCCGGCCCATCTCTAATGTCGGTTGCCGGACTGTCGTCAATCCAGGTCCAATGTAAGCAGATTCAGGATTATCGCTAAAACCAACAACACCCAGTTCGTCTGGAATGCTAATTCCTTTTTCCTTTGCCATTAAGATGATTTCTATTGCTGCGGAATCATTTACGGCAAAAATCGCGTCCGGGCGGTCGGCGAGATCGAGCAGATATTGGCCGTATATTCTTGCTTTTTGCTGGGTCAACATGCCCTGGATTACCATGTGGTCGTCGATGGTTTTACCATGCTTTTCCAACGCAGCCTTGTAACCACGCAATCTTTCCCGGCTCACCGACAAGGTCAGCGGCCCGCCCAGATGCGCGATCCGTTCGTAACCATTCATGATCAAATGCTCCACAGCCAGAAATGAAGCTTCGAAATCATTCACAACAACTTTCGGTACATCAATCTGCTCGCATACGCGGTTGAAAAGCACCAGCGGGATACCGCGTTTTTCGAAAACACCCAGATGATCAAAATTATTGGTTTCCTGCGTCAGCGATATCAGCAGGCCATCGATGCGGTTCGCGAGCATTGCCCTCGTATTCGAAATTTCCACCTGATACGACTCATTGCTTTGCATAATGGTCAGGTTATAACCTGCCTTGGTCAGCACTTCATGTGCGCCGATGATTACGTTTGGGAAAAACGGATTATGAAATTCCGGAACGATCATTCCAATTGTATTTGTCTTGCTTTTTACCAGGCTATAAGCAAGCTGATTTGGCTGGTAATCCAGCTGCAAAGCTTTGTCCAGCACAGCTTGCCGTGTTTCCGGACTAATGTCCGCATGTCCGTGCAATGCGCGGGAAACCGTAGAGTTGGAAACGCCAAGCGATTTAGCAATGTCAATGATTGTGGTCTGATGTCGTTTTCTTTTCGCTGAAATCGCAAAAGGATCTTTTTCTGAATGGGTGAAATAATAGTTACAGGTCTTGCACAGATAGCGCTGCTTGCCTCGTACATAGCCTGCTTTCATAATATGATCCACCTGTTCACACTTCACACATTTGATCATAGCACTTGTACTTTTTCCATAAAACAGCTTTTCCAGACTAAAAGAAACGCAACAATAGCTTCTCCATACAAAAATATGAAATTCTTATATTAATGATTCATAAAACCATATATCGGCAACGTCTTCGCAAACGTTACCGATATTTTTTGTTCAAATCTGATATTTAATAGGCTTATAATTGGCTTGACATCCCCTGCCTACGCGTCTATATTTATGTAAAACCAGCTTGACAATAGCCTGATGAGCAAGTTTGCCCGCTTCTCAAACCCACGCTTTCTCACACCTATACTCAATAAAATTGCATTATTCCTATTTGACCCACATTTACTTTAACCCTAAAAACAGTATATGAAGAGAAGAATACTCAAATCAATTTTGCTGATGGTCCTGCAACTGGGACTGACGCATGCATTGCTGGCGCAGTCCGGCACCGTAACCGGAAAAGTGACCGATGAAAAGGGTGAGGGAATTCCAGGCGCGAGTGTGACCGTAAAAGGAACGCAGCAGGGAACATTAACCACCGCAGAAGGCACATTCTCCATCGAAGCTGCGGCGAACGCGACAATCGTTTTCTCATTTGTTGGTTACCTGGCACAAGAAATCGCCGTTAACAACCAAACAAACATTGACATTGCTTTACAAACCGACACAAAAGCGCTCGAAGAAGTGGTTGTAGTGGGTTATGGAACGCAGCGACGTGTCGAAACAACCGGCTCTATTGCTTCGGTAAAGGCCGAAGATCTTGTGCAAACGCCCGTCGCAAACATTGCCCAGGGCTTGCAGGCGAGAGTTTCCGGAATGCAGATTAATCAGAATTCCGGAGCTCCCGGCGGAAATATCAGCGTACGGATCAGGGGAACAAACTCTATTAACGGGTCATCGGAGCCGCTTTATGTGATCGATGGAATCCAGATTTCCAACGGCGGCGGCATCACGGATGTAAGCCCGCTTTCTACAATCAACCCCAATGATATCGAGTCGGTTGAAGTTCTCAAAGACGCTTCTGCTTCTGCCATTTACGGCGCCAGGGCTGCCAATGGCGTTGTTTTGATTACTACAAAGCGCGGCAAAAGCGGCAGAACGAATGTGACATTCGATAGCTACTACGGCACGCAAAAAGTGAATAAGCAACTGGATGTTTTAAATGCTTCTGAATTTGCACAGCTTGAAAATGAAGCGTTCAAAAACACTTACTATCCTGACCCTGCATCTTTGGGCGAAGGCGTCAATTGGCAAGATTACATTTTCAGAAAAGCCCCGATCCAAAATCATCAGCTTTCAATCAATGGCGGAAATGAAAAAACGCAGATCGCATTGTCCCTCAACTATTTCGATCAGCAGGGAACATTCATCGGCTCGTCTTTTAAGCGCTATTCCTATCGCCTCAACCTGGATCACAGGCTAAGCAAAAAAGTGAAAATCGGAACCAGCATTTTGGGGAGTTATTCCATAAATGACGGCATTCAAACCGGCGGAGAGAATATTGGCGACGGCGGCGCCGTGTTGTCGTCTGTCCTCGGTGCAGCGATTGGCGCGCCTCCTACCCTGAAACCTTATCGGGATGATGGCTCCATTTTTCCTTTTGGCGAACAGGCTGGCGGTCAGTATCGTGAGGTTGTCAATCCGCTGAATTTTGCGGCCATGACCTTGAACCGGGACATTAAAAGAACGCTTGCAAACTTGTATGCCGAGATCAATTTTGTAAAAGGTTTGACTTATCGGGCATCTTTCAATCTGGATCAGCGCGGTGAGTTATTCAATGCTTATTCGCCCAGATCCATCGTTAATAAAAGTGACCTAAACGACAATTCCGGCTCAGGCTCAAAAGGCAATGGCAATTTTCTTGCTTTGCTGCACGAAAGCATTTTAACGTACAATACAAATCTTGGCAAAAACCATACATTCAAGGCGACAGCCGTTTTCGGGACGCAGGTTGAACAATCGAATTCCAATAATCTGAATGCGTCCGGCTTCCCCAATGATGCCACGCAAAATGAAGCATTACAACTTGCATTAACCCGCACAGTGAGCAGCGGCCGAAGCAGCCAGCGTCTGGATTCGTATCTGGCGCGTGTGAATTACGGTTTCAAAGACAAATTTTTCCTCGACCTGACAACCCGCGTCGATGGTTCCAGCAAATTCGGGGCTAATCATAAGTACGGCGTTTTCCCAGCCATTTCCGCCGCTTACAGACTGATTGAGGAGCCATTTATTAAAGAATTGAGCTGGTTGTCGGACCTTAAACTCCGCGGAAGCTTCGGGATTACCGGGAATGCTGGCGGCATCAACCCCTATCAGTCCCTTTCAACGGCAGCATCTACTGGCAGTGATTATCTCATCAATCACACTTACGTGACCGGGATAAACCCCACCGGAATTGCTAACCCCGATTTGCGTTGGGAACGTTCCAGGCAAACCAATTTAGGCATTGACGTTAGTTTGTTAAACAATCGTGTGAACTTTATCGCAGATGTCTATCACAAAAAAACAGACGATCTGCTCTATACAAAAAGCCTTCCTTTGAGCGCGGGTTATGGGTCAATTACAGGCAATTACGCCTCTCTTGAAAACAAAGGACTGGAACTTGCCTTAAATGCGCGGATTCTGGATGGACCACTCAAATGGGACGTGTCGGCCAATACAACATTCAACCGGAACAAAGTCCTGGATCTGGATGGCGGCGTAACGAATGAGAGATTTGTAACAACCTACACAATTCTGAAAGTCGGAGAACCGCTGGGTTTGTTCAAGACTTATGTTTTTGATGGGGTAAACCAAACAGGCGAAGCCATCCTACCCGGCTATGACGGACGTTTGGGCGGTCATAAGGTGAAGGACATTACGGGCGACAACCAGATCACCGCCGCTGATCAGATGATCGTTGGCGATCCAAATCCGAAGTTCATTTACGGTTTCTCAACCAATCTGGCTTACAAAGGTTTTGATCTGGCCGTGTTCATTTCCGGATCGCAGGGCAACGACATTTACAATGCAAGCCGCCTCTCTTTCGAGAACCCGCTGGGCCAGCGCAACTTGCTGGCAGGCGTTGTGAACCGCTGGTCGCCTACAAACCCGAACAATCAATATGTGAGCGCGGCGCAAGGCGGAAGGCTTCCTATTTCGAGCTATGTGGTTGAAGACGGCTCTTATATGCGTTGCAAAAACCTGACGCTGGGTTACACATTGCCACGATTCAAGGGCGTGCAGGGCATCCGGCTTTATGTGAGTGCCAATAATTTGTTCACCATCACCAATTACAGCGGATACGATCCCGAAGTGAACACTTACGCAGGTTCCAACACGATCATTGGCGTCGATAACTTCGTCTATCCGCAATCCAGATCATTCCTGGGCGGCTTGCAGGTCACATTCTAAATCCTCATCACTGACATTATTTTTCGAAACATGAGAAAAACATTAAAAATAAGCGCAATGCTGAGCATACTCGGGGCTTCCCTGCTGCTGCCTTCCTGCGAGCTGAACGAAACGATTTACTCGTCCATTTATACCGAAGATTTTTACAAAACCGCAGCCGATGCAGAAAAAGGCTTGGTTGCTGTTTACGGCGCATTGGGCGGCCTCGGCGGCGCCCCAGCGCTGACATTGGTGGCCGATTTTAGCGACGACCAGACTTACCCGCGCGGCGTTGTGGGCCGTAACACATTGACCATGTTCACCTATGATGTCAATTACACGACCCAAAAAAGCAATAGCCGAGTAAACGAATCGCCGCAGCAGATCTGGCAGTCGTGTTACAGCGGCATTGAAAAGGCCAACTGGGTGATTGCCAAAGTGCCTGGTGCCACAATGGATGAACCGCGTAAAAAGCAGATTATGGGCGAAGCGTACTTTTTACGCGCTTTTTACCATTGGCTTTTGACCAAAAATTTCGGTGATGTTCCCGTAAAGATCACACCAAGCTACACCGAGGAAGAAGCATTGACCGCAAAGAGCCCAAAAGCAGACGTTTACAAACAAATTTACCTGGACCTCGATCAGGCCACATCGGCCGGACTCCCCTCCTTTCCGGCCGTTGCAAAAGGCCGCGCTTCCCATGAGGCTGCCCTCTCACTTTACGCCAAAGCTGCGCTCTATAATGAAGATTGGGCAACTGCATTGGCCAAAGCGAAGCTGGTAATTGCTTCCAATAAGCATGCGCTTTTGCCAAATGTCTGGGATGTGTATCGCTATGATAATGAAGATGCAGCGCGCCTGGAAAACATTTTCGCCTATGAGGTGGATCCGGTTACGCCAGGTTTGAGCCATCAATTGGTCGGCCTTTGCGGTCCTCCGGGAAGCGCAGGGCCGGAATATGCGCGGACTTCGTTCGGTTCCATGTTTGCCTACCAGTCGTTTTTCAACTCGTTTGATCCGAAAGATAAGCGCAGGACGCTTCTGGACACAAACTACATGGACAAAGCTGGAAAAGTGGTTCCGCAAAAAAGCATTACACCCATCACCACGGAAGGTGTTTTGATCAAAAAATACCAGGATCCGGTTTCGACAATTGGTTTAATTCCAAACATTCCAATCCTGCGCATGCCCGATGTTTATCTCATCGCCGCCGAAGCGGAAGCGCGCCAGAATGGAGCTACGGCTGCTGCCTATGAGTATATCAATGTTGTGCGTCAGCGAGCGGGGCTGCCCATTTTAAAAGTTGGCTTGACCAAAGATGCATTTATAGAAGCTGTTTTGCAGGAACGCGCCTGGGAATTTTTCGCAGAAGGTGACCGCTGGTATGACCTTACCAGAACAGGGAAGTTTTTGACTGTTATTCCAAAAGCAGTGAACAGCGTGTACCCAGTCAGGAATGTGACGGCCAAAAACCGCTATTTCCCTATCCCGCAGGACGAGATCAACGCAAACGCAAAGATTGAGCAAAACCCCGACTGGAAGTAAATGAAAAGAGCAGCTATCATTTTGATTTTGAGCATGATTTGTCACTTTTCCACAAAAGGAAGTGATCAAATCCGTGAATTCATCATCGTTGAAAGTGACACGCTGACCTACACATTGAAACTGGTGCTGGACGATTCCGGGCAACCGCAATATTTCTTCCGCAACATTTTCACACCGGTTTGCTATACGAATGAATGCAAGCCGGTGCATATCAACTTCTATTGGGATTTACTGGGCAACTACGAACGTTTCGACTTACCCGAAGGCAAGGTTTTGACCAAAGTTGATCATGATGAATTTAAGCAGGAAGACTATGAAAAATTGCAGGAAATTCTGGCCCAACCCAATTCCATTTTCGCAGACCTGCAGATGGAAGATCTGATCACAAAAGGAACCGACAACCTTACAGATTCTGTGGACGCCAAAGCAGGCGCAACATTGAAAACGATTAAAAATCAGGTTATCGATGGAGCAGTTTACACTTGTTACACCCTTTGGCACATTGCATATGGAACGGTCGTTCCAGAAATGAAAAAGATTATTGAAAATTATAAAAACGACATCTTACTACACCGGTTCTTGGCCAGTAACAATTATCAGTATCAATACTGGGCAATAGAAAAGGTGATGGATAAAAAGGGCAATGTTCAAAAGGCTTATGAAGCTGATCTTGAAAATATCATTGAGGGCAGGAATATTTTCATTGCCAAGAATGCATTGCAACGCGTAAGCAGCGACTTCTTATCTAGTCAAAAACGGCAGGAGTGGCTTTGGAAAACCTATCAAAAATCTCCATATGCACTTCAAATCGCCATTTTAAAAAAACTAAAATCCGTGCATGTCACAACCACATTGGCCAGCAACCTAAAATCCAGCCTGGAAAAATCTAATGAGGAACAAACATCCTTAATCCAACAAATCCTAAACCCATGAAAAAACTCCATATCTCCGGGTTGAAACCCGGAGCAAAGGATATTAGTTGTGCCGATAGCACTTTTTCCTTGTTCTCTTTTTGCTCAGGGTTGAAACCCGGAGCAAAGGATATCAGTTGTGCCGATGGCACTTTTTCCTTGTTCTCTTTTTTATCCAGGTTGAAACCCGGAGTAAAAGATATCAGTTGTGCCGATGGCATTTTCTCCTTGTCCTCTTTTTTCTCCTGGCTGAAACCCGGAGCAAACAATACCGGCCATGCCGAAGGCACTTCCTCCCTATTCCCCAGATCAAGAGCAGCAGCCAGCACCATCAACACCTTCCTACATTCCCCCGGGTTTCAACCCGGGGCAGTAATACTCCTAACTCTGATAACCTTCTGCGCCACTGCGCAAAACCACGTTTTCGTGGAAACGGAATCTTTCGAAGACAAAGGCGGATGGGTGATTGACCAGCAATCTTTTGTAGTCATGGGCTCGTCTTACCTGATGGCACACGGCATGGGCAGGCCGGTGAAAGACGCCTCAACGACCGTCGAATTTCCAAAACCCGGAAAATATAAGATGTGGGTCCGTACCAAAGATTGGGCACCATTTCCGAAAGGGCCCGGAAAATTCGAAATCAGCATGGATGGCAAGAAGGTTGAGCAGGTTTTTGGTGCAAGTGGATCCGATGCATGGAAATGGTATGATGGCGGCGAAATGGATGTTAAAACGAATTCGGCAAAGCTTTCGATTAAGGACTTAACCGGCTTCAATGGCCGCTGTGACGCGATTTTATTTACAGATGATTTAAAATTTACACCTCCTGATGAATCCGAAGCACTAAGCGCATATCGCAAAAAGCTGCTTAACCTGACCGATAAACCTGCCGACGCCGGACGGTTCGATATGGTGGTTGTGGGCGGTGGAATTGCCGGAACATGTGCAGCCATTTCAGCTTCGAGAATGGGTTTGAAAGTTGCTTTAATTCAAGACAGGCCCGTTTTAGGAGGAAATAACAGCTCCGAAATCCGTGTGCATTTGATGGGTGATGTGGATAAAAACCACTATCCCAAACTCGGCAGGATTGTAAGGGAAATGGACAATGGCGATCCGGGAAACGGCAATCCGGATGCCAAGGAATATGGAGACGCACGCAAAATCGCCATCGTTAAAGCGGAACCCAACATTTCACTGTTTCTGAACACTCATGTCTATAAGATTGAAAAAGAGAACGACATTATCACCGCGGTTGTAGGCCGCGACATTGCCACAAATAAAGAAATGCGTTTCACAGGCTCCTTCTTTTCAGATTGCACTGGCGACGGAACAATCGGTTATCTCGCAGGCGCTGAATTCCGAATGGGTCGCGAGAGCAAAGCTGAAACGGGCGAATCTCTGGCCGCTGAAAAGGCGGACGATTTTACATTAGGAACTTCCAATTTATGGGCTTCCCTGGAACGAGACAGCGTCTCTTCTTTCCCGGAAACGCCCTGGGCAATTCAGTTTTCGGATGAATATCACATTGACGAGCCCAAGGCTGACTGGCAGTGGGAAACGGGTTTTGGCAACTTCAATACCATTACAGACGCCGAAAAAATCCGCGACCATAATCTTCGCGCCATTTACGGGAACTGGTCTTATCTCAAAAAGAACAAACCCGTCAAATACGCCAAACGTGAGCTCGCCTGGGTTGCCTACATTGGCGGCAAGCGTGAATCGCGACGAATCATTGGCGACCATATTTTAAATCAAATGGACATTCAGGAGGGCAAATTTTATCCAGATGGCTCCGTAACTGCCACATGGACCATTGATCTGCATTTTCCGGACGCCAAAAACAGCAAATACTTTGAAGGTCAGGAGTTTTTCGCTGGCACCAAACACATTAAGGTTGCTCCTTACACGATTCCTTACCGCTGTCTTTACTCCAAAAACATTCAAAACCTGTTCGTTGCGGGAAGGAACATCAGCACCACGCACGTCGCGTTTGGCAGCACGCGGGTAATGCGCACATGCGGGATGATGGGGGAAGTGGTTGGTTTTGCGGCCTATCTCGCGACCAAATATAAAACAACGCCGAGAGGTATTTACCAGGACCATTTACCTGAATTAATGGGGATTTTAAAAGGTGAAACGCCCGCCCCGCAACCTTGATTTATTTATTCAAATAGAATTAGCGGATTGGCGACTTATGCCTGCGCAGGATTCGATAGTTTATCAACGAAATAGTGACCCAATGAAATTATACTTCGCGATTTTTCTGTGTTTTTGCTCAATTCGTTGTGTTTTAGGTCAGGGTAAATCGCCTGCCAGCCTAACCAATGACCGGATTAGTGTTCAATTTAAAAGTGACAAGAAGAATTGGTCGGTTAATAAAATTCTGGTTAAAAATAATGGCAAATGGGTCAATGGTTTGACGCCTTCCGGCGAGTATACTTTGCTTTATTCAGAGACAAAACCTTCTACGGAGCCTGCAGAAACGTTTGAGAAAATTACGGGAGGAAAATTCCCCGAGGACAATTACCATTATCAGCAACAGCAATGGAAGGAAAGCACAACGGAAGTTGCATTGAACAAAGCGGGACAGGTATATCATTTTTTTCCAGCCAATCTTTTAATTAAAAAAGATGAGCTCGAATTCACCCAGGAAACCAATGTAGCGACTGTCAAAGCAACCTGGACACTGGACCCGCAATTCCCGAACGACGTTCAGGTTACGATGCGGTTGATCCCTAAAAAGAAAGGATATTTTTCACTGGCAACGCCTACGCTCGCCTCAGTTGCAACAAACCAAATGGCATGGACATCGGTGCCCGGTTATTTCCAGGGGAATTTTATCCAAAAGAACTTTGCGCTGGCGTATACTTATGGACACGGCATTCCGGACCGGCCAGTCGTTTACCGTGAACGTTGCGCAACGACATTAAGTCCGCTAATCAGCACAAAAAGCGGCATTACATTGTCTGTTATCCCCGAGCCGGGACTGGCGCGTGATCCCTGGGCAAAGGATAAGATTACACAAACGGATTGGCACCTGGGCCTTTCTCACATGAACAGAAAGGCGCAGCTTTCGCCAACATTATACTATCCGGTCCTGGGCGAACCAAAATCAGAACTGAATGCTGGCGAGGAGATTAGCTATTCGTTTCGATACAGCCTTATCGCCGGCGACTGGTTCCAGGCGATCAAGCACGCAGCCAATGATATTTACAAATTTGACGAAACATTAAGCCTGCGCCAAAGCAAACAAGCACTAACCGACCGCATTGAAAAAATGCACCATTATCTCACCGACCCGAAAACTTCACTTTGGAACATTGAAGAATATGAAGGCAAGCAAATCGGCGCACAATCTTACCTTGGCGGCGTGGTGGGCTCCAATAAAGATGCCATGAAAAATGCGGATTACGGCGCGATGTGGATGCTGGCGAATGCGACTAATGATCCTGAGTTAAAGCAGAAAGTGCTTCCTCCGGCGCTCAACTTCAAATTGGTACAGCAAGAAACCAAAAAGGGCTTCTTCGAAGGTGCCATTGAAGGACAATATTATTTAGCCAAAAGCAAAAAATTTGTTGAGGAATGGGGTGAGGTTGTGGAGCCTATTGCATTGACTTACTATGTGTTACTGGACATGGGTAACATGCTTTTGTTCCAGCCGGAAAATGCGGAATTGAAAGAAAGACTGCGCCTGGGTGCTGATAAATTACTGAATTGGCAAAATGCAGACGGCAGCTGGGCAGTGGCATACGACCGGAAAACGGAGCAGGAATTATTCAAAGATATCAAGGACGTAAGACCGACATTTTATGGAATGATCGTGGCTTACCGCCTTTTGAAAGACGAAAAATACCTGAAAGCCGCTCAAAAAGGGGCTGACTGGTTTATCAAAAACGCAGTCGAAACCGGCACATTCCTGGGCGTTTGCGGCGATGCGCGTTACGCCCCGGATTTCGCAACCGGCCAATCGGCCCAGGCGCTTTTGGATCTTTATGATTTTACTAAAAACAAAAAGTACCAGGATGCGGCAGTGACCTGCGCGAAAATCTACACCGCTTCTGTATACACCCATCCTATTGCCAGCCGTAATGTCAAGAAAGTCAATGGCACCAGTAAGGAAGATTGGGAAATCAGTCAAACTGGTTTGAGCTTCGAGCATGGCGGTATTTTCGGGTCAGCAACACGTCTAGGTCCGATTCAGTTGGCCAGCCATGCAGGGCTTTTCATTCGCATGTATCAGTTAACCGGTGAACAGATCTTCGCCGACATGGCAAGATCAGCCGCTATCGGGCGCGATGCATTTGTAGATAGCAAAACGAGCGTTGCATCCTATTACTGGCAAGCCATGAACAAAGGAGCAGGCCCTTACCCACATCACGCATGGTGGCAAATTGGGTGGATTACAGATTATTTGCTCTCCGAAGCAGCATTAAGATCTAAGGGAAAGATCGAATTTCCAAGAGGTTTTGTAACGCCAAAAGTAGGGCCGCACCAGACTTATGGCTTTGCGCCGGGAACGGTTTATGGCGATAAGGCGAAACTAGTGATTCTGGAAGGATTCGCCGTGGCGAACAAACCCGCTATTGATGTCATTACTGCGAAATCGACTTCAACAAACAGTATCTACGTCGTGCTTCTGAACAACAGTCCGACACCAACTGAATTCGGGCTGAAACTTGATGCTAGCAAAATCAGTAACGCAAAACAAATTGCTAAAATTGAAGCCCTTGGAAACGAACAAATAACAAAAACTGACCAAATAACAATAGAACCATTCGGCTTAAAATCCCTGAAAATTGAACTCCGCTAACTCATAACCGTCAGCTTAAGCTGACGGCTAGAGCACGGATTGATCGGATGCCAGGCTGACGGCTAGAGAACGGATTGATCAGATGCCAGGCTGACGGATGAAGATCAGATTGATCGAATGCCAGACTGACCAATAACGACAAAGCCGCCTGACAGCCAGACCTAAAACAAACCGGATTGCTAAATGCTAATAACCCTAATTCATGAACAACACCATTGATACAGTCGTCATCCTAGTTTTCTCCGCATTCGTGATGGGCATTGGGATGTTATTTGCGAGAACTGGACGGAATTTAAAATCTTTTTTTGCCGGAGGAGAGGCAGTTCCCTGGTTTATCGGGGGGCTGTCCTTATTTATGAGCTTCTTCTCGGCCGGGACATTTGTAGCCTGGGGTTCTATTGCATACAAGCACGGCTGGGTTGCCATAACCATTCAATGGACAATGTGCATAGGCGCCTTGATTACAGCACTTTATTTGGCGCCGCGATGGAAAAGAACGGGTGCATTAACCGCGGCAGAATTCATTAGGGAGCGGCTGGGATTGCCTGTTCAGAAGACCTATATCTTCATTTTCACGCTGGTTTCCGTTTTTATCAAAGGCTCGGTTTTGTATCCGGTTGCCAAGCTTGTGAGCGCTTCTCTTGACTTGCCATTGGTGCCTTGTACGGTTGGTCTGGGGCTTTTTATGATTGCTTACACGGCAATCGGCGGGCTTTGGGCAGTGATGGTTACCGACATTCTGCAATTTGTGGTGTTATCGGCTGCGGTTTTCATTTTGCTTCCATTATCGTTTGACAAAGTCGGCGGATGGGAAGGTTTCAGCAAAGCCGTTCCAGACGATTTTTTTAACCTTTTGAATGGCGAGTACACCATTGGATTCGTCGCCGCATTCGTCATTTATCACATTTGCTACATCGGCGGAAACTGGACCATGGTGCAGCGTTACACCAGCGTCGACAGTGAAAAATCTGCTAAGAAAGTGGCGTTTCTTTTTGCGGGATTGTATCTGATCAGTCCGGTGATCTGGATGTTCCCGCCAATGATTTACAAGGCCATTAATCCAACATTAACAGGCCTTGATACGGAAAATGCGTATCTGATGATCTGCAAATTGGTTTTACCTCCGGGTTTGCTGGGGCTCATGCTAACCGGCATGTATTTCTCCACCTCAGCCAGCGCAAACACAGCTTTGAACGTCGTTTCAGCGGTTTTTACCAATGACATTTACAAAGGAATGGTCAACCCAAAGGCTTCTGACAAGCAACTGATCCGGGTTGCCCGCGGCTCATCCTGGTTTTTCGGATTGGGAATGATCGGGATTGCATTGCTCGTTCCGGCCGCAGGTGGCATCGTAGAAGTTGTTTTAAGTATTTCTGCCATATCAGGCGGCCCGCTTCTGGCACCTCCTCTTTGGGCTCTTTTTTCCAAAAGACTCAACAGCACAGTCACATTATGGGTTACCAGCATCGGACTTTCGGTTAATCTTTTCTTCAAAATCCTTGCTCCGATTCTGCTCGATTTCAAATTGTCCAGAGGTATGGAAACGATCGTTGGCGTAGGACTTCCGCTGTTGCTTTTGCTGGCTTACGAACTCTGGGCGAGGTCGAAAGACATCATTGCACACGAATATTTGACTTACCTGGAAACAAAGGAACAAAAACGCATCGACGCCTTGGAAATCAATGAAGAGGAAGCGATCGAAATCAAGCGTCAGAACCGTTTCGGCTTGCAGGTAATCGCCGGCGCATTGCTCTTCACGGCAGTAATGCTCTTTATATTAAGTGTAATGACGACTTCCGGGACGGTGATAACAGCTGTTGTTGCGACGGTTGTTTTATTTTCGGCGGCGATCCCGTTTGTGGCTTCTCGGAAAGTTAATGTTACGTGATGTCGTTACATGCCTCTGGCATTCCCTGTGACTTCGATTACATCGGGCTACCAATATTGCGTCCCTACGGGACTGAGCCTTGCGAATAATAACAAGCTGAAAAATTGTTGATTAAATAGTCCTAACCAACGCACTATTGGCGAAAAATAATAAACGAATAGATGTCACTAAGTCCCAGAGGGACATCATATAGGTAACAAACAGCCGAATGAATAATGCCCAAAGTCCCGGCAGGGACGAAACATCATGCAAAGGGATGCAACCATATTTTTTGCCTTGCAGTAATAATCATATAAAACAATGAAACAACTCCTAATAACATTTACATTAATTGCTTGCCTTCTAACCCTGCAAACTTCACTTGCACAATTTAAAATCCGTGAACCTAATGCTATCCCACTGCATGGAGAGTGGCTTTTTGCTTTGGATCCGGCTGAGATGGGGATTAAGGGAAAGTGGTATCTGGATAAATTAGCGCAGAGTAACCGGCTGGATAAGGTGACTGTTCCGCATTGCTTCTCTTCGGACCCGCGCTTCGAACATTATACCGGAACAGCTTGGTATAGAAAGAATTTCGCCTGGAAACCGGTCGCCGGAAAGCGGGTGATCCTGCATTTTGACGCTGCTTATTATAAGACGCACGTTTGGCTTAATAATGAAAAAGTGGGCGAGCATGAGGGCGGTTACACGCCATTCAGTTTCGATGTGACGGATTTGCTGAAAGATGGCGACAACCTGCTGGCCGTTTCGGTTAACAATGATACATGGAAGCCAGGCACGGTTCCGGGTGCGAAGGATAATGGGAACATTAATGATCCTTTTATGGGCTGGCTGAATTATGGTGGCCTGGTCCGGCCCGTTTATCTGACCGTTAAGCCCGAGGTTTATGCCGAAAATCTAAAAATTGATGCCCTGCCCGATCTGGAGAAAGGAATAGCGACTTTAAAAACCAAAATCCGTATTCGCAATGCGTCCAAATCTGCCGTCTCGCCGCAGGTTAGCTACAATGTGTTATTTAAAGGCAAAACAATTCCCGTCAATTTAAAAGGTAAACCTGAAAGCATTCCCGCCGGACAAACTGGCATCGTTGACGCGGAAGCCACATTAACTGCCGCACAGGTCAGGTTGTGGGACTTGGATGATCCCAATTTGTATCAGCTTAAAATCGCTGTCGGGGGAGATTCTATCGCTTCCAGCTTCGGGATCAGAAAGGTCGAGGTGAAACATGCGCAGCTGCTTTTGAATGGAAAATCGATTCGTGTTGGTGGTGGAAACCGGGTTGTGGATTATCCCGGATTGGGCTCGGTAGAACCGGATTGGCTTATCGAAAAGGACTTTAAACTGATGAAGGAAGCAGGAATGGAATTCCAGCGGCTTACGCATTACACGCCTTCTGAATACTTCTACGATCTGGCCGACAAATATGGCATGCTGATTATTACCGAGGCCGGAAACTGGCAGCTTACGCCCAATCAAATGGACAATGATTCAATCCGTAAAAAATTCCGCTCGCAGTTTACCGAAATGGCCGAACGGGACTGGAACCACCCGAGTATAATTGCATATAGCGTTGGAAATGAGTATGCGTCTACAACCTCAGCGGGCCAAAGGTGGACAAAGGACATGATTGAATTTGCCCGGCAAACCGATCCGACGCGACTCTACACATTTGCCACAATGCTGTTGAACACACTTCCCAAAAAACCGGAAGATGAAGCCAGCCAATTTGTGGATTTTGTATCAACAAACACTTACGGAAACCATGCAAAAGCGCTCGATCACATTCACGGTTTATATCCCGACAAACCGATTCTTGTAAGCGAATGGGGCGTTCGGGCAGACGAAAAGGATGAGGCATTTCAGGCGCAGCACATTACGGATCTTATGGCCGAATTCCGCAAACGGCCTTATGTGGTGGGCACTTCCTGGTGGACCTATAATGATTACCAAAGCCGCTTTCACAACACAAATGCGAACGGCTATCGTCCGTGGGGCATTGTCGGGCCTGACCGCTCGTTTCGTCAAGCTTATGGTATTCATCAAAAAGAATATTCTCCGGTTACCATTGAAAAAGTGGGTTTTAAAAACGGTGGACAAGGGCAGCATCTGCTTACAGTCCGAATCACTGCACGCGGCGATTTCCCGTCGAGAGCAATTAAGGGTTATAAGCTAAAAACCAATGCAACGACACTTGTGCTGCCCGATCTGAACCCGGGCGAGTCAAAAGAAATCGACATTCCAATCGCTGGTTTTGACAAGCAACTGCATATTAAGATATCAAAACCAACGGGTTTTACGGCTATCGAGACAGACATCGAATTGAAATAATTATAAATACGCGTTCCGCTTTGACAACAGCGGAACGGATGTAATGACCTGACAAAATGATACGCGAAGAAGCATCTGAGAAAAGAGCACCAAAAACCATTGAATCGGCAGCAGATCTGGTGATTGTGGGAGGAGGATTAACGGGAACCTGCGCGGCGATCACTGCTGCGAGGGCTGGCGTAAAGGTAACATTGATTCAAGACAGGCCCGTTTTGGGCGGAAATTGTTCGAGTGAAGTGCGACTCTGGATACTCGGAGCCACATCGCATATGGGCAATAACAACCGCTGGGCCCGTGAAGGCGGCGTCATTGACGAGATTATGCTCGAAAACATTTACCGCAATCCCGACGGCAACCCGCTGATTTTCGACACGGTTTTGCTGGAAAAAGTAATCAATGAAGCCAACATTACATTACTTCTGAACACGGCGGTTTATGATTTGGATAAAAACATAGAATCAGAGACCATCACAGCCGTCCACGCATTTTGCAGCCAGAATAGCACCAGATACACGGTTACCGCACCTCTTTTTTGCGACGCTTCCGGCGATGGAATTATCGGCTTTCTTTCTGGCGCAGCATTCAGAATGGGCGCTGAGTCGGCGGAGGAATTTGGTGAGAAATTTGCACCGGACAAAGCTTATGGTGAGCTTTTGGGACATTCTATGTATTTCTATTCCAAAGACATAGGCCGTCCCGTGAAGTTCATACCGCCTTCGTACGCATTGCAGGACATTACGGAAATCCCCCGTTACAAAACATTCAATCCGAAAGACTTTGGCTGCCGGTTATGGTGGCTCGAATATGGCGGCAGGCTTGACACTGTACATGATACGGAGAAAATCAAGTGGGAATTGTGGAAAGTGGTTTACGGAGCCTGGAACTACATTAAAAATTCGGGTGAGTTCCCGGAATCAGAAAATATGACATTGGAATGGGTCGGCACGATTCCGGGTAAGCGGGAAAGCCGGCGTTTTGAAGGGGATTATTTATTAAAACAGCAGGATATTGTGGAGCAAACGACCTTTCCTGACACAGTTGGTTTTGGTGGTTGGAGCCTGGATTTGCACCCGGCCGATGGCGTTTACAGTGATCAATCGGGTTGTAACCAATGGCACAGCAAGGGCGTTTACAGCATTCCTTACCGTTGTTTTTATAGTAAAAACATCAATAATCTCTTCATTGCCGGCCGCATTATCAGCGCTACACACGTCGCTTTCGCCTCCACGCGCGTGATGGCGACGAGCGCGATGGGCGGACAAGCGGTCGCAATCGCGGCTGCCATTGCGAAGAAATATAGCTGCGCACCCCGCGAAGTTGGTGAACTGCATTTAATAGAACTGCAACTGGAATTATGGCGCGCAGGGCAGTATTTACCACAAACTGAAATCAATGATGCTGAAAATCTGGTTGAAAAAGCAGTAGAAATCAGTGCTTCTTCAAGTTTGAAATTAAAAGATCTTCCCGGCTCAGATCATTGGGCGATTATAGCGCATTCAGTTGCGCAAATGTTGCCTGTTCATGGTAAAATGCCGTCGGTAACGGTCTGGGTGGAAACGTTGTCGGATACTGAATTGATCATCGAGCTTCGAAAAAGCAGCAAAGCATTTAACCACACGCCGGACGTAACACTTGCAACGAAAACATTTAGCCTGAATGCTGGAAAGCATGAAATTACACTTGACTGGTCAGCTGACTTTAATGAAGAAGCTTATGCTTTTGTTTGTTTTATAAAAAATGAAAATATCAAAATTCAATATTCCGAAAAGCGCGTAACAGGCTTGCTAACGGTTTTTAATGCTACAAATCCAGCTGTTTCCAATTATGGAAAACAAGAACCTACGGAAGATTTAGGAGTGGATACATTTGAGTTCTGGTGTCCGCAGCGCAGGCCGGAAGGCCGTAACTTAGCATTTATTCTCAGCGAACCGATCGCGCTTTTTGAACCTGAGAATTTAAAAACCCGTCATAACCGCCCCATCGCCAGTCCGAACGCCTGGGTTGCTGACTTCAATGACGCAGAACCGGTGGTAAACATCCGCTGGGAAGCGCGGGTGAACATTAGCAAAATTGAGATTTGCTTTGATACGGATTTTGACCATCCGATGGAAAACGTGATTTATGTCCATCCCGAAACAGTTATGCCGTTTTGCGCAACCGACATTGAAATTTGTAATGACAGAGATGAAGTTGTTGGAAAAATTAGCGGCAACCACCTCTCACGCAGGACCATTTCCTTCGATCAGCCTGTCCTAACGCAGTTTTTAAAAATAAAAGTGACCAATCCAAATCCGCATACGCCCGCATCTTTATTCCAGATCCGCTGCTATTGATCTCCGCCGGGAGATTTTGTTCTTTGAAAACTAACAATTTGATCTTAAATTTGCCACCCGAAATAGCAAACATTTGTTTGCTATTTTAATGCTCGTTTACTCTATCATTATAGTATACTACATAGACTTTGAAGGAAGCGGCGGATTTCATACCCTCATCTGACACAAATTGGGAATCTCTTGATGTTGCCTACATCGCAAGTGGTGATCCTGAGGAAGATCGGCGCCTGGCGGAACTCGCCCGGGCAAAGGGCCAGGTGGTTTTCCTGCGCGACCTCCCCGAAGAATCCGACGTCCGTTTTAATGTTAACTCCCCTGCTGCTGCGCCCATTGCATCAGCACCAAGTCAGACAAGGAATAATACAAAAATACCATTGACCTGGGAAACCATCCAGCAAAAAATCTGGGCGGCCACTATTCGCAAAAGAACGCGCACTGAAGTTGCCGTTAACATTTTCTCCGCGATCGCATTAATGATTGTAGGCCACCTGCTATTTACATTCTTCACTTACGACCGGCTTACTGTTCTCTGGAATGAACTGGAACTGAATGAAGGTTTCTTTTATTACGTGCTCGGCGGCTTTGTGGCACAAATGATTGATGGCGCATTGGGCATGGCCTATGGCGTTACGGCCGCTACTTTTCTGCTCACACTCGGCGTGCCACCTTCTGCAGTGAGTGCCAGCGTGCACACTTCCGAAATATTTACCAGCGGGGTTTCGGGCTATATGCACTTGAAATTCGGCAATGTAAACAGCAAGCTTTTTAAGAAAATTCTGTTTCCAGGCGTTTTAGGAGCAATTACGGGTGCTTATCTTTTATCGTCGTTTGAGAAATACATTTATGTAATCAAGCCATTAGTGGCAGTTTATACTTTAATTCTGGGAATTCTTATCATTCAGAAAGCGTTAAAGAAGCGAGTTGAAAAGAAGCCGATGACGAAGATTGGCTGGCTGGCCATGGCAGGTGGAACGCTCGATTCGATCGGCGGCGGCGGCTGGGGACCTATTGTAACATCCACGCTGATTGCCCGCGGACGCCACCCGAAATACACCATCGGATCAGTCAACCTGGCTGAGTTTTTCGTTTCGCTCGCAAGTTCAGTTACCTTCATCAGCATCATCGGATTCTCGCATTGGCAGGTCGTTTTGGGACTCATACTTGGTGGTATGGTCGCCGCTCCGATTGCCGCTAATTTATCCAGGAGATTACCAATCAAAACCATGATGATCATGGTCGGAACCGTTATCATTATCGTGAGTTTGAGGATTGTTTATATGGTTTTGAGTGCGCTTTAAGCTATATGCCATAGGCTATATGCGTTCAGCGGCGATTGAGAATTACATTTAAATTATTAACAGGCATACGGCCTGAAGCTTACAGCTTATAGCATACAACATTCATGAAAAAACAGACCAAAGCGATACGCACGCAGACGCCAAAAACAAAGTATCGCGAGCATTCAACACCATTGTTCCTGACCAGCAGTTTCACATTTGAAAGCGCGGAACAGGGAAAAGCATTGTTTGAAGAGACCGAGGATGGAAACATTTACAGCCGTTTCTCCAACCCGACTGTGCAGGAATTTGTTGACAAGGTTTGTCTTTTGGAAGATTGCGAAGACGGTGTTGCGACTGCAACGGGTATGGCGGCGGTTTTCGCAAGTATGGCCGCATTATTGAAAACAGGTGACCACATTATCGCCAGCCGGGCATTGTTCGGATCTGCCCATCAGGTAATTACGCAGATTTTGAGCAAATGGGGCATTACACACACCTATCTGGACGCGGACGCAAGCGAAGCTGACTGGGAAGCAGCAGTTCAGCCAAATTCAAAAATGGTCTATCTCGAAACGCCATCAAACCCAGGTCTTGATCTGGTCGATCTTGCTATGGTAGGAAGGCTTTGCAAAAAGCATAATTTGATATTTAATGTAGATAACTGCTTTGCATCACCAGCATTGCAAAATCCGGCAGAATACGGCGCCGATCTTATCGTGCATTCTGCTACTAAATACATGGACGGACAAGGCCGTGTTTTGGGTGGTGTTGTTGTTGGCAAAAAGGAATATATCAAAGAGTTACGCTTTTTCTGTCGGCAGACGGGGCCGTCCATGTCGCCGTTTAATGCGTGGGTTTTGACTAAAAGCCTTGAAACATTGGGTCTGAGAATGGATAGACATTGTTCTAATGCATTGGCGCTTGCTGAGGCTTTGGAAAAGCATCCGGATGTGAAATCTGTAAGATATCCATTCCTGGAATCGCACCCGCAGCATGAATTGGCCAAACAGCAGATGTCAGCCGGCGGTGCCATTGTTACCATTGATTTGGAAGGTGGATTTGAAAGAGTTTCCGCATTCATGGATGCCTTGGAAATCGCCTCACTTTCATCCAACCTCGGCGATACAAGAACCATTGTAACAAATCCAAACACAACAACACACGCCAAACTAAAACCAGAAGAGAAGAAAGCGCTAGGCATCACCGAAGGCCTCATCCGCATTTCAGTCGGCCTGGAAGACATTGAAGATTTAATCGAAGACTTCACCAACGCCGTGGAGGTGTCGGTGAAAAGTGATATATTAGATTGATAAACACTTAAACATATTCATATCATGCACACATTAACAATTGAAATTCCGGAGCAGTTTGAGAAGAAAGCGGTTCTGCTTTCTATTGCAGTTCAACTGTATCAAAAGGGAGCACTTACGGCTAAACAAGCAGGGGATTTGGCAGAAGTTCCAATGAATGACCTGGTATATTATTCCTTGTCTGATAATGATCCTGCAAAGGAGTTGATTAAGCCGACAATGAAATATGCTTCAACCGAGGAATGGATCGAAAATCTAAAAACAGAGCAAAACTATAAGGGTTTTGATAAGGAGAGAATGCGAAAGCTTGCTGATGAAATGGACATCCAGGAACCATTGGAGCTTTTGCTTTCTCAACTTACCAAATGAGATATTTTCTTGACACCAATATACTGCTTGCCTATTTGAGAAAACACCATTTGGTCGACACTTTACAAACATACTTTGAAGACGAAGGAGAACCGAGTCAAATGTTTACTTCGGCAGTTTGTATTGGAGAGTTGGCATCCATTGGGATCAGAAACAATTGGGGTAAGCAAAAGATGGCAGCACTTAATGCTCTTAAACATTCGGTGCTCATCACAACAGAACTAAATGAACCGATTGTCGAGCGTTACGCAGAAATAGACGCATTCAGTCAAGGCAGATTGCAAGAAAAACAGTTGAAAGGTTCGGCTAAAAACATGGGTAAAAATGACTTATGGATTGCGGCGACGGCGAGTGTTTTGAATGCAACATTAATAACAACGGACAAGGACTTTGATCATTTGAATAAAGAATTTTTAAATGTCGCCCGTTTTGAATTGATATAATATTCACCATGAACAACACAACATCATCTTCTTTAAACGCTGCCATTGAAGGCAAGAGTGAGACGGAATCGCTAGCGATTCTGGCGGATCTTTTTCCTGGCGAGGTCGTTTTTTCAACCAGTTTAGGCTACGAAGATCAGGTTATTACCGATTTTATCCTGAAAAATAACCTGAACATTACGATTTTCACCCTGGATACCGGAAGGCTTTTCAGCGAGACTTATATGACGCTGCAAAAGACGAACAATCGTTACGATACGAAGATCAAGGTTTACTATCCGCAGACGGATTCAGTCGAAACATTGGTAAGCACAAAAGGGCCTTTGAGTTTCTATGACTCTGTGGAAAACAGGAAAGAATGCTGCTTTATCCGTAAGGTGGAGCCATTAAACCGTGCGTTGAAAGGCGCGAAAATCTGGGTTACGGGCATCAGGGCAGAACAGTCGGGGAACCGTCATGATATGCCACAGCTGGAATGGGACGAGGCGCATCAGCTGGTGAAGTTTCACCCGATCTTGCATTGGTCTTTTGAAGAAGTGAAAGGGTATGTTAAATCTAATGGCATTCCTTACAACCCATTGCATGATAAAGGTTTTGTCAGCATTGGTTGCGCACCTTGCACCCGCGCGATCCAGGAAGGCGAAGATTTCCGCGCCGGACGCTGGTGGTGGGAAGATGAATCGAAAAAAGAATGTGGATTGCATGCTAAGTAGGCTGTCAGCCGTCGGCTTTCGATTTTTAGCTTTTAAGGAATGAGTTTTTGCAGTCGACCCTAATCAAAAAATATTACCCGATAGCCGACGGCCGATTGCCGAAAGCTTAAAATAAACTATTAATTATGTCAATTTCAGTTAAAGAAGTGTCGGATATCAGCGATCGGGAAGCGAGACGCAGTTCTCCCGATTATCTAGACCAGTTGGAGGCCGAGGCGATTTACATTATGCGTGAGGTCGCTGGCCAGTTCGAGCGCCCTGCATTGTTGTTTTCAGGAGGAAAGGATTCTATCACATTGGTTAGACTGGCTCAAAAGGCCTTTGCGCCTGGAAAAATTCCCTTTCCGCTGGTGCACGTTGACACCGGACACAATTTTATTGAAGCAATAAATTACCGCGATGAACTGGCTGAACAAATCGGCGCGAAACTGGTCGTTCGCTATGTTGAAGATACGATTAAGGCAAAAGGCTTGAAAGAGCAGACGGGTAAGAATGCAAGCCGTAACTGGTTGCAAACTTTCACTTTGCTGGATACAATTGAAGAATTTGAATTTGACGCATGCATTGGCGGTGCGCGTCGTGACGAGGAAAAAGCACGTGCGAAAGAACGCATTTTCTCATTTCGTGATGAATTCGGTCAGTGGGACCCGAAACGCCAGCGTCCTGAGCTTTGGAACTTGTTCAATGGAAGAATTCACAAAGGCGAGAATGTGCGTGTTTTTCCAATCTCAAACTGGACCGAATTAGATGTTTGGGCTTATTTGAAAAGAGAAAACATCACATTACCATCCATTTATTTCGCCCACGAGCGTGAATTGATTTTGAGAGATGGCAAATTGCTGAACAACACGCCTGTTATTGAACCTGATGAGTACGATCAAATCGTAAAACGCCAAGTCCGTTTCAGAACGGTTGGTGATATGACCTGCACAGCAGCCGTAGAATCCAGCGCAGCGACATTGGACGAAGTTATTGCTGAGATCACTGTTTCTAGGATTAGTGAGAGAGGTGAAACGCGTATTGATGATCAGCAGACGGAAGCGGCGATGGAGGATCGGAAAAAGGGGGGATATTTTTAAGGAAGTTTAGAGTCAAAAGTTTAAAGTTCAGACAAATTAAACTCATCAACTTTCAACTCATAAACTCTATTCACTCATCGCACCGGCGACCCGGTCACTCATTCAATCATTCAACATTATTAAGGTGGATTTACTAAGATTTATAACAGCAGGTTCTGTGGACGATGGCAAGAGCACATTGATCGGACGCTTGCTTTACGATACGAAAAATATATTAGCAGATCAGATGGAGGCCATTGAGCGTGCGAGTAAGAGCCGCAATGTGGGCGAAATTGATTTAGCATTGCTTACGGATGGGTTGCGTTCGGAGCGTGAGCAGGGCATTACGATTGATGTGGCTTACAAATATTTTCAAACGCCTAATCGCAAGTTTATTAGCATTGATGCGCCGGGACACATTCAGTATACCAGGAATATGGTTACAGGTGCTTCTAATGCAGATTTGGCGATCATTTTGGTGGATGCGCGTCATGGGGTTGTCGAACAAACACGCCGCCACTCGTTAATCGCTTCCATGCTGGGGATTCCGCATGTGATTGTCGCGATTAACAAAATGGATTTGGTTGGAAACTCGGAAGATGCGTTTTTGGAGATTGCCAAATCTTATCAGGAACTGGCTGCTAAATTGAACATTAAAGACCTGACCCTTATTCCGGTGAGTGCTTTGAATGGCGACAACATTGTTGACAGATCGGTTAATATGCCCTGGTATACTGGGGAAACATTGCTTTCTGTTTTAGAAAATGTCAATGTTTTGAAAGATCAGAATCAGGAAGATGGTCGTTTCTCGGTTCAATATGTAATCCGCCCGCAAACGGACGAATTGCACGATTATCGTGGATATGCGGGTCGCGTGCAAAGCGGAACATTCAAAAAAGGGGATTTAGTTAAAATCCTTCCTTCTGAAACCGAATCTAAAATCGCGAAGATTGAATTTGGTGGAAACGAAATTGAAGAGGCCTCTGTTTTAGAGTCAGTTACGATCCTGCTTGAAGATGACGTAGATATCAGCCGCGGCGATATCATTGTTTCTGCAACCAATTCACCGATTGTAAGCCAGGATATCGAAGCATTGATTTGCTGGATGGATGATAAAAAGACATTGAAAGCAGGGAACAAATACGTTTTACAGCACGGAACAGCGAGATCAAGATGCTCCATCCGTGACATTGAATACCAAATTGACATTAATTCATACGAGAAGCTGGACGAAGTGGACAGCTTGAAATTGAATGACGTCGCGAGAATTATACTTAGAACAGCCCAGCCAATCGCTTACGATCCATATCAGAAAAACCGCGCTAACGGCGCAGCGATCCTGATCGACGAAACGTCGAATGTGACCGTAGGAGCTTGCATGATTGAATAAAAGAAATATCACCATGAGCGAAATATTGATTTCTGACAAAGTATCGGCCGTTGCGAAGCGCGATATCATTGATTTGAACCAAAAAATCAATGCATTTAATACGGGCGAAACACCCGAAGAAGCTTTCCGCAAGTTCAGGCTTACACGCGGTGTCTACGGCCAGCGCCAGCCAGGCGTTCAAATGATCCGCATCAAGCTGCCTTATGGTCGTGTAACTGCGGACCAGCTTGTCAGGATCGCGGATACTTCGGACAAATTTGCAACCGGAAACCTGCACGCAACCACGCGCCAGGACATTCAGCTACACTTTGTGAAACTTTCAGATTCACCGCAATTGTGGGCTGACCTGGAAGATGCTGGCATTACATTGAAAGAGGCTTGCGGAAACACAATTCGCAATGTTACGGCTTCTTCGGTGGCCGGAATTGATCCGGATGAGCCGTTTGATGTGACGCCGATTACGCATTCTATTTTCACTTACTTCCTGCGTAATCCGATTAATCAGGATATGGGACGGAAATTTAAAATTGCCGTTTCTTCTTCCGAAAAAGACTCAGCATTGGCATTCATTCATGACGTTGGCCTTATTGCGAAAATGGGTGTGAATGAAGCTGGTGAAACCGTGAAAGGTTTCAAAGTGCTGATTGGCGGCGGATTGGGCGCGCAGCCTTTTTCTGCACAAACCGCATTTGAATTCCTCGAAGAAGATAAAGTCATTCCATTTATAGAAGCATTGCTTCGCGTTTTTGACCGTTACGGCGAACGCGTTCGTCGTCATAAGGCGCGTATGAAGTTTCTTTTGGCGGAAATTGGTCTGGACGAAATGATGGCGAGAGTTGAAGAACAACGTGTTGCCATTAAAAATAAAGTCTTCACCATTCCCGAGGATCTTTTTGGAACGAAAGATGTAGAATCCATCACTTTCGTGCCCCGCCCCTCCTTGTCGGAATCGGAAATATTGAACATTGCTTCTCAAAGCATTGAAGCGGATAAGCTTGATATTTTTACAAGATGGCTGAGAACCAACACTTTTGAACAAAAACAGAAAGGCTGGTTTGCTGTTCAGCTGCGTGTTCTATTAGGCGATATGCATTCGGATACAGCTCGTCAGCTCGCGAACCTGGTTCGTCAATATGCGGCCGACGACATTCGGGTAACTGTTAATCAAGGTTATATCCTTCGTTTTGTAAAAGGCGAAGACCTGGTTGCGCTTTATCATGAATTGGCAAAATTAGGACTTGCTGCGCCTGGTTTCGATAGCACGATGGACATTACAACTTGCCCGGGAACAGACACTTGTAACCTCGCCATTTCAAGCAGTTACGGGATCACACGCGTGCTGGAAGATGTCATGCGTGATGAATTCCCTGAAATGATTTACAATCAGGATATTAAGATTAAAATTAGCGGTTGCATGAACGGCTGCGGCCAGCATAATGCTTCTAATATTGGTTTTCACGGAAGTTCAATTAAAAATGGCAAGCTGGTTCTTCCCGCTTTGCAGGTTTTACTCGGCGGTGGTTTCTCCGGCGATGGCGTTGGCTTGATTGGAGATAAAGTAATCAAAGTTCCGACCAAACGCGGTCCGGAAGTTTTGCGTACGCTATTCAACGATTTTGAAACAAATGCTTACGACGGAGAATATTACAATCAATATTACCAGCGTCAGACGAAGAACTATTTCTTTCAATTATTGAAACCGATTGCGGATCTCAGCACTTTGCAGGACGACGATTACCGCGACTGGGATCACGACGAATTGTTTAAAACAGAGATCGGGGTTGGAGAATGTGCGAGTGTGCTGGTTGACCTTGTAGCTACGACCATTACAGAAGGCCAGGAAAAACTGAATCTTGCCAAAGAAAATTATGAATCAGGAATCTGGGCGGATGCGATTTATCATGCTTATAATGTGTTAATTACGGGTGCGAAAGGTTTGTTAATGACCAAAGACGTGACCTTGAACACGCAGTATGGCATTGTAAATGACTTCGAAACGCATTTCGGACAGGATTTTAAATATGAAACACCTGCCGAATTTACACGCGAAGACAAGTCAGAAGCGCCTTTCCGTTCATTGGCGTTCAGCATCAATCATTTTGAGCCAACACAGGAATTTGCCACTTACTTCCTGAGCAAAGCAGAAGAATTCCTGAATTTTGTTCGTGATACACGTGAATCGCAATTGGTAGAAACGGGCGAGCCGGTTTTGCAGGAATTGTCATTCGGAAAAGATAGTTAAAATGGCTTTCGGCTTTCGGCTGTCGGCAATCGAGTGTAATGCTTGACAGCTAACAGCCGAAAGCCGAAGTCATAAAAGATATGAAACTTACATTAATCGGTGCCGGGCCAGGCGATCCTGACCTGATCACTATGAAAGGGGTTAAGGCATTGCAAAATGCAAAAGTCGTGCTCTACGACTCCCTCGCCCACCCATCCCTTCTGGATTACTGCCCCGAAGATTGTGTTAAAATCCTGGTTGGAAAACGCTTTGGTAAAACCAGCTGCGCACAAGACGACATCAATGCCCTTATCGTTGAAAATGCCCGCTTGTATGGAGAAGTTGTCCGGCTGAAAGGCGGGGATTCCTTTGTATTCGGTCGGGGTTATGAAGAAATTCTTTATGCTGCCAAGCACGGCATTGAATCCGAAATCATTCCAGGCATTTCGAGCAGCTACGCTGCTCCCGCACTGGCTGGCATTCCATTGACTTCAAGAGGTTTAAGCGAAAGTTTCTGGGTTATTACAGGAACAACAAAACAGCATGCACTTTCAAACGACGTGCATTTGGCAGCGCAATCCACAGCGACCGTTGTAATTCTGATGGGCTTGCACAAGCTCGACGAAATCGTCTCGATTTACGCTGACTTAAACAAATTTGACGAATCCATTTCCATCATTCAAAACGGAACATTGGAAAATCAGAAAGTGGTGACTGGTAAGATCAGCAACATTGCCGCTCTGGCAAAGGCGAGTGAAATCGCTTCCCCGGCCGTGATCGTGATTGGAAAAGTGGCCGCTTTGCCCGATTTGAGCTTTGCAGACATTGAAACATTAATCCAACAGGGAAAACCTGTCACGAGTGAAGTAAATTAAAGCAGGTTCAAAACCCAGCTGATATCGATCAGCCCCTTCCCGCGAAATTCCAGAAAATAGATAATCCCAGCCAACACAGCATAGCTGACAAACAGCCATTTCTTCTTCATTTCATACTGATCGTGGTGATGAACATAATCGTACACCATGGATGCTGTAAAGCCGAAAATCATCAGCACAAACGACAACAAGCCGCAGTTCTGGCGGTAATGCGTGTAGGTGTGCAAGGCCGGAGCGCCCAGCACCAGATACATCAGCCACATCCCAAATCCCATCCGATACAAATACATGCTCAGGCGGCGATCGTTTTTTATGTCAAATATTCCTTCCAAAACGTCGTTATTGGGTTGGTTTGAATCAGTGAATTTAACAAATTGCGTCAAAAAAACCAGGATTTCGCTGAGATAATATATATACGTATTATTGCAAAAAATTTTTGCATGCCCCTATTTGTATCAAAATTTCTTTTTTTAATTCTAAACCAGGTTTCGTCATTGTCCTGGAGAAATGCTTTCAGGCTCTCTGACTTCCTCCGCTGGTCCATTTTTACAGTCGGCGGATATCGGCGTAAGGTGATTTGGCAAAATTTAAAGAACAGCTTTCCCGAAAAATCGGATGAGGAGCTCACCTGCATTGCCGAAGCATTTCAGCAGCACTTCACAGATCTTATTGTAGAAACCATCAAGTTCCGCACCGCAAGCCCGGAATGCGTGCGGGAGCGCTTGCAAGGCGATATCAGCATTATGGATAAATTTTATGCTGAAAAAACCAACATTATCTATCTCATGGGACACCGCGGCAACTGGGAGCTGGCTAACTTGTTCTCGTCCCTTTGCTTTACACACGAATGCATTGTCGTTTATCGACCATTACAGAATCAGGCTTCTGATCGGTGGTTCCTGGACCTCCGGACCAGATTTGGCGCCAAGCTTGTTCCTATGGATTGTATTTTTAAGGAACTGCAAAAGCCGAGGGAAAGGCCTTACTGCGTCGTGCTTGCAAATGATCAATCACCTAATCCTAAAACAGCCTTCTGGACCAATTTCCTACATCAGGATACAGGCGTTTTCAGAGGCGTTGAAACCATTGCCCGGCGCTATAACCTGACCGTTTTATATGCCGATTTTAGTAAAGTGCCCGGGAAAAGAGGCTACTATCATGTCAACATTTCCACCATTACAGAATGTCCGAAAGAAGTTGAGAATAATGCAATATTGGAAAAACAACTCCGCATTCTTGAAAAAGACATTAATTCTCAGCCCCATAACTGGCTTTGGAGCCACAGGCGCTGGAAACACAAACGCCCGGAATGCCTGAAACCGGAGCAAACTTTGCCCGGATTGTCTTCTGATTTTTAAGCGCTAAGTCTTCGAAAAGTTACATTCAGAGGAACTAAATCTTTTGCATAATTGCTTTTCTAGTGCAAAAGATTTTTACGCAATGAAAACCCTCTCAACCCGATTATTGCTGTTTTTTCTGACAGCGATATCGAGGCTCTCATGGAAAAATTTATATAAGCTTTCCGATATCTTCCGCTTCCTCATTTTCGACATTGGACATTATAGGAAAGAGGTTATTTTTTCAAACCTCAGGAACAGCTTCCCTACTTATAACGACGACACGATCGCGTGCATCGCCAGACGCTATTACCGAAACTTCACGGACATTATTTTCGAAACGATCAAGCTGAGGTCAGTCTCAAAGAATGATTTACTCGGACGGTTTGAGCTGGAAACTGAATTGCTGGACTATTACTATGCGCAGCAAAAGAATGTGGTTGTCGTTTCAGGGCATCTTGGGAACTGGGAAATGCTCAACTTATTTGCTTCTGCCAAATTATCCTACCAAATTGTGGTCGTTTATCACGAGCTGGCCAACGAGATTTTCGAAGATTGGTTTAAAAAAGTAAGGACCAAGTTCGGGACCGAAATGGTGCCTATGAAAGAGGCAATGGTCCGCGCGATGGCGCCAAGAGAAAAACCGTTTCTTTTTGTTTTGGTCAATGATCAGTCACCGAGTCCGGATAAAGCTTATTGGACTAATTTTCTGAATCAGGACACGGGAATTTTCAGAGGCGGTGAACTGATTGCCAAACGCCTGAATGCGCCGGTTTTGTACATGGGGATTTTACGTGATGAGCATAAAAGAGGGCATTACCGCTCCTATTTCAAGCTGATCACCGAAAATCCAAAGCAAGAGCCGACTAACATGATCTTGCAAAGTCAGATCGAATATCTGGAAGAAGACATTAAGCGGCAGCCGGACAACTGGCTTTGGAGCCACAGGCGGTGGAAACATTCCCGGCCGCAAAATCTGCCGCCTTTTCAATTACGTCAAGACACAAAAAGTGAATAAACCTGTTAAATTTCTTATTATCCGCTTTTCGTCAATAGGCGACATTGTCCTTACCACGCCTGTGATCAGGTGCCTCAAACAGCAATATCCCAACGCCGAAGTTCATTTTGTGGTTAAAAAAAAATTCAGGCAGGTTGTAGAACACAATCCTTACATTGATCACCTCCATCTGCTTGACAACAATCTGGACGACCTCGTCAAAATCTTCAAATCCGAGCATTTTGACTACATTATAGATCTGCACAAGACATTACGGTCTTACTTACTGCGTTTGAGGCTCCGCCGGCCAACCCTTACGTTCCGTAAACTTTCCGTGCAAAAGCTGATCATGAACCGGTTTCATGTGGATTTCCTGCCCAAAGGTGTTCACATTGTGGAAAGGAATTTGCGTGCAGTGGAACCGCTGGGCGTAAAAAACGACCACCATCCGGTTGACTATTTTATTTCCCCGGAAGATGAAGTCCCCGTGTCAAGCTTACCGCCATCGCATCAAAACGGATATATTGCCTTTGTGATCGGCGGACAGCATTTTACCAAAAAGTTACCCCCGGAGAAAATAATTGCCATTTGCAAGCGAATCAATAAGCCGATTGTCTTATTGGGCGGACCGGAAGATGCCGCCGTCGCTGAACTCATTACGGCATCCGGCAGCGAAAACATTTTTGATGCCTGCGGAAAATATAGTCTTAACCAATCCGTGTCGCTGTTGAAGTCTGCCAGCTCGGTTATAGCTCATGACACCGGGCTCATGCACATTGCGGGCGCATTTAACAAACCGATTGTTTCTGTCTGGGGCGCTACTTCTGCGGGTCATTTCGGTGTTTGGCCCTATTTGAACACCCAACAAGTGATAGCGGAGGTAAAAGGTCTGCCGTGTCATCCATGCAGCAATTTTGGAATGGCGGCTTGTCCACAGAAACATTTCAGATGCATGTGGGAGCAAGATGAAAATCTGATCGCGGACAGTGCGGTGAAAATGTTCAATGAAACAAGTTTTGATAAATAACTGTTGCAATTAGAGTTAGTGTCCGAGTCAGATATCCATCAAATACATGAATAAAAAAGTCAACATCGGCATCGTGCAAATGAGTTGCAGCGGTGATATTGATGCTAATTTTCATAAAGCCGTTCAGGGAATCCGTGACGCAGCTGCGAAGGGTGCCAACATTGTATGTCTTCAAGAACTTTTCCGCTCGCTTTATTTCTGCGACGTGGAAGACCATAAAAATTTCCTCTTAGCCGAACCCATTCCCGGCCCTTCCACAGAATCGCTGAGCGCGGTGGCGAAGGAATTGGGCGTTGTGATCATTGCTTCGTTATTTGAAAAGCGTGCGCATGGGCTTTACCATAATACAACGGCCGTTCTGGACGCTGACGGTGCTTATCTTGGAAAATATCGCAAAATGCACATTCCGGATGATCCGGGTTATTACGAAAAATTCTATTTCACACCTGGCGACGCGGCAACGGGCGAGTCAGTCGGTGAAGCCGGTGATAAAGATGGCTATCGGGTTTTTGATACGAAGTTCGCAAAAATCGGTGTGCTCATCTGCTGGGATCAATGGTATCCCGAAGCGGCGCGCATTACGAGCTTAATGGGTGCCGAAATCTTGTTTTACCCAACTGCAATTGGCTGGGATACAAATGAAACAGACCCGATCATTAATGAAGAACAATATGGCGCGTGGCAAACCATTCAGCGCGGACATGCGGTTGCAAATGGCGTTTATGTGGTTTCTGTAAACCGGACGGGCCGTGAAGCCGACCAGCAATTCTGGGGCGGATCATTCATTGCCAATCCGCAAGGCCGCTTGCTTTATCTTGCTCCGCACGAAGAAGAAGTGACGCATGTGGAAGAACTTGATTTGGGTAAGCTTGACTTTTACAGAACAACCTGGCCGTTCCTGAGAGACCGAAGAATTGATTCCTATCGCCCAATTCTTAAACGATTTATTGACTAAACACTTAGAAATAAATATAACTATTTTAAGTTTATAAAAAGGAGGCAGCTGTGATCAGCAGCCTCCTTTTTGCGTTTTGCAACTTTGCCAGTTTTAGGTTTAAAAATCCAGTTATGTAACCGAGATTTTACCTAAAAACCAAAATTTACGTATATAAACGTCTAGTTTTAAGACAATTAATTGCAACTTTTGAAAATTTAAGTCTATCAATGACGTAGACATTCTGACAAAACGGGAAATTTAAACTTAATATAAAATTATTACCAAAACATTTTATAACGATTTTAAATGACCAATTTTTATTGCAAAAAACTTCAATTATTAAGTTTAATCTCTTGCATTATTTCACATTGTCAGTATATTTGAGAAGTCGTTAAACGAATGACTGAACTTCTTAAAAGCAGATGTATTCCAGCCGCACATGAATATATCTGTTTGTATCAGGAGGAACATTAAATAAAACCGGCTGTCATAACCAAAACATCCGGCAGGTTCTGTCCTAATACAATATAATTTTTTCAATAACCGAATTACCAATAACGCCGTGGACAGGCAAAATGTCTACGCAGGGATTTCTTTGTCTCTGCCTAAACCTGAGAATGCTGTCTGTCCTCGATTTAAGAGGGTATTGCTTTCCGGAAAAGCAGTTTTGCAAGCTTATGGCTGTGTTGTTCTGTCCACGCGAAAGTGTGTGCGGCGCACGGCAACGTGGACACCACACAGCCATAACTTTTTTCCCTTACTACTCGATACCTAACAACAATTTAACCCCAATCACCCATGCGTAAAGTTCTACTCTTAGTATTATGGGCTTGCATGCTATCCCCACTGGTTAACGCCCAGGTGCGTCAGATAAGTGGCAAGATCTCAGCAGCTGACGATGGTCTCGGACTTGCAGGAGCCTCTATCATATTCAAAGGAACCAACGTAGGTTCAAATGCAGACGCAGACGGAAAATTCAGCTTCTCTGTTCCGGGCGACGGAATTCTTGTGGTTTCATATGTGGGTTTTTTAATCAAAGAACTTCCCATTGGCAACCAAACTCAATTTGACATAAAACTTGACGCCGATACACGCCAGCTTGCCGAAGTGGTGGTTACCGCTTTTGGTATTGAACGCGAGAAAAAAGCATTGGGCTATACAGTCCAGGAAGTGAAAGGAAGCTCGCTGACCGAATCCAGGTCAACAAACGTGGCCAATGCATTATCCGGAAAAATTGCCGGTGTAAGGGTTCAGGCCAATGGCGGCCCGGGCAGCAGCTCAACGATACAAATCCGTGGATCATCTTCTGTTTCAGGCAATAACCAACCATTAATTGTAATCGACGGTGTGCCTATGGAGCAAACTTCCAGCAAAACGCTTGGAGGCGGAATCTCGGAAGTTAACCCGGATAACATTAAAGAAATGTCTGTCCTGAAAGGACCTAACGCGGCTGCATTATACGGTTCACGCGCAGCAAACGGGGTTATTTTGATTACAACAAAAAATGGCCAGGGAACAAAAGGATTAGGTGTTGAAATAAACTCCAACATTACATTCGAACGCCCCTGGATCAAACCTGATTTTCAAAACACATACGGCGGAGGAAGCGGTTACCGGACTTGGTACAACGATGGTTGGAGCTCATCTATCACTGATCCTGCGCAAATTGCACAATACAGGGCCGTTTATGACGCAAGATATCCTCTGGCTGGTTCGGCAGGAACGGATGAAAGCTGGGGAGCACCTATGGATGGCCGTATGGTGAGACAGTGGTGGACGGGTGACGAAGTTGCGCCACTGACTCCTCAGCCTAACAACTGGGAAGAATACTGGCAAACCGGCCGCACGATCACAAACTCGGTGGCATTGTCAGGAGGAAACGACAAAGGCTATTTCCGCCTGGGGTTGAGCCGGGTGGATCAGAAAGGGATTATGTATTACAATGATTTCCACAGAAACAACTTCCGTATCAATTCTGGTTACAATTTGACCAAAAACATCAGCGTCACATTATCTGGTGAGTATATCAAATCAGGCTCGGACAACCGCAGCTATGCAGCTGGACAGGAATTTATCTGGTCGCACCGCTCCGTTTCATGGGATCAGCTTCGTAACTATGAGCAATATACGGATGTGCATAACCAAAAAGCGGGTGACACAGATCCACCAAACTGGCAGCACACATTCTTTACAAACCCTTATTTTTCTCAGCTAAAAATGCCGTCGGGCAATGAAAAAGACAGGTTGTTGGGGAATATTGCATTGAACTACAAAATCCTGCCTTCGCTATCCTTAATGCTTCGCTCAGGAACGGATTATTGGTCAGATACGCGTATCAATGTGACCAACTTCCTTCGCGTTCGTAACGGCACGAGAACACCGGGCCGCTTCAACGAAGAAGTTTTGCGCAGCCAGGAAACGAACACCGATTTCATGCTGACTTACAACAAAAACCTGACAAACGATTTTGGATTGAACATTCAGTTTGGTGGAATTCAACGTAAAAACTATAACAAAAGAAACTACTTTGCTGTGGGTGAAATGGTTGTGGACGGCCTTTACAATGCTGGAAACTCAGTTCCTAGCGCCAACACCATTGAAAGTAAGATCGAGGAATCTGAAACGCAGAGCTTATTCGGGACGGCTAACTTCTCATGGAGAAACGCACTTTTCCTCGACCTGACGGCAAGAAACGACTGGTCGAGCACATTGCCTGCGGATGCACGCTCTTACTTCTACCCTTCTGCATCGGTAAGCGCAGTGATCACAGAATTGTTTGACGTAAAAAGCAATGTATTGTCATTTGGTAAACTGCGCGCCAGCTATGCACAAGTGGGTAACGATGCGCTTCCTTACCAGCTTGCGCAAACATTCACAGCGAGCGGTTCCTGGAATGGTTCTGTGCCGAAATTTGCTGAGAACATTCAAATCGCAAACTCCGAACTGAAACCTGAGATCACAACTGGTCTTGAATTAGGCGCTGACCTGCGTTTCTTCAAAGGAAAAGTTGGTCTGGACGTCACTTACTACGAACAGACTACAAAAGATCAGATCCTGGGTGTTGAGATTTCCAAAGCCAGTGGTTATGACAAAAGAGTCCTGAATGCTGGAAAGATCACCAACAAAGGGGTTGAACTAACACTTTCAGGAACGCCGGTTAAGTTGTCAAATGGTTTCAGCTGGGAAGTTTCTTTGAACTATGCACGCAACCGCAACAAAGTGCTTGAACTGGCAGAAGGACTGACCACTTACACATTGGCAACACAACGTGGAATGACTTCGGAAGCGCGTGTAGGAGAATCTTACGGAACATTCTACGGCGTTGGTTTCCAGAAATCGCCTGACGGACAAGTTGTTTACGGAGCCAACGGCTTACCTGTAACGGTTTCAAATCAAAAGCTCGGCAATGTTCAGCCTGACTGGATTGGTGGAATGCTGAACACACTCAACTACAAAGGTTTCTCCCTAAGTGCATTGGTTGACGTGCGCATCGGCGGTGACATTTATGATGAAGGAACTGGAACCGCTCGATGGACTGGTCAATATGCAGAAACAGCATTGGGACGTGAAGAAGGTGTGATAGGAAAAGGGGTTCGTGAAGTGACAGGGGCGGATGGTTCTAAATCTTTCATTCCAAATGACATCATTGTTACTGCAAACCAACTTTACGGTTACAGCAACCCACGTAACTATCATGAATCAGCCATTTTCGATGCGAGTTATGTAAAGCTTCGCGAGGTTTCATTAGGATACAGCATCAGCCCTTCATTCCTGAAAAGAATCAAAATTCAGTCTGCAAAACTTTCAGTAGTAGGACGCAACGTGTGGATGATCTTCAAAAACACACCGCATATCGATCCTGAAATTGATGCAAAAGGAGCAAACGGACAAGGTTTTGGTTACGGCGAGCTGCCAAGCTCACGCAGCGTGGGTATGAACCTGTCATTGTCATTCTGATCCAGTTAACTGACCTTAAAGAATCTTCAAAATGAGAAATATATTGAATCATAAAACCATTTGGATGACGGCGCTTGCAGGGATTCTTACTGCATCGAGCTGCACCAAAGATTTTGATGAAATGAATACAAGTCCGAACAACCCTACGGCCCTCGGACCACAGTATTTGCTTCCTACCGGCATTGAAACAGCAATTGACCGTTACTGGGGACACCGTACGCGTTTTGAGCGGATCAACATTGATGCAGCCGAATTGTATGTGCAGCATTTGACCCGAAACATTTATTCCAATGAAGGCGATGATTACACCGTTTCGCCTGCGCTGGTTGCCAATAACTGGAAAGGCTTTTACAACGATTCGCAGCTGAACTTCCAACGCATCATCACCATGAGCGGCGAAGGATCTGCCACTCCAAATCCCAATTACGAAGGCGTTGCGATCGTAATGCGCACATGGGTTTTCTCTTTACTCACAGATCTTTACGGAGCAATTCCTTATAATGACGCAATCAAAGGAACAGCCGACGCACCCATTTACACGCCCAAGTATGACGCTATGGACGTGGTTTATGCAGGAATGCTTAACGATCTGAAAATGGCGAACGAAAAACTGGTTGTAGGCGGCCCGGCTATCGCAGGTGACATTATGTATGGCGGCGATATTTTGAAATGGAAAAAATTCGCAAACTCACTGCGCCTTCGTCTTGCCAATCGCCAGGCTGCTAAAAAACCTGCTGAATCCAAAGCGATTATGGCTGAGATCGTCGGCGACGCAGCGAAATTCCCGATTTTCACCAGTAATGCTGACAATGCACAGCTAAACGGAACCGCAGTTTTGCCTAGCAACAACGAGTGGAACCAGGTTATGAAGCAAGACGGACGAACTGACTGGAACATTAGCAAAACACTGGCCGACAAAATGAATGCACTGGGCGACACCCGCATTACAGTTTTTGCCAACGCAAACAAAGACGGTAAATACGAAGGCCACCCGAACGGCTTACCCGACGCAATCGCAACCACATACCTCGCAACCAGTTCCACCATTGGCGATGCATTCACAAAGGCAGAAGCGCCGGAAGTGATCATGACTTTTGCAGAACTGAACTTCATTCTGGCCGAAGCTGCGCTGGATGGCGAGATCACCGGCAGTGCTAAAACTTACTTCGATGCAGGTGTTGCGGCTTCCTTTGCACAATATGGCTTAACGCCGCCCGCTGCTTTTCTCTCCAAATTGGGAGCAGTTACGAGAGAAAAAGTTTTGGAACAAAAGTGGGTTTCACTGTTCGGCCAAGGAGTTGAAGCCTGGGCAGAATGGCGCAGAACCGGTTTCCCTGTTTTCCCCGCGCCGGACCCTCGTGCGGTTTTGCAAAATGGCGGCATCCTCCCTACCCGTTTCCCTTATCCTAACTCGGAATATTCATTGAATGCTGAGTCCGTAAAAGCAGGAGAAGGTTTGAACGGAGGCCCTAATGACATGAAAACCAAGCTTTGGTGGGCTGAAAAGTAAGCAGGTTATCATTTCAAAACTTATTTAGAATCGAGATTATGAAAAACATCAAAACATACATTCCCGCACTTTGCCTGGCTTTGACACTTTCATTGGGACTGGCATCCTGCAGGGAAGAAGATCCATTCCTAGACAGAGACGTTGCGCCCGTGCTTGTTGACATTGTGGGTGCAGCTTTTGGAGCACCCATTGCCAGCGAGCCGACCGTAGGTTACAAGGCAACCGCGACCAAACTGACACTTTCAGCACGCTTGCTGGAACTGGACAAGACCAATATTCTGGATCACACAAAAGGCATTGACTCTATTCCCGTTCCGAATGTTCCAATCAAAATCACATTGCGCACCGGCGAAATTTTAGGTGAAGTGACATCCAACGCACAAGGCTTGGTAACCGTCGACAAAACCTGGGCAGAGCTGGGCGTCCCGGCTCCGAAAGCAGGTGGCGTTACCAAAATTTCCTGGACGGGAACGTACAAGGGAATTGCATTTACAAGATTTTCACAAATACAAGCTAACTAATTGAAAAACAAGCATACAGGTGTTAGCTGTTGGCTTGTTTTTTCGTAAATTGTATCAAGGACTTTACCACAAATACTTATCGTCAAATCTTTTCTAAACAATACAACAATGACTCAAAAAATGGACCGTCGAAATCTTTTAAAATCCGGTTTAATGGCAATCGGAGGAATGACTTTGGCACCGCATCTGAGCATGGGTGCATTTTCAAACGCGCCGCTTAGTCTGGACCCTGAAAACCGTATTTTCCGTAGCCCAATGGTAAGAGAGCACTTTTTACCAAACGACCGCAAAGCGCCGAAAATTATTGCGAAACTGAACTCCAATGAAAATCCATACGGCCCACCGATGTCTGCACAAAAGGCAGTTGCGGATTCTGTAAAAAACGGAAACCGTTATGCATGGAAGGAAATGTATGATTTGATTGATAAAATCGCCAAGAAAGAAGGTGTTTCTGCCGACCACATTATGATGGGCCCTGGATCATCCGATCTTTTGGAAAAAGTGGCTTTGGTAACATTCATGAACGGAAAAGGAAATATTGTTTCTGCTGATCCATGTTATATGTCACTTGTTCAGGTTGCGAAATCTGTGGGTGCAACCTGGAAGCCTGTTCCTTGCACAGCAGACTGGTCACACGACCTGAAAGCAATGGAAGCTGCCGTAGACAGCGAAACGAAACTGGTTTATGTTTGTAACCCAAACAACCCAACCGGCGCAATCACAAAAGGTCAGGATCTGATCGATTTCTGTTCACGCGTTTCTGAAAAAGTGCCTGTGTTCGTTGATGAAGCTTATATCGAGCTGGCTGTTGGTGCTGATACACAAAGCATGGTTTCGCTATTATCACAAAAGAAAAACGTAATCGTTGCCCGCACTTTCTCTAAAATCATGGGAATGGCTGGTATCCGGGTAGGTTATATGGTTGCATTGCCTTCTTACCTGGCTACAATCAACAAAATTACACGTGGCGGGATGGGAATTTCTTACACTTCCATCTTTGCAGCATCTGCAAGCTTGGACGATGCAGATTTCCAAGGCAACACGCGCAAGCTGAACCACGAGGCAAAACTTTATTTATACGAAAACCTGGACAAATTGGGATACAAATACATTCCGTCTTACACCAACTTCGTACTCTTCCCGATCAGCATTCCAGGCAAAGAGCTCTTGACAAAAATGAGCGAAAAAGGAGTAGCCGTAAGGTCTTTCGATATTCAAAACAAACCGTGGTGCCGCGTCAGCATTGGCACAATGGACGAGATGAAGGCCTTTGTAGGCGCATTGAACCAGCTGAGCTGACATAGTGCAATCACTTCGACTCCGCTCAGCGTGACAAAGCTGTTATCAGTGTCATAAGCACTGTCAGCCTGATCGGAGATAGCTTGTCACACTGAGCGGAGTCGAAGTGATTGCACTATGAACATTTTCACTCCTATAAAACACCAACGACCCCACCTACCCTCTTAAATCTTTAAATCCCATTGACCATTCAAATCCCTTTTGATCATGAGTGATGCATTGCAAAAGACCATAACACTCTTATTATTAATCGGTTTGGGGCTCCTACTCAAATCGAAGTTCAAGAATAAAGACCAGACGAACGGGATTAAGGAAATCATTTTGTCCGTTGCATTGCCTTCTACGATCTTTATTTCATTAATGAAGATTGAGATTGATTCGTCCATGATCATCATTCCGTTGGTGACACTGGTTTTCAACTTCTTAATGTTCTTTTCCGCGCCGCTTGCATTCTCATTATTTGGTATTGAAAAAAACAGCCCTACTGGCAGGACTATGATGATGCTTATTCCATCGCTTGCTCCCGGTTTGTCGTGCTTCCCGTTTATTGCAGAATTTCTGGGTGAAAAAAGCCTTGCTATTGCGGCCCTGGCGGATGTGGGTAACAAGTTTTTTGTGCTCATTTCGCTGTACATTCTTGCGATGAACATGTTCCTGAAAAACAGCGATGACAAGGAAACTAAAATGGGGGGGAAACTGAAAAGCTTGTTTGCCAGCATGTTTCAGGAGCCTATCAACCTGCTTATTTTCCTCGCAATCATCCTGTTGAGCCTGGGCATCAATTACAGCTCATTGCCATTTGTGGTAACCGAAATTTTCGACAAAACCAGCGCTATGATGACGCCTTTGGTTCTGCTCTTCATCGGACTGGCCGTGCAGCTTAAAGAAGGCAAGAAACGCATTGTCGCAAGTATCTTATTTTTTCGCGCCGGCATTACGATGATCATCAGTGCCGGAATGATTTACGTGCTGCATATTACGGACCTTTCCATGATTTTGCTGGCGATTGTGATTCCATTGAGTGCCGCTAGCTTCTGGCCATTGGCCCACATTTCAGCATTTAATTTAAGAGAAGACGCCAAAGGTTTGCCGAAGGAAAAGAGAACATTTGACCTGGAACTGGCTGTGTTGCTACTGGCATTCTCATTGCCATTTTCCACAATCCTGATCCTCGCCATTCTTTCATCCGGCTCATTTTTCGCGCATACCTCTACGCTGCTTACGAGCGGGATGATATTTATAGTCCTTGGCGCATTACCAAACGCTTTAAGTAAGGTGTTTGTAAAAATGTCAAAAGCCTGACTTCCAACCGAAATACAATTTTATGCACAAGTTCGCAATAACGTCTGTCCTAGCCCTTTTTTCATTCAATCTGATCGCCCAAACCGATTTTCCAGCCACCGACAATGTCAAATCAGAAGTCACCATCAAAGTATCCAGGAAGACGAAAAGACATCGTTATTTTTCGGATAACGCTCCCGTTACAATGGCTGACGGAAGTGTGAAATCGATTGCGGATATAAAGGTGGGCGAACATGTAAAAACCTGCAAGGGTGGAAAAAGTATGGCTACGCAGGTGAAACAAATTGATGTGTATAACAAACCTGACTTTTCACTCACTGCTATTTATCTTCGTCCCGTCGACGGAATCGCCAATTACGACCCAAAAATGATCCCCGCCCTCCTGCTGGAAGCCACGCCTAACCACCGCGTGCAGACCAACAGAGGCAAAAAACGCTTGAAAAAGCTGAGCAAAAATGACATCCTGTATCATTACGAGCCTTCAACCGGCATTGTTTCGTCCTGGAAGGTGGGCGCGGTTAAAGAAAATGCCAGGTTTGTTTCAAAGGCCTACAACCTCGAAACGGAAGACGGCACGTATCTGGTAGACAATGTGATGGTTGCCCAGTAAAATTGATTTACTCAACTTTCCCCCACGGGATGTAGGCAACTGCATCCCGTTTTTTTGTCTTATACATTATCATTTTGCAATTGCCAGTCAGCAAAACCTTTCCGACCTTTGCACCCTCATATGACTTTTTCAATTGTGCCTGATATAAACACTTCATTGACGCCGGGGGAACTCGGTTTTACGTTTCCAGCCGAATGGTTTCCTCACCGCGCCACCTGGCTTACATTTCCGCATAACGAGGCTTCCTGGCAGGACGAAAGGCTTGCTAAGATGCGTCCGCAATATCTTGCTTTCATCAAGGCCATCAGCCAGGGCGAAAATGTCGGGATCATTGCCAATGATACCAACCTTAAAGAATTTATTACAAATGAACTCGATCGCACAGGCGTTGACCTTGCCAGGATTGAATTTGTAGTTAAGCCAACTAATGATGCCTGGTGCAGGGATCACGGGCCTTCTTTTGTTATTAATGAAAAAACAAAAGAAAAAGCAATCGTAAACTGGGGACATAATGCATGGGGAGGCAAATATCCACCCTACGACGATGATAACCGGACACCGGAAGCCATTGCCAATTATTTGAACCTGCCTGTATTCAACCCCGGGATCATTATCGAAGGCGGCGCGGTGGAATTCAACGGAGCCGGAAGCCTGCTAACCAGCAAGTCTTGCCTGCTAAACCCAAACCGGAACCCGCATTTAAACCAAGGCCAGATCGAAGCGATCCTCTGCCAATATTACGGAATCGAGCAAATTCTCTGGGTTGAAGGCGGCATTGTCGGCGACGATACAGATGGCCACATTGACGACACCACGCGTTTTATCAATGAAGACACGGTTATTGCCTGTGTCGAGCACGATCCGAATGATGAGAATTTTGAAATATTGAAAACCAATCTGCAAATGCTGAAAGGCATGCGTCTGGTTAATGGTAAGCAGCTCAATATCATCGAAATCCCAATGCCCAAAGCCGTCATCATCGACGATTTCCGCACGCCGGGTTCGTATGCGAATTTTTTGATTTGTAATGCTGGTGTTATTGTGCCTGTTTTCAAAAACCCCAATGACCAGGTTGCCATTGACATTCTTGAAAAAGCGTTTCCGGACAGAAGGATCATCCCGCTGGAAGCAACAGAGATCATTTGGGGACAGGGAAGCTTCCACTGTTTAAGTCAGCAGGAGCCGCTGTTGTAAGCTTGTCAGTTCAAGCGCCCACGCGACTTGTCGGCCTGAGCGCCTACTCACCTTGTCAGCGGAGTCGAAGGCACGTTACCCAGGAGTAGCGTGCCTTCGACTCCGCTCAGGCTGACAAGGTGCTAGTTTGCCAAGTTCTGCCAGTCTTCCGGTTCGTGCAAAAACACATTATAGTCCACAAACCCTCTGATCCCATCCGCCCAGCCTTTTTCGCTGTGTTGCCAGAAGAGCACGTGCGCGTCGGATGCCAGGTCGTCCAGGTGCGTGCGGGAATAACCGGCTAGCCAGAGGGGATATTCATCAAAATTTCCGGCAATGTATTTTTTGTAAAAATATTCGTTGACGTAAATGATCGGTTTCACGCCGTAATGTGCTTCAATTTGTTCCAGCCAGTTTTTAACGCCTTTTATAATGATGTCGTCCGGCTTGTTGGCGTGTGTTTCGAGGTCGAGAACAGGCGGCAGATCGCCCGGCTCCATCCGCACTTGCCCGATGAAATTCCGGACCTGCCTGTCTGACATTACCCTTGGATTATAAAAGTGATAAGCGCCCCGGCGCATCCCGACCCGCTTCGCTTCGGTCCAGTTCCGCTTGAATTGTCGGTCTAAATGCGTTGCGCCTTCTGTGGCCTTTATGTAGACGAAATCTATCCCAATGTTCTCGGAACGCGTTTTTTTCAGTTTGTCCCAATTGATTTTTGCATTGTGGTGTGAGACGTCAATACCGTGAATGGCGTAGCGAAGCGGCAGCTTGATGCCGAACTTGGCGATGAACTCCCATTTATTTACATCCTTCTTATCACTCCACCAGATCAGCGCACCGATAAACAAAATCACCCCGGCAATGATCGCCCAGCCCTTTGCCGGTAATGGTTTCAAATACTTTGCTTTGGCCGCCGAAGCCCGAACTTTCCTTTTTGCCATACCGCGCAAAAGTACAAAAGATCGCTGTTTGAATTGAGCTTTAAAACCGATTGCCTGCTCAAAGCAGCCTGTGAAAAATTGCTCCCTTGCTATATGACAAGTTTCTTATTATTTTAGAATAAAAAAAGGCATGGAATCTATTCTCATCAATCCACGGAACAGCGAAGAGTTGAAGCTCCTCTCCGACTTTCTTGAAAAGTCAAATATCACTTCAAAGATTCTCTCCGAAGAACAATTAGAAGATGCTGGTCTCACAATGCTGATGCGCGAAACTGACCGCAGTCAAAAGGTTTCGCGTGAAGAAATTATGCAGAAACTGAAAATCATTGAAAGTTGAATTCCTAAGGAAGTTTTCCAAAGATCTGGACAACCTTAAAAAGCCCGCTATCAAGCTCGCACTCACCGAACTCATCAAATCTCTCGAAGATGCGGACTCACTGAAAGACATTCCCCATACGAAGAAATTGAAAGGCTTTTCAAACGCTTACAGAATCCGTATCGGTGATTACCGTGTTGGGATTTTTGTTGAAAATGACATCGTGGAGCTAGCCAGAATAGCACATCGCAAGGACATTTATAATGTTTTTCCCTAACTCAGCTTATCCAAGTTATTTATTTAAGCACCATTCTACCACTCATTTTACTATTCAACCACTCATGTACTATGCTATACATAGTACCTGCCATCGCATTATGTTTGTCATGTCCAAACGGAACAAAAGATCAGAACCTTAAATAACTGTTAGCCATGAAAACTTCAATCAGAACCTTCGCATTAGTAATTGCCTTCGTTGCTTCTTTCGCTTTTAACACATTTGCCGACGAAAAAGAAAATAAAAAAGTGGTCGGTTTTGGGACCGGTATTTTTGTAAGCAAAAGCCACAAGCTGTTTGTAAGTGTAGATAAGTACAATGACTCCAATGCCATACTGACATTGACCGATAAAAGTGGCAAAGCCATTTACCACGAAACGCTTAACAGAAAAGTCGATAAAATCAGAAAAATACTAGATATCAACACATTACCAGCAGGAAATTATACAATTGAAATTTTCAGCAATGGTGAACGATACAGCAAAACAATTGAAGTGGCCGAACAATTTACCCAACGCGCGATCAGCCTTCGGTAATCAGCCAGCAACATGAGCCATGAAAGAATAAAAATTAGCTAGAAAAATAAAAGAAAGGGCCGCTGTTCAACATGCACTGCCCCCAAAAAGTTAGACACTTCTTGGGGGCTTTTTTATGGGCAAAAACAGAAAACACAGTGTAGCTTTCAGGCTAAAGGTCGTTAAAGCCTATCTAGCCGGTGATGGTATCAATGAATTATCCAGACGCTTTAAGATTGCTAAATCCAGTGTGCAAAAATGGATTGGACATTATAAGCAAGGCGGGGGTTCAAGCCTTTTGCCGCAATACGGGCACAATTACACAAAAGAATTTAAGCAACAAGTCGTGCATGCTTATCAGAACCAGGGCTTATCTTTGAATGAGTGCTGCTTCAAATTTAAAATACCCAGCATGAGTACTTTACATGTCTGGATCAGGCAGTATGAGCAGTTTGGTATAGATGGTTTTATCACGGCCCGTGGCAGGCCCAGGTCTATGAAAAACAAACCCAAGATCATTAAAACATACGGTCCATTGACCCGATTGGAGGAGCTCGAAAACGAGAACCTGCGCCTGAGGGCAGAGAATGACTTGCTAAAAAAGCTGGATGCCTTAATCCGCGAGAAGGAAGCTGCGCAAAAGAAAAAGCGTTGACAATCCATGGGTTAAGGCAGAAATACCCGCTTGAATTGCTTTTGGACCTCTTTGAAATACCCAGAAGTAATTTCTACTACCATATTAAAAATAGCGCTGCCGACAGCAAGTATAAAGACGCGCGAAGGCAGATCAGGCAAGTTTATGATCGGCATAAGGGAAGGTTCGGCTACCGTCGCATTACAATGACTATCCGTAAGATGGGCAGCAACATCAACCATAAAACGGTCTTAAAGCTGATGAAGGCCATGGACCTTAAATCGCTGGTCCGCGCCAAAAAGTACCGCTCTTACAAAGGTCAGACAGGCAAGGTAGCGCCCAACATCCTCAACAGGGATTTTAAATCTATAAAGCCATCACAGAAATGGGCAACGGATGTCTCTGAGTTCAGGGTGAAAGACAAAAAACTTTTTCTATCTCCTATTATTGATCTCTTTAATGGAGAAATCATCAGTTATAGCCTATCTGAATCGGCTAATTTCAAACAAGTCACACAAATGCTCAAAACCGCATTTAAAAAGATAAATAAGCCAGAAAGCCTGGTGCTACATTCGGATCAGGGATGGCAATACCAAATGAGTGAATATCAAAAAATGCTCAAATCAAAAGGCATTACCCAAAGTATGTCCAGAAAAGGCAATTGCCTGGACAACGCTATTATTGAAAACTTTTTTGGAACAATTAAATCGGAATTGTTCTACCTGAACAAATATCAAAGCATTGATGAGCTCAAAAAAGACATCAAAGATTACATTCACTATTACAACAAAGATAGGATCAGGCTTAATTTAAATGGAATGAGCCCGGCTCAATACCGGGCTCATCACACTAATCGTTAAATCTTAACTCGTCCAACTTTTGGGGTTCAGTCCAACAACAGCGGCCCTTTTGCATGGATATATTTAAACCAGCGTCAGATCACAACATTCACGATCCGCTTCGGAACAACGATCACTTTCTTCGCAGCTTTACCTTCCATCCAGCGTTGAACGGTTTCGTCGGCTAAAACTTCCCGCTCAATGTCAGATGCCGGCGTGTCCAAAGCAAAAGTGAGCGAAGCCCGTACTTTACCATTAATTTGGATCGGATATTCGAAAACAGAATCGGTAACGTGCTGCAACTCCCATTTCGGGAAAGTCGCTTTTGAAATCATTCCCTTCTCATTGCCCAACAGATCCCACAACTCTTCGCTGATGTGCGGAGCATATGGTGAAAGCAAAATGACCAGTTCTTGCAAAACCGCTTTACTCTGACATTTAACAGCACCCAACTCATTCACACACACCATAAAAGCACTTACTGCAGTATTGAATGAGAAGTTTTCAATGTCTTCCTCAATTTTCTTGATCGTCTTATGCAGGATTTTCAGCTCTTCGGGTTTAGCGGGAACGTCCTTCACCATCCATTGTCCCGCGTCATTATAAAATAACCGCCAAAGCTTGCGGATAAAACGATATGTTCCGTCTATCCCATTGGTATTCCAGGGCTTAGCCTGTTCCAACGGCCCTAAAAACATTTCATACAAACGCAATGTGTCCGCTCCGTAACGCTCCACAATGTCGTCGGGGTTAACCACATTGAACTTGGATTTTGACATTTTCTCAACCTCCACACCACATACATACTTACCATCTTCCAGGATAAATGACGGGTTCTCGCCTACAATGTCGCGGCGTGTTGCTTTGAACTTCTCAACATCCAAAACATCATTCTCCACGATATTAACATCCACGTGCAATGCGGAAACATCATATTCAGAACGCAAACCAGCACTTACAAAAACAGGACTGCTGTAATCATCGCCTTTTACCCGATACACAAAATTGCTGCGGCCCTGGATCATTCCCTGGTTGATCAGTTTTTTGAATGGCTCTTCCTCGGGCACAAAACCGCGATCTTTCAGAAACTTGTTCCAAAAACGGCTGTACAACAAATGTCCGGTTGCATGCTCGGTTCCTCCAATGTACAAATCCACGTCGCGCCAGTAATCGATCGATTCCCTGGAAGCGAACTCTTCATGATTTTTCGGATCCATATAGCGATACCAATACCAGCTGCTTCCCGCCCATCCCGGCATGGTGCTCAGCTCGTAACCATTGCCCGAGCCATGCGCCCAATCCTGCGCGCGGCCTAAAGGCGGCTCGCCGTTTTCTGTTGGCAAATATTTGTCAACCTCCGGCAGGTTTAAAGGCAATTCGTTTTCTTCCAATAAGTAAGGAAGCGGCTGTCCGGTGCTGTCATTTTTATAAAAAACAGGCACAGGCTCGCCCCAGTAACGCTGACGGCTGAAAACCGCGTCGCGCAAACGATAGTTGATTTTGCCTTTTCCAATCCCTCTTTCTTCAAGCCAGTTAATTAAAACCTTGTTGGCTTCATGAAAAGTCATGCCGTTAATGATGCCGGAATTGATATAATGACCTTCCTTTGTTGAATCTGCCTGCGTTTCCGTTTCTTTTTGTGAATCCAGAATGGGAATGATCGGCAGATTAAAATGTTGCGCAAAATTCCAGTCGCGCTGGTCGCCCGACGGAACTGCCATAACGGCGCCTGTTCCGTAACCTGCCAACACATAATCTGCTATATAAACAGGGATTTTTTCATCATTAAAAGGATTCACCGCATAAGCACCCGTGAATGCGCCAGAAACCGTTTTCACATCCGACATCCGGTCACGCTCCGATTTTTTCTTGGTTGAAGCAATGTAGGCATCAATATCACCGCGCTGCTCCGGCGTTGTAATGATATCAACAAGCTCATGTTCAGGCGCTAGCACCATGAAAGTGACGCCATAAATCGTATCTACGCGGGTTGTAAAAACTTCGATCACATTCTCATGTCCATCTATGCCAAACTTCACCAACGCACCCACAGATCTGCCGATCCAGTTGCGTTGCTGCTCTTTCAGCGATTCGGTCCAGTCGATCGTGTCCAATCCGTCGATCAAACGCTGTGCATAAGCAGTGATGCGCATCATCCACTGGCGCATCAGTTTCTGAACAACAGGAAATCCGCCACGCTCTGAAACGCCGTCTTTTACTTCATCATTGGAAAGCACAGAACCCAGTCCAGCGCACCAGTTTACCGTCGCATCCGCAACATAGGTAAGCCTGTATTTCAATGTTAATTTATACTGATCTTCTTCTGACCAGCTGTTCCATTCTTCTGCTGTAAAAATAGGTGTATCCTCATCGCAAGGCGCATTAACACCTTTATTTCCACTTTTTTCAAAAATAGAAATCAATGATGCAATCGGCTCTGCTTTGTCAGAGTCTTTGTTATACCAGCTCTTGAAAAGCTCGGCGAAGATCCATTGCGTCCATTTGTAATAGTCAGGTTCCGACGTGCGCACTTCACGCTTCCAGTCGTAGCTGAAACCCAGGTTTTTCAATTGCTCAATGTAGCGCGTGATGTTCTGCTCGGTCGTGATGGCCGGGTGCTGGCCAGTCTGGATGGCATACTGCTCAGCCGGAAGACCGAAGCTGTCGAATCCCATAGGATGCAAAACGTTAAACCCTTTCAGCCTTTTGTAACGGGAATAAATGTCGGACGCGATGTATCCCAGCGGGTGTCCCACGTGCAATCCGGCTCCCGAAGGATACGGGAACATATCCAACACATAATATTTGGGAAGATTTGATTGGTTATCAACATTAAATGTGCCCTGGCTCTCCCAATATTGCTGCCATTTCTGCTCTATTTCCCTGTGACTGTAATCACTCATAACTTTTTATATTTCCTTATTCCGATAGGGGCTGGCTTTCTGCCTTGCCGAATTTCAAACTGCCCGCAAAAATAGCGTTTTTGCTCGTAATAAGGTTTACCCCTTCCACATTACATCATGATTCCCGCCATCATTAACCCTTTGTAGAAAGTAATTCCCATTTCGAAAGCAATTACGGGTATTGCTTGCAGGCACGGGTTTTTAAGATTTTTTATTAATAAAATATATATCTACTAACTGAAAATCAACATGAAAAACTTTATGATTGCGCTGTGTTTGATGATGATAAGCTATGCGGCGACAGCACAATACGACCCGGCTTTCAGATTCGGGATCAAGGCGGGAGCCAACTTATCCAACATCAATGGAAGTAATGACCTAACGCTTGCTTCGGGCAATAATCCGTTCAATTTCAAAGACAACGATAACCGTTCGCTGGGTTTTGCAGGAGGTGTATTTTTCCGTTTTGGGAAAACATTCTATATCCAGCCCGAGATTTTATTATCACAAAAAGGAGGTCGTTTCAATGTATATGAAGACGGCGTGCAGGATTCGAATGGAAAGGTTGATGTTCGTTTTTCAAACCTTGATGTGCCGATCCTGTTTGGGGTGAGAGTTGCAAAGTTCTTCCGTATCAATGTTGGCCCGATGGCTTCGCTGAGATTATCGAACAATGGCAAAATCGGTGATTCGTTCGATGTGATCACGGGCGAAAACTCTGCGGAATTCAAAAATCGCCTTGCTTATGGTTACCAGGCAGGTGTGGGCGTTGACTTTGGAAGGTTGAGCCTGGATGTGCGTTATGAAGGCAATTTCACGGACATTGTGAAAGTTGAATTTGATAATGCTACAACTGCTTCGCAATTTGGCAAAAAGAGCAATTTGTTCCAAGCAACGCTTGGCTTTGCGATTTTTTGATCCAAAAAACGGAATGATATAGACGGGACCGGTGTTACAGCGGGTCCCGTTTTTTGTTTTAGCACATTGTCATGAATCTTCACGCGATTTCTACTTTTGCATTTCTTTACCTAAATTGCCTGTGTGCGAAATCATACATTACAGGCGGATTAACACAGCAAAGTGGCGATAAATACAGATAATGTAAGGTTGGTTTTCGGGTTGAAGCTTAAACAGCTGCGACTGGACAAAGGAATGTCACTCAGTGAGCTTTCTCAAAAATCGGGGTTGTCTATTTCTTATATTAATGAAATTGAAAAAGGCAAAAAATACCCAAAATCCGACAAGATTATTGCCCTGGCCTCGGCTATGGATGTGGATTACGACACGCTCGTTTCCCTCAAACTTACGAAACGCCTCGAACCAATTTCCGACCTGCTGAGCTCCAATGTGCTCACCGAACTACCACTCGAACTTTTTGGAATAGATCCTGCCAACCTGCTTGAAATCCTTTCCGACGCGCCGGCCAAAATCAGTGCATTTGTTGGGACGCTGATCGAAATCGCGCGTAATTATAATATGTCGATTGAGAAGTTCTATTTCTCGGCACTGCGCACCTATCAGGAAATGCACGACAATTATTTTGAGGACATCGAGCTGGAAGCAGAGCGTTTTTTAATAGAAAATAATGTGGATCAAAATCAGATCCTGGATGAAAAAGACCTCGCTGAAATCCTGAAATCGCGCTTTAATTATTCGATTGAAAACATCAATGAAAAGGCGAATCCGGAGTTTTCCAGCGTTCGTTCCCTGACCATTACCAGCCCCAATGGCAATCGTTTGCTGATGAATAATCACCTTTCTTCGGTGCAGCGGGGGTTTATCTTCGGGCGGGAAATCGGGTATTTGTATTTAAATCTGAAAAACAGGCTGCATACCACGGCATTAGTGGAAGCGGAATCGTTTGAACAGCTACTTAACAACTTTAAAGCTTCCTATTTTTCCAGTGCCATTATCATTAAGAGAAGCCTGCTTGTGCCCGCAGTTGCAGCCGTTTTTGAACAAAAAATGTGGCAACCGCAACAGCTGATCGACCTCATTCACAGGTTTAATACAACGCCGGAGTCATTTTGTTACAGGCTAAGCAACATCCTGCCGCGTTATTTTGGCATTAACCAGATCTTTTTTTCCCGTTTCAACAATTTCGTCGGTCAGAATATTTTTGATATGACCAAGGAAATGCACATTTCCCGCAAACATTATCCGCACACGGTTAAGGACGAACATTATTGCAGGCGCTGGGTCGCATTGACCATCTTGAATGATCTGGGTGACGTGATCAGGCGAAAAGAGCAGCCGGGCATTCTTTGCAAAGCGCAGAAATCCACTTATCTGGACACGCGGGATGAATATCTGGTGATCAGTTTTGCCCTGCCTATGTCCCCTACTCCTGGCCTCAATGTGAGCGTATCAATGGGCATTTATCTGGATGCGCCTACAAGGGAGAAATTACAGTTTCTGGATGACCCGTTCCTGGTGGCGAGAGAAGTAAACCAAACCTGCGAACGCTGCTCGCTCTTCGACTGCCGTGAAAGAATCGCAGCCCCCACGATCCTACAAAAACGCCATAAAAACGAAGAACTAAGGAAAGCATTAAAGAGGATGATCAACTAAAAACCCCACGGAATAGGGGCTTCGGCGCAGTTGAATGTCTTATTATGGATGGTAATTAAGTCAGTTAAAAGCTGGATTAGAAATAGCTTAGAATTTAAATTCGCAAACCTTACCACCACGTTCCGAATTATCTTTGTGAATATCTGACGTCACTGCTATGCCTGGCACATATGAGTTTGAGGATTTTCTTTTAAAAGTCTCCACTCCGTTTTATCTGTTGCTGATCTGCGTCGAAATTTTTCTGACTTACCGGCCCTCGCACGACCATGGCAGTCCACGCGCTTCCTACAACTTTAAAGATACAATTACCAATGCTTCTTTAATGCTCCTCAACGGCGGCATTGACCTCTTGTTCAGGACGGCTTATGTGGGCGTGCTGATCTGGTTTTATAATATGGGTTTCAAAACGGCGGTTGCCAATCCATTTTTTTACTGGTTCAGTTTATTCCTTTTGGAAGATCTGGCATTTTATACATTGCATTACGTGGACCATCATTGCCGATTATTTTGGGCCGTGCATGTGACGCATCATTCTTCCCAGCATTTTAATTTGACGACCGGTTTTCGCTCGTCTGTTTTTCAGCCACTTTACCGGTTTGTATATTTCATCCCGCTTGCAGTGATCGGCTTCAATCCCGCGGATATTATCATTATGTATTCTTTGACGCAGATTTACGGCATTATTGTGCATACCGAATACGTTGGCAAACTTGGCTGGCTGGAATATCTTTTCGTAACCCCTTCTCATCACCGTGTTCACCACGCAAGCAATGTGCAGTATCTGGATAAAAATATGGGCATGTGCCTGATCATCTGGGACCGCATTTTCGGCACATTTCAGGAAGAGCTGGAAACCGTTCCGCCTGTTTACGGCTTGACAAAACCCATTGAAAACGCGGGCCTGGCCAACACCGTTTTGCATGAGTGGAGGGAAATAGGAAAGGATTTTAAACAAAAAACAAACCTCAGGACAAAGCTCAATTACCTGATTAAAGCGCCAGGCTGGTCTCATGACGGATCAAGACAAACTACAAAAGACCTGCAAAACATATCCTCCACAGCCGACAGCCGAATGCCGACAGCTATTTAAATGCTTGAATGCCCGTAATTTCTGCACCCAGGATCAGTAAATGAATGTCATGCGTTCCCTCGTAAGTGATCACCGATTCCAGGTTCATTACATGCCGCATGATCGGATAGTCGCCCGAAATGCCCATTGCACCCAGGATTTGACGGCATTCTCTCGCCACATTCAGTGCCATGGCCACATTATTGCGCTTTGCCATCGAGATTTGCGTGGTTGTTGCTTTTCCTTCGTTCATTAATGTGCCCAATCTCCACGCCAGGAGCTGCGCTTTGGTAATTTCCGTCAGCATTTCGGCTAATTTCTTTTGTGTCAATTGGAAAGCGGCAATGGGTTTATCAAACTGAATGCGTTCTGCCGCATATTTGACAGCGGTTTCATAACAGTCCATCGCAGCACCGATGACGCCCCAGGCAATGCCGTAACGAGCCTTATCCAGACACAGCAGCGGCGCTTTCAGTCCGGATGCATTGGGTAAAATATTTTCTTCGGGAATAAATACATTATCAAAAACCAGCTCACCGGTCGCACTCGCCCTTAATGACCATTTGTTATGAATTTCGGGTGTTGAAAAACCTTCCATTCCGCGTTCTGCAATCAGCCCACGGACTTTGCCGTCATCATCGCGCGCCCAAACGATTGCGATATCCGCAAATGGAGCATTGGAAATCCACATTTTGGAGCCGTTGAGCAAATAACCGTTTTCGGTTTTCGAAATTCTGGTCGTCATGCCGGCAGGGTTGGAGCCATGATCCGGTTCGGTTAATCCAAAGCAGCCGATCAGCTCTCCGGTGGCCAACCCGGGAAGATATTTACGTTTTTGCTCTTCTGATCCAAACGCAAAAACCGGCCACATGACCAGCGAGCTTTGCACAGAAATCGTCGAGCGCATGCCGGAATCGCCTCTTTCAATTTCCTGGCACATTAAGCCATAACTAATGTAATCCAGACCGCCACCGCCATATTCCTGCGGGATCGTCGCCCCGAACAAACCGATCTCACCAAACTTTTTAATCAAATGCAAAGGGAATTCCGCCTTCCGGGCATAGTCCTCAATGATGGGTTTTATTTCCCTGTCCGAAAAGTCTTTGACAGTACTTACAATCAGTTGCTGCTCAGTAGTTAGCAGATCATAGATGTTGAAGAAATCTGGGGTTGGCATGGAGCTAGAGTCGATCAAGCATACATCAGCTTACCTTGGGTTTCGGAATTTCTCTTCCCAGCGCTTTGGCAGTCTCAATCCATTGATCAACCACAATTTGTACGTTCAGTAACGCTTCACTTTGGGTAGGGCCATCTGCCATGCAGCCTGGCAATTCCGGAACTTCCACAACAAATGTTTTATCCTCTTCGCTCCAATACATAATTAACTCGTATTTGCTATTCATAACTTACAAGTTTGTATTTCAAAATAATCCCTCTCACCTGTTTCACCTGATATGATTTAGCTTTATTTCCATCAGGTTGAATATTTACAATTTCCACAATATTTTCCTTATAAAAAATTCTGTGGCTTCCTCCTGTCGTTTTTTCTGTAAAACCCAGATTTATTAAAACTAATCTTAGGTCATCAAAACTAAAATTGCTATCAGCAGACCCGGAAAGCAACTTTAAAATCAGCTTATCAAATTTTCCCATGTTCTGAATTAGTTATAGTGTGGTGATTCTCTGTCATGATATCCGGGCTAGCCCAAAACGCACTCCAAATTTCTACACACAATATAATAACAGTTACAACCAATGTTGCAGAAATTACATCTTTCCAGTTGAATCCTTAATATCAAAAATCCATGAAAATTCACTACTCAATATTCGTGACATTCTTGTTTGTCAGCATGTTTTCCTGCAAAGAAAACGATGTCCAAGTCGAAAATAACGGTCTGGTAGGGAAATGGAAAATGATTGAATTTTTGTATGATCCAGGCGATGGCAGCGGCAAGTTTCAAAAAGCCTCAGAAGGAGAATCCAGCATTGTGGAGTTTAAGGCGAATGGTGATTTTAAGGAAACCAAAGGACTGCTATATTCCTCTATCAATTCATATACGAAATATAAAATTCTAAACGACTCAAAAATTGAACTCAGCGGCGCACCTTCCAGCAGCGCTTATCCCACTCACACTTGGACTTACAGTAATCTGACAGCCACAACCGTCATACTGGGTTTTGGTTGTGATGAAAGTTGCGCAGGAAAGTTTATAGCAATAAAATAGGCAGCATTATTTCAGCCAGTCCTTGAAAATTTCAGCACTATAAAGCAGGTCTTTCTTATGCGCTTCCACAGCATCCATTGTTTTTGGTGAAGTCTTTTCAAGGCATTGTTCCAAAACAAGATGCGGCTTAACATTCATTGAATTTAATGTTGTTAGGAGACGGCGGTAATCAATGTCGCCATCGGAAAATGCCTCCTGCCAGATTCCATCTTTGGATTGTCGTAAATGCAGCTCCACAATTCTTTTTCCATATAATTTAACAATATCAAAAAGCGCAACCTGCGAATTGGCCGAGCCGCGGTAAACCCAATGCACGTCCAGGCAGAGTGAGACATTTTTAGGGTCTGTTGCCAACAGCATATGGTGAAATTCACGCGCTGCCGCCCGTAACTCCACGTCGTGCGTATGGTAAGCAAGCGTCATGCCCCGTTTTTGTAGTTCAGTACCCAGTTTGTCGAGGTTTTTAGCTTGTTCCGCCAGTTCGGCATCATTTTTATTTTCGGAACCTCCCCATTGCAGCGGGTTGGGATTGGTCACAATGATCTTTGTATCAGCCGGTTTCAATGCATCCGCGATCGCCAGCACCGACTCGATGGATTTCGTTGCCTCATCGGCTTTATGCATCGAACTGTTCACGTAAACCGAGGGCATTACAAGCTGATATTTTTTCAGAACCGGCAATAACTTGGCCACCTCATCGGCTTGTGTAAATGCGGGTTCATATGCTTTCAGGCCCGTTGAAGCGAACTCTTTAAGCGACTGATCCAGGTTCGCGCCCCAGTCTTTTCCCTCCCGAGCATAGAAAGTAATCCATGAATATTGGTTACAGGAAATAGGAAAAGCGGGTGCTATGCCTTCCGTTTCGGGCAAAAAAGCGGCTCCGGCCGAGACGGCCAGTGAATTCATAAATGTTCTCCGGTCCATAGTCATGACACAAGGCAGTTTAGCGAGTTCAGGTAATTTTAATCAAAGGTGAAAACGGGAGAATAATACCGTCTTGCTTACCTTTGCAGCATTAAAGGATAAATCCCTTTCGCAATGCATCAAACGCTTCAACTGACACTGGCGCCCGAAATCGCGCTGGACGACGAGAATTTTCGTCAGCATATCATTAAAAAATTGCGGCTTCGTTCAACAGACACGCCCATTATCCGCAAAACCCGCCAATCCATTGACGCCCGCAGCCGACAGGTGAAAGTCAATGTGCAGGCAGAAGTTTATGTCAATGAAACGCCGCCATCGCTCATTGGTTTCCAACTTGATTATCCGGACGTCAGCAAAAAGCCGCAGGCATTGATCATCGGATGTGGCCCGGCGGGCATGTTCGCAGCATTGCGGTTGATCGAGCTGGGCATTAAGCCGGTGATTTTTGAAAGAGGGAAAGATGTGCGTGCCAGACGGCGCGACCTGGCTGCTATTAATAAAGACCACATTGTCAATCCTGAGTCCAATTACTGCTTCGGCGAAGGCGGCGCAGGGACTTATTCGGATGGAAAATTATATACGCGCTCGAACAAGCGCGGGGACATTCGACGCGTTCTGGAAATATTCGTAGGCCACGGCGCCAGCGAGCAAATTTTGATTGACACGCACCCGCACATCGGCACCAACAAACTGCCTGTTGTGGTTTCCGAAATGCGCGAAAGCATTCTGAAAGCAGGCGGCGAAATCCACTTTGATACAAAGGTTACAGATTTCATCATTGACCAAAACTCGCTGAATGGCGTTATTACCGATGATCAGAAGGAACATTTAGGCATTGGTGTGATCCTGGCAACGGGCCATTCGGCTCGGGATATTTACGAATTGCTGGATGCGAAAAAGATCCTAATCGAAAGCAAGTCATTTGCAATGGGCGTGCGCATTGAGCATCCGCAAAACACCATTGATAAGATCCAGTATCATTGCGAAAAGGATCGGGGACCTTATTTGCCCGCTGCATCATATAGTTTGGTAACCCAAACGCGCTATAAAGGCGTTCAGCGGGGTGTTTTCTCGTTTTGCATGTGCCCGGGCGGGTTCATTGTGCCTGCGGCAACGGCTTCCGGGGAAGTGGTCGTAAACGGCATGTCGCCTTCCCGCCGCGATTCGCCTTACGCTAATTCTGGCATCGTGGTTGCCATTGAAGAGCATGATCTCTTGCCTTACAAGGAATTTGGCGCGTTGGCTGGATTGCATTATCAGAAGGAAATTGAACAGGCAGCCTGCCAGTTTGCCGGCGCCACCCAAACAGCTCCTGCGCAGCTTGCATTGGATTTTGTAAAAGGAAAAGTGTCGTCACAACTGCGCGAAACGTCTTACCAGCCCGGCTTGCAATCTGTTGATCTCCGTGAAGTTCTTCCGGCTGAAATTGCCTTTCCACTCAGCGAAGCACTTTCTGATTTTGGACAAAAAATGAGAGGCTATCTGTCCGGCGATGCGCAGTTAATCGGCGTGGAAAGCCGTACTTCATCGCCTGTTCGCATCCCGAGAGAAACGGAAACCTGCGAGCATCCCGAACTGAAAGGCTTATTCCCCTGCGGCGAAGGAGCGGGTTATGCCGGAGGCATCATGTCGGCAGCCATGGACGGCGAACGCTGCGCCCAGCAACTCGCAAAACTATACGCCAACAAGAAAATCCAATAACTTCGGTATCCATCGTTGTATTGTTATATTTGTATAAATGACGCGGACTGACACCAACACCTTACTCAAAAATCTGCCTCTATGGCCACTTTGGGATCTTTTTCCTTATTTATTGATGCACTCACACAAAAACTGAAATATCCGCTGCCCGGTGAATCAGCGCACCGGATCATGCAGGCTTCTACAAAGCTCAGACTGACTTTCAAACCCAACGCACGCACCCGCAAAAGCGCCGTTCTGGTTTTATTTTATCCTTACAAAGACGAAATTTATTTCCCGCTGATCCTGCGCCCGGCCTACGACGGTGTACATTCAGGACAAGTGGCGTTCCCGGGCGGACGCTTCGAACCGACCGACGAAAATCTCATACGCACCGCCTTACGCGAAGCGCAGGAAGAAATCGGCCTTCGGCTGAATGATGTGAAAATACTAGGCATCCTTACCGAATTGTTTATCCCGGCGAGCAATTTCTACGTCCTGCCCGTCATCGCGACAATGCCTTACCGCCCCGACTTTTACCCCGACCCGCGCGAGGTCGAAGATATTTTTGAGATCAAATTAAAAGAAATTTCTGATATTGAGATTATCGGTTCCAGTGACATACAAGTCCGTGGCGAACAGGTACATGCGCCGCATTATACGGTGCAGGGATACAAAATATGGGGCGCAACAGCCATGATGATCAGTGAGCTCCTGACCGTCCTGAACGCACCCGACGGCGATCCCGGGAGCTAGAAATTGACGCTTTATTTGCTATATTAGCAGGTAATTCAATTAGGTCTTCCGGTATAGTCTGCCCTGTCTCGTTCTTTTGGAATGGAACGGCGCTGTATCACAATCCGGCTGGAAATAGTGGCCTTACAAAAATTTACTGAGTACTTAAAACCTGGTTCCTCCTTCATTTATGGACGAAAACGGAGCTACGCCTGACGTAGAAGATAGCGGATTGCACGATAAACTGCCCATTTCGGGACTATATGAAAGTTGGTTTCTTGATTACGCATCTTATGTAATTCTGGAACGCGCGGTTCCAGCCGTTGAAGATGGCCTAAAACCTGTTCAAAGGCGCATTATGCATGCTTTGAACGAGATGGACGACGGCCGTTTCAATAAGGTAGCCAATGTCGTGGGCTCATCCATGCAATATCACCCACACGGGGATGCCTCCATTTACGACGCCATTGTAAACATTGGTCAGAAAGAATTGCTATTCGACACCCAGGGAAACTGGGGCGACATCCGCACGGGCGACGGCGCTGCGGCTGCGCGTTATATAGAAGTCCGTTTGTCGCGCTTTGCCAAAGAAATTGTTTTTAATGACGACACCACCGAATGGCAGCTGTCCTATGACGGACGGAAACGCGAGCCGGTAACATTGCCCGTAAAATTCCCGCTGCTGCTTTCACTTGGCGTGGAAGGAATTGCCGTGGGATTATCTACGAAAATTCTCCCGCACAATTTCTGCGAGCTGATCGAAGCTTCCATCAGCATTCTTCAAGGCAAAGAAGTCACCATTTTCCCCGACTTCCTTACCGGCGGGCAAATTGATATTTCCAATTATAGCGATGGCCACCGCGGCGGAAAAGTAAGAGTTCGTGCGCGGATCGAGGAAGAGGATAAGAAAATGCTCGTCATCCGCGACATTCCGTTCGGGACCACGACGACTTCCATCATTGATTCGATCATTAAGGCCAATGATACGGGTAAAATCAAGATCCGGAAAGTGGTTGATAATACGGCTGCGGAAGTTGAGATCCAGGTGCATCTGGCGCCTGGCGTTTCGCCTGACATTACCATGGATGCGCTTTACGCATTTACAGAATGTGAAGTTTCCATTTCCCCCAATGCATGCATCATTATCGCCGACAAGCCGCATTTTGTTGGTGTAACAGAGATTTTAAAATACAACACGGGCCAAACGGTTCATTTACTGCAACGCGAGCTGGAAATCAAGCGCTTGGCTTTGCTGGAAAAGATCCTTTACGGTTCCCTGGAAAAAATATTTATCGAAAACCGCATTTACCGTGATATTGAGGAATGCGAAACTTTCGAAGCCGTTATCAGGACTATTGACAAAGGACTTGAACCTTACAAGCCGCAATTCTACCGCGAAATTACGGACGACGACATTGTTGAGCTGACTGAGATCAAGATCAAGCGTATTTCAAAATACGATGGTTACAAGGCGGACGAATTGATGAAAAAATGGGAGGAAGAATTGGCCGAAACCGAAGATAACCTCGTGCATATCACACGCTTTGCCATTGAGTATTATAAAGATTTGCTAAAAAAATACGGCAAAGGACGTGGACGCAAAACGGAGATACGCGCATTCAATCAGATCTCAGCGAATATTGTTGCGGCCAATAACCAGAAACTGTATGTAAACCGTGCAGAAGGATTTATTGGTTACGGACTCAAAAAGGATGAATTCGTAACCGATTGCTCTGACATTGACGACATCATTGTTTTCAAAGCAGACGGAAGATGTCTGGTTACCAAGATTCAGGAAAAAGTTTTTGTTGGAAAAGACATTATTCACTGTGCGGTTTTTGTCAAAAACGATGAACGCATGGTCTATAACGTCGTTTATGTGGACGGGAAAACGGGCGTTTCTTACATTAAAAGATGCCAGATAACCGCCGTAACCCGCGATCGTGAGTATGACCTCACCCAAGGAACGCCCAAATCCAAAATCACCTATTTTACGGCAAATGAAAATGGTGAAGCTGAGATCATTGCAGTAAGCCTTTCGGCGCAAAGCAAGGCAAAAGTGAAGCAGTTCGACTTCAATTTCGCCGATCTGCTGATCAAGAACCGCAGCGCGATGGGTAACATTCTGACTAAATATCCGATCAGGAAAATAACATTGAAACAAGCCGGTCGCTCAACATTAGGCGGCGTGGATATGTGGTTTGACCCGATCATCGGGCGCCTTAACCGGGATGAACGAGGTGAATATCTGGGCAACTTCGGCCCTTCTGACAGCATTTTGGTCATCTACAAAGAAGGTTCTTACGAGCTCACAAATTTTGATCTGACCAACCATTATGTTTCAAATGAAGTGTTGCTGGTCAAAAAGTTTGATCCCAAAATGGCTATAACGGCGCTCTATTTCGACGGTGGACAGAAAAACCATTTCATCAAACGTTTCAACATTGAAACCTCCACACGGGACAAAAAATTCCTATTCATTAGTGATGCCAAAAATAGTAAGTTACTGCTAGCCAGCACCGATAAGCACCCAAGACTGGAAATAACATTGCCCAAAACCGCAACAAAAGAACAGTCGAAGGAGGAATATCTGATTGAAGAAATGGTCGATGTGCGCGGCTGGCGGGCAATGGGAAACAAGCTGCCTAACGATAAATTTAAAGATGTACGCTGGCTGGAACCGCTGCCGGAACCCGAAGAAGAAGTTATAACATCGGCAGAAGTTGCTGATGGAGAAGTTGGGGATGGGGAAGTTGCGGACGGAGACGCAGTGGATGGAGAGGTTGCAGACGTGGAAGCAGAAGAAAACGAAGACCCCGCAAACGAATCCAACACGCAACAAAAGAGTCCAAAGGACGACCCATCACCTAACTCCGGACCTCAGTCCGGGGATACAGGCGAAAGCGACCAAAAAGCGAACAGCCTGTCCGAAACCGCTACGCCGGAAACAACTGACGATGATTCCAAACCAGAAGCAAAAGTAAAGAAAGAACCAAAAAAGGGGAAAGATCAGAAAAACCAGCTGGGTCTTTTTTAAATGATGCATCCGGAGAAATAAAAAACGAAAATCAGCAACAAAAAACGCTGCTAACTGCGTACGGTTTAGAAGTACAACATCGCGTACAGAAGACCGGAATCTTGCAAAGAGTTGGTACATTAGGAAGACAACTTCAAGTATACTGGTGAAGACATTGATAAAAACCATATTACTCTTATTATTTGCGTGCATGGTTTTTATCTTGCTTTGTAACCTCTGGGTGGTGTATTGTACAAGGCAATACAATTTCTTTTCGATTGAAAATCTGCCTTCCAATGATGTAGCGTTGGTTTTAGGGACAAGCAAGAAATCGGAAAAGGGAAAGGAAAACTTGTTTTTTAAATATAGAATGGAGGCTACGGCTCGGCTATTCAAGGAAGGAAAAATAAAATACATTATTTTAAGCGGAAATAATGACTCCCAATATTACAATGAACCGCTTGACATGCAAAGAGCGTTACTGAATCTGGGAATACCCGAGAACGTCATGACGCTGGATTATGCCGGGTTCAGGACATTCGATTCGATCATTCGTTGCAAAGAGGTTTTTAATCAGGACAACTTCACGATCATTTCACAGAATTTCCACAATGCAAGGGCACTATATATAGCTCATAATGAAGGCATTAATGCGATTTCATTTGCAGCGCAGGATGTGCCGGACGGATATTCACTGCGTACATTGGTGCGGGAATACCTGGCAAGACCGAAGGCTGTTCTGGACGTTCACGTATTGCGTCCTGCGGCAGATGTTACCTCAAACAATGAGATAAGAAAAAAATGAGAAATTGGAATGAGGGAAATGATTCGGCACACACCCCGGTTCAGACATATAGCTTGAAAAAGACATTACTTTGTCTGCTCCTACTTGCATTTATTTGTACTACCAAGTCCTTTTCACAGACCACTTATACTATCAAAGGAAGGATAACCGACGCAACAACGGGCGACGCCATTCCTTTCGCTAATGTGGGCATAAAAGCTTCGCTGGCAGGCGCTACAACCAATTTTGATGGCTTTTACCAAATCACTTTCACGCCACCTGCGGATTCGCTCGTAGTTACTTATGTCGGTTATGATAGCAAAAGCAAACCGATCAAACCTGATCTGACCGAGCAAACCATTGATATACAACTCTCCCCGGGAACGCTGCAACTGAGAGAAGTACGGATTTTTGCCGGGGAAAATCCGGCTTATGCCATCATGCGTAAGATTGTAGCGGGGAAAAATAATAACAACACGGAAGAACTGGATGCTTACGAATATGAAAGCTACAACAAGATCCAGATTGACATTGACAACCTTTCCGAGAAATTCAGGAACAGGAAGTCTGTCAAAAAAATGACGCACATTGTCGATAAATATGATGAGGTGAAAGGCGAAAATGGCGAAACGATTATTCCTATTTTCATATCCGAATCAGTATCAGACGTTTATTATCGGCGGAATCCGAAGAAAAAGAAGGAGATTATTAATAAAACCAAAGTTTCCGGTGTGGGTTTGACGGACGGAAGCCTTGTTTCGCAGGTGATCGGATCGTCATTTCAGCAATACAATTTTTACAATAACTGGCTGAATATCTTAGACAAAGACTTCGTTTCCCCGATCGCCGACAGCTGGAAAGTTTACTATGAATATTATCTGTCGGACAGTGTAAAAAACGGCGACAAATACGATTACCAGATTGATTTTGAACCCAAACACGAACAGGATCTTGCTTTCACAGGATCATTTTGGGTGGACGGCGACACGTATGCATTGACGCAAATGGATGCAAGCGTGGGCAAGCGAGCAAATTTGAATTTTATTGAGAAGATAAAAATTCAGCAGTCGTATGAGTTCTTTGAAGAACAAAATGAATGGGTAACCTCTAAAACGCGCGTGCTGATCGACGTGGATGAGCCGACGAAGCAGACAGCTGGCATGTTGCTGAAATTTTATTCAGCTAATTCAAAATACAAGATCAATAACCCACACGATCCCAAGTTTTATGACACCGCCATCGAGCTGAAAGAGGATTATATGCAGCACGATTCCACTTTCTGGCAAAAGAGTCGCCCGGAAGCATTGAGTTCCGCAGAATTGCTTTCATTTCAACTGGTTGACTCGCTGAAAGTCCTGCCTGTTGTGAAAACGTACACCGAGATACTGAACATTTTCGTAAACGGATACAAGCGTATCGACAAATGGAACATTGACATTGGTCCTTACCTGTTTTTATATGCCAACAACAACATTGAAGGCCACCGCGTCCGGCTGGGCTTTAAAACCGATCCCGGTTTCAGCAGAAAATGGATTTTCAATGGTTACGGGGCTTTTGGAACCAAGGATAAAGAATTCAAATACGGCGCCGGAATGGACTATATTTTTGACCGGAAACCCTGGACCGTTGGTGGCATTTCTTATTCCAAAGATCTGGAACGGCTCGGCCTTTCCGCTGAAACAATAGGCCCGAATACACTATTTGGTGCTTTTTCCAGATTCGGAACATTTCGCAGGGCATACTGGCAGGAAGATATTTCAGCTTATTTCAAAAGGGAACTGGTCAAAGGCTTAACGGGAAGCATTCAGATACGCCACCGCGATTTCAGGCCATTATTTCCATTTACTTACCGGACCAATCCTGAGGCTGGCATCGAATCTCCGGTGAAAAGCACATTTGATATTACCGAAATAAATCTCGAAACGCGGCTTGCCAATAAAGAAACGTTTTTACAAAATGATAATGAGCGCATCAGCATGGGTAACGGAAATTCCCCGGCTTTCACATTGCGTTACACATTGGGAGTCAGGAATTTTCTGGGCGGAGATTTCAATTATAATAAATTCTCCTTCAACATTAAACAGAGCTTTCGCTTCGGTGTTATCGGCAGGACTTATTACAATGTTACATTCGGTCTGATCCCCTCCACATTGCCCTATCCCTTGCTGTATACGCCGCTTGGAAATGAGTCGCTTTTTTATGTTGACAATGCGTTCAACCTCATGCGTTATTTCGAATTCATGAGCGACCGATATGTTTCACTGCGCATGGAACACAACTTTGAAGGCTTTCTATTGAACAGGATACCCGCGATCAGAAAGCTCAAATTGCGGATGCTGGCAACCGGAAAACTGTTTTACGGAAGCGTAAGCGACGCGAATCTTGCATTGTCCACAACACAAGATGAGTCAGGCAATGAAGTCCAGGTGTTTAATAAACTGAAAGACAGGCCTTACGTCGAGCTTGGCTACGGGATAGATAACATTCTCAAATTTGGCCGCGTGGATTTTGTGCACAGGCTTACCTATCTCCAAAATCCGAATGTTACTCCGTTTGCTGTGAAGATTTCCTTCTGGTTCAGCTTATAAGATGCGTTTCAGGTCTTTTGAAGCGTAAGTTAAATATACCAACTGCCCTACTTGCATATCCATACGGTTTCTGTAAAAGGATAATGTTTCCTTTTTTGCATTGATACAACGGATTTCCCAGTGGTTTCCATGGAACCGGATCGCCTCCACTTTGCCTTGCCATCTGCTTTTTTCAGGATGCTTCGTCGGCTCGATTTTCTCCGGACGGATGTAAAATTGTTTCGAATTATCTGCGCCGGCGAGCCAGTTAATGTCGCCGGTTAACTCGGCAACGTAACTGTCGACTGGCTGATTATAAACCTCCTGCGGCGTTCCTATCTGGATAATCTCCCCTTCCCGCAGCACCGCAATCCGGTCCGACCAGGCTAATGCATCGGCTGCCTCATGTGTAACGAAGACGCAGGACATCTTTTGTTGCCTGCGCATGGTTTCAATCGCACTGGCCAGCACCCGGCGATTGTGGTTGTCCAAATGCGCAAATGGCTCGTCGAGGAGCAGGACGTCGGGTTGCTCCGCCAATGCTTTTGCGATAGCAGTACGCTGTTTTTCGCCTCCCGACAAAAGCTTGGCTTTCTGATTTTTGACATATTCCAAACCTGTAACAGAAAGCAGCTCATTCACCTTTTCCTTCCTGTAATCAGCCTCATAAAACCGCAGGGAGTAGGCTATGTTCTCCTCAACCGTCTGGTTAGGGAAAAGCTCAAATTCCTGGTGGATGAGCTTGATGGATTCGTGCCCGGGGATGAGCTCGCCGCTTACAGGTTTCAATTCTTGCTCTTTAAAAAAGACCTTACCTTGCTCCGCATCCTGAAAACGGCCCAGAATGCGGAGTAAGGTGCTCTTACCCGACCCGCTTTCGCCTAATATGCCCAGCCATTCTCCTGCATTAAGCTGTAAATCAATGTTGGACAGAACCGGCTTTGCACCAAAGCTCTTTGTAAGGGATTGCGCGCGCAGGGTAATGATGTCTTTTTTCATTACGCCCAGGTGATCTTGTTTTCCATGGGTGTGCGACGGGCCGGCGCTTCCGGTGCATCGTGGTAGCCCATGAAATACAATCCGAGACATTTCTGGTTTTCGGGAACGCCCGCGAATTTGGCCAAAAGGTCCAGAACGCCCGGACTGCTCCAATATGAGCCGATTCCGTAGGCCGTTGCAGTCAGCCACATGTTTTGCACAGCGCAAGCCACCGCAGCCGTTTCTTCCCATTCCGGAAGTTTGTCAGGGTGCAATTCGGCGCAGATCAGCACTACAACCTTGGATTTAAGCACTTTCTCGCCTGCTGCGTCATATCTCGCCTGAGAAAACGATTCAGGGGGCGTTACTGTGCGATATCTTTCCGTAAAGAATCCGGCAAGTTTGTTCAGGCTTTCGCCTTTGTAAACGACGAAACGCCAGGGCTCTGTTAATTTATGGGTCGGGGCATAGTTGGCGTTTTCAAGGATCGTCAACAAAATCTCCTCAGGAATGTCTTTTTCAATATAACTAGGCGGAAAAATACTGCGTCTGTTACGGATTACATGATTTACTGCCTCAACTGTTTGTTCCATTACAATAAAATTTACTTCTGATTTGCCAAAAAAACAAAGCTAGCAATCTGTAACTAAAATTTACCAACATCGTGCACAACTTTGCCGTTAAACAATTAATTTGGGCGGCTCCTTAGTGAAATCCGCTAAATTGGCCTCAATAAATTTCACTTCAACCAACCTGACGCAATATGCTTGTTACTACTACGCCGAATATTGAGGGTAAAAAAATCACAAAATACATTGGTTTGGTAAACGGAGAAGCCATCATAGGAGCCAATTTTTTCAAAGATTTTCTGGCTGGTATCCGGGATGTGGTGGGCGGTCGTTCCGGCTCGTACGAGCAAGGCCTGCGGGAAGCCAAAAGCATTGCCATTCGTGAAATGATGGATCAGGCCCAAAGACTAGGCGCCAACGCCGTGATCGGCGTTGACATTGACCTGGAAACCATTGGCGGAAATAGTTCGATGCTGATGGTCAGCGCGAATGGAACGGCAGTGTGCTACGAATAATCAAACGAAACGGCTCAATCAGAAGATTGCTCTGGCGATTTGCGCAACATTATCCGATTTTCCCATGGTATAAAAATGGAGCACGGGTACACCATATGCCATTAATTCTTTGCATTGCTGAATCCCCCATTCAATCCCTACTTTTCGCACGTCTTTATCTGTTGCACATTTTTCAACTTCGCTGACAAGTTCCTTTGGAAATTCGAGGTGGAAAATATCGGCAAGCACAGTTAATTGTTTTTTGGTAGCCAAAGGTTTCAGGCCTGGAATGATCGGAACGTTAATTCCTTCTGCACGGCATCTTTCCACAAACTGGAAATACTTTTGGTTATCAAAAAACATCTGGGTCACTATGTAATCAGCGCCCAGTTCCACTTTTTTGCGCAAGTGCGCATAATCGGAGTCAAAGCTTGCCGCGTCGAAATGCTTTTCAGGATAACCCGCTACGCCGATGCAGAAATCTGTTGGCCACATTTCGGTTTCCGCATTGAGCAATTTCCCCTGGTTCATGTCGTGCACCTGCTTCACCAGTTCCGACGCATACGAGTGTCCGCCTTGCTTGGCTTTGAACACACCGGCAGATTTTTCAGCATCGCCGCGCAAAACCAGCACATTATCGATACCGAGATAATGCAGATCGATCAGGACATCTTCGGTTTCATCTTTTGTAAAGCCGCCGCAAATAATGTGCGGGACCGCATCCACGTGAAAACGCTCCATTAACCGCGCGCAAATGCCCACAGTGCCTGGTCTTTTGCGAACCGGAATGCGCTCGATCAGCCCGTCCTGCCCCACTCTGTCAATTAATTCTTCCCTATGATAAGTAACGTCAACAAACGGAGGCTTGAATTCCATCAACGGCTCGATTGAATTGAGCAACTCATTGATATTCTGCCCTTTTAATGGTGGGATAATCTCTATTGAGAAAAGTGTTCTGCCTTCGGCCTGACGAATGAACTCGGTAACTTTGGTCATGAAATGATGTGGTGTGTTCTGATTTCGGACACAAATAAACAAAAAAAATGGCCTACCGCATAACAGTAGGCCATTCCACGTAAACCCTCCTCTATCAGTGTTCGTCAAAAATGTTATTGGGTGTCTGACAGGGCGTCAGTCCCAGGCAACAATTTGCTTGACTGAATACTAATAACTAAAATTCTGTGCCAAATTATGAAACAAACACAAACAGACAAAAATATATCAAAGTTTTTTTATCTAAATGTAGATTTTTTACTACAAAAAGCCGGACCAGTCCACTTATTTATACCTATCTGAATAATGCGTAAACCAAGCAGTGTTTAAATATTCATCAAATCCGGGAATTCATTCCCCAAAGTTCTTCCACTTCTAATACTCAGTGATTTGACGCGTCATTTCGATGTGTTCGATGTCATCTTCCAGGTAAATTCCGCTGGATTGTACGAAGCCGAAGGAGCCATAAAATCTTTTCAAATAAAGTTGCGCACCGATCCTGATAATAGTCTTCCCATACAGCTCCTCCACTTTTTTGATAGATTCATTTAACAGCTCAATCCCGTAGCCCATGCCCCTGCCCTGCCCGGAAACAACGATGCGGCCAATGGAAGCAAATTCGTAAGAAACGCCGGGAGGAAGAATGCGCGCATAGGCCAGCAAGTTATCGTCCCGGAAACCGCATAAGTGATGCGATTTTTGATCTTTGCCATCGAGATCGGGGTAGCAGCATCTTTGCTCAACCACGAAAACCTCATTCCGTATCCTGAGAATTTCATAGAGCTCCTGCTTGCTGAGCGCTTCAAATGTCTTGAAGTTCCAGTTTAATTTCAGATCCATTTACAACAGTTGTTCTTGAAAGAATATATTTTTACCTGATTTAAATCGTCTTTTATAAATTTGCAGCGAATTAACAATATAACATTTTACAAAGCTAAGCATGGGAAGAGCTTATGAATATAGAAAAGCGCGGATGTTCAAGCGTTGGGACAAAATGGCCAAAACCTTCACGAGGATTGGAAAAGACATTGTCCTTGCCGTAAAAAGCGGAACCGCCGATCCTAATACAAACGCAAGGCTGAGAGTTCTTTTGCAAAATGCCAGGGCTGCCAATATGCCGAAGGACACCATTGAGCGTGCTATAAAACGTGCCACATCCAAAGATCAGGAGGATTATAAGGAAATGGTTTATGAGGGATACGGACCGCACGGTGTCGCAATCCTCGTTGAAAGCACTACGGACAACCCAACGCGGACCGTAGCCAATGTGCGAAGCTATTTTAACAAGCTAGGTGGAAGCCTGGGCACAATGGGCATGCTTGATTTCATCTTTGACCGGAAATGTATTTTCAAGATCAAAAATCCGGGCAACAAAGACCTCGAAGAGTTCGAATTTGAATTGATCGACGTGGGCGGTGAAGAGATTTTCCTGGATGAAGAAACCAACCTGATCAACATTTACGGCGAATTCACTGCGTTCGGCGCCTTGCAGCATTATCTGGAAGAAAACGGCTACGAAATCGTTGAAGCAGATTTTGAACGCATTCCCAATGACACCAAAACGTTAAGCGACGAGGAAGTCGCCGAGGTTGAAAAACTGATCGAAAAGATTGAGGACGATGACGACGTGCAGCGCGTTTACCACAATATGGGTTAATGCAGCGCGATAATTTCGTGTTGTCGTTTCATGAAATCAAACTTGTCGCCGGGGCCTTTTCCCAGCAAAGATCCGCCAACAGGCGACGAAGAAGAGACTGCCATCACGGTCTCTTCTTCTATTTTTACTGCTCCCAGGCTCACAGCGATAAAGAACCAGCCGGCCGTCGTTTCCAGTAATGAGCCTACTGCGGCGCGTAAGGAAACCTCATTTTCGTGTATTTTTTCTAAAACCAATCTTTCCAGCCGCACCTGCTCATATTGCCGGGCGTGCATATTCCTGTCCAGCTGCCCCATAGAGCGGGAAGTCTCGTATTTGTCCCCCATTGAGCTCTTTCCCTGATCATTGGCCGACGATTGCGCCGCTTCCATCGCATTCCACGCCACCATCATGCGCTCTTCCAAAAGTGATTTTATATAAGTTATCAATGCAGCCTTATCCATTCTATTCAAAATTTTTGAGTCGTTATGCTTACCAGAAAAAAGCATGGTAATGTGCCAAAGATAGTCAGCTGTGACGAAGAAATCGGGATGGGAAATTTCCAAATGCGTTTTCGCGTTGCCAGCTTCCTTATTATCTTTGCCAAACTTTCTTGAATACCAGCAATGACAAAACTTTCGGTCCGGCACTTACTTGGAATTAAAAACCTGAACGAGAATGACATTCATACCATCTTAGACACGGCAACGCAGTTCAAGGACGTCATTAACCGGCCCATCAAGAAAGTCCCATCGCTCCGGGATATTACCATAGCAAACGTTTTTTTCGAAAATTCGACCCGTACACGGTTGTCTTTTGAGTTAGCCGAAAAGCGTCTTTCTGCTGATGTAGTTAATTTTTCAGCCTCGGGAAGCTCGGTAAAAAAGGGTGAAACGCTGCTGGATACGGTCAATAATATCCTCGCCATGAAAGTGGATATGATCGTGATGCGTCATAGCAGCCCGGGAGCGCCACATTACTTGTCTACGCGCATTCCCGCCAATGTTGTGAACGCGGGCGACGGCACGCACGAGCATCCTACGCAAGCATTGCTCGATGCTTTCTCGATGCGCGAGAAGCTGGGCGATCTTACCGGAAAGAAAGTGGCCATCATTGGCGACATCACCCACTCACGGGTTGCGCTTTCCAACATTTTTTGTCTGCAAAAATTAGGAGCAGAAGTTATGGTTTGCGGCCCGTCTACATTGATTCCCAAGCATCTGGACGAGTTGGGCGTCAAGATAAGTCACAACGTAAAGGAAGCATTACAATGGTGCGACGTCGCTAATGTGCTCCGCATTCAGCTGGAACGTCAGCAGATCAAATATTTTCCGTCATTAAGGGAATATTCACTCTATTATGGCATTAATAAGGCGATGCTGGATGATTTGAATAAAGAAATTGTCCTGATGCACCCTGGCCCAATCAATCGTGGAGTTGAGCTTTCCTCCGATGCGGCCGATTCCAGTCATTCTATTATTTTAAATCAGGTTGAAAACGGGGTCGCCGTGCGGATGGCAGTGCTTTATCTGCTCGCACAGCAGTAATTTCAGCATCTCACTTCTTTTCTTTTTGCCCCTAACCTGCCCGTATCCCAAACTTTTCGAATATAGTCGGGCGCATAGGGCACTTTGCAGGCCGTATTACCCACATTGACACTCACTTTTCCGACCCTGTTTGCAATCTCTAATGCTTTCTCAGCCGACGGCTTATAATAGGATCCGACAGCAATTATAAAGCCATTCATTACATACCGGACACGATTCGGCGCATCCGGAATTTGGTTCTCAACGCGGTCCAGGAGCTGATCAACTTCTTCTTTATCAATCCGCTCATCCGGCGTAAGTGCCATTAAGCAACCCAGTGCCGACCAACCTGCGCCTGCAATCAGTTCTTTATCAGATTCAATCCATTTCCGGGCCATTTCAAAGCCATATGGACTCTCCGCAGCGTTCCACGCGACGGTGTACTCGCTGATCATATGCCACGGCGCACGTTCAACCCATTCGTCCAGTACTTCCGGTGTCAGCAACGACGGATTTGACATTAGTCCAGCCAGATACATAACGTCCGAATTGCCGGTTTTGTAAAGCTCCAGTGCGAGTTGGTGGTTGTTTTTGTGTTTTTTCAATATCGGCTTCATATCACCGATTTTCACGCCATACATAGGCTCGACGCCGCCATGATTCCGGAAAGTTTTCAGGGTTTGTTCGCTGCCGAGCTCCGCCAGCTGGTTCATTATGTCCTTCACCTGGTTCATCATAAGCTTATTATTTTAAAACAAAATATAACAATTTTAGATAAAAATTTACCTTTACCCGCATCCATAAAATCTAATTCTGATGATCCATACGGAGGGAATGTTGCGCGATGATGCGCTGAAAAATAAAACGATCATTGTTACCGGGGGCGGCACGGGACTGGGAAAATCCATGGCCAGCTATTTCCTGAAACTGGGCGCTAACATTGTGATTTGCAGCCGACGTCTTGAAGTCCTTGAAAAAACGGCAAAGGAGCTAGAAGAGACCGTTGGCGGAAGCGTCTTAGCCATTGAATGTGACGTACGTAAACCGGAGCAAATCGAAAATGTGATTGCAAAAGCGATTGAGAAATTCGGAAATGTGAATGGCTTGGTCAATAATTCTGCTGGTAATTTTATCAGCCCTACCGAAAGGCTTTCCTATAAAGCCGTGGATGTGGTTGTCGACATTGTTTTGCGTGGGACTTATTATTTCACGCTCGCTTTGGGTAAATATTGGATTGAAAATAACATTAAGGGGACGGTTCTAAACATTTCGACAACGTATGCATGGACAGGTTCGGGCTGGGTGGTCCCTTCTGCTATGGCAAAAGCAGGCGTGCTTGCCATGACCAAATCGCTGGCTTTCGAGTGGGCGGATCACGGGATCAGGCTGAATGCCATTGCACCAGGGCCATTTCCTACAAAAGGAGCGTGGGAGCGGCTTTTTCCCGAAGAACTCGCCAAGAAATTCTCTTTCGAAAACCGCATTCCCCTGGAGCGTGTGGGCGATCACCAGGAACTGGCCAATCTTGCGGCTTATCTGATGTCCGATTTTTCAGCTTATATGACGGGCGAGGTGATAACCCTGGATGGAGGTGAAGTTTTGTCCGCCGGACAGTTCAATTTTCTGAAAGAAGTCACTGATGATCAGTGGGATGTCCTTGAAGATCAGATTAAAAATGCCAACCGTGCGAGCAAGAAACCAGAATAAAAATTTTCTTACCGTTTTATTGGGTAATTTTACCTGTTCGTTCGTTATTTGACAAATGATGAAAACATGTACATGAGAACTACTTTAAGCTTTTATATTTGTGTTTTAACTGCCTTGGTGCTAGCTGGATGTGCGTCATCCAACAAGCCTATGAAGCAAATTCCGGAAGCCCAGGTTCGCCCCACACAGCAATCCGCGCCAATTAACGAAGAACTTTCCCTCATTGCCATTCAAAGTAAATATTTACTGAAAGACACCACGCAGACCAAAATCTATCTTTACGTGGATGCTTTCAAAGGCAAAAACCCGATTTCCCCTGCTGATTTTATCAAGCTTTACAACCTCAATTACGTCATTTACTCGGATTACGGAACGCGTGATCGCTTCGGCTATGGCAATGTGAAACTGGATTCTTCCAATGTTTCCCAAGCTGGCCAAAAGATCGTGATCTCGTACGAGATTAAGAGCCCGGATAAGGAATATGGCGTTCTATTGAGTGAAATAAGCCAGACGGGAACATTGAAAAAGGTTCTCAATGACCTCACTATCAGATTTAAAAAGCAGGGCGTTAACCAAACATATGGCGTTTATACTGCCAGCAGCAGCCAGCCATTGCAACGTCATTATATTAATACTAATGAGCCATTTACCTTAAAAAGAGCAACTGGCGGAAGCGAGCAATTGCACGTGTTTTATTACAATCATGATTTCGAGGCGGCAGGATCGCCTATGAACATTGCGCCTAAGAATGTAAGCAAATCCCTTGAAGTTGACAGCTCATTCACAATCAGTTCGGACCAGCAGCTTGCATTTACAAAAGAAGGCTTGTACAACATTTTCGCGGACACAACACAATCGGAGGGTCTAGGCATACTCGTTGTAAATGAGCGCTTTCCAAAGATGACACGCCCGCAAAACCTGCTCGGACCGTTGCTTTACATGAGCACCAACAACGAAATTAACGAGATTAAAAAAGCAGAAGATTACAAAAAAGCGCTTGACAAATACTGGCTGACATTAATGAATGGAAATGCTCCTCTGGCGCAACAATCCATCCGTTCATTTTACGGCCGCGTTGAGGAAGCAAATCAGCTTTTTACTACATATAAAGAAGGGTGGAAAACAGATAAAGGAATGATTTACATCGTCCTGGGCCCACCGGATAAAGTTCAACGCAGTAAGGATCGGGAAGTTTGGACCTATGATCAACGCGGCAATGCGCAGAACGTCAATTTTACATTTAATAGAAAAAACAATCAATTTGTGGATGATCATTATGAACTGGTTCGCTATGCGGAATACCAGCCCATTTGGTATCCAGTTGTAGAAGCATGGAGAAACGGCAGTATACGGTAAGAAAACCCGCCCCAAGACAGTCCCAGGCCGACATGGTTTTTGGTACGCAGTCTGTACTTGAAACCCTTCGTTCGGGAAAAGAAATAGAACGATTATTCATTCAGAGAGAATTCGGACTTGCTGAAATTGAGAAACTTGCAAAGGAATTGGGCGTTCCTTTTCAGCGCGTGCCGGTTGAAAAACTCAACCGTGTAACCCGAAAAAATCACCAAGGCGTTATCGCTTTCGTCTCCCCGATCCAGTATATGCCCCTTCACAACGTGCTTACGCAGGTTTATGAAGAAGGCAAGACGCCATTGTTGCTGCTTCTAGACAGGATCACTGACGTCAGAAACTTCGGAGCGATTGCCAGAACGGCAGAATGTGCCGGTGTTCAAGCACTTATTGTCCCTACAAAAGGCGGCGCACAGATCAACGCGGATGCCATGAAAACGTCATCCGGCGCGTTAAACTTCCTGCCCGTTTGCCGCGAACCAAATCTGTACGAAACGCTACAATATCTCCGCAACAGTGGTTTACAGATCATTGCCTGTACGGAAAAAACAGAAAAGTCATTGTATGAAATTGATTTCTCGATCCCGACAGTGATCATTATGGGTTCCGAGGAAGATGGTATTTCAAAGGAATTTATTCAGCTGGCAGATTCAGGAGCAAGAATTCCACTGAATGGGCAAGTAGAGTCGTTGAATGTTTCCGTGGCTAGCTCGATTGTGCTTTATGAGGCTGTTAGGCAGCGGACAAAAATTTGATTAGACTTTCCAAGTCTTGAAGACTTGGAAAGTCTGTTACTGCCGGAAACTCTTCATAATCCAGCCGCCGCCAACAACATCATCCCCTTCATAAAACACTGCAGCCTGCCCTGGCGCGATGCCGTTGACGCCGTCGTGGAATTTAGCAACGATTTTATCCGGCTCGATTTGTTCAATGGTTGCCGGCGTTCCGTCGTGTTTGTAGCGCACTTTTGTGACTGTTTCGAGCGGTTTTTCGAGGGAAGCGTATTTTTGCAGATTCAGTTTGCTGACATACATGCCATCCCTGAAAAGGTCAGGCAGATCTCCCAGAACGACTTCATTTGTATCTTTTCTGATTTCCGTGACAAATGCAGGTTTACCCAATGCAATGCCTAATCCCTTGCGCTGACCCACAGTATAAAACGGATAACCTTCATGTTTCCCGACGATTGTGCCGTCTTCAAAAACGAAGTTTCCACCAGCAACCTCTGCTTCCAGACCCGGAATCCTTCTTTTCAGGAACCCTCTGTAATCATTATCCGGCACGAAACAGATTTCATAGCTTTCTGATTTGTTGACCAGATCAATAAAACCTCTTTCGCGTGCCATTTCACGAATTTCTGATTTATGCAGATAACCCAATGGCAATTTTGTGCGGGCCAGGCTTTCCTGCGAAACACCCCAAAGCACGTAACTCTGATCTTTCCAGCTGTCAATGCCTTTGGAAACATAATGACGGCCATCGTGAAATTGCATATTGGCATAATGTCCTGTCGCGATAAATTCGCAATCCAGGCGGTCAGCGCGTTTTAACAGCGCGTCCCATTTAATGTGAGTGTTACATAACACACAAGGATTAGGCGTGCGGCCTTCGAGATACTCACCTGTAAAGTGGTCGATCACGTAATCGCCGAATTCGGCGCGTATGTCCAGAATGTAATGGGGGAAACCCAATTCAACCGCGATGTTTCGGGCGTCGTTGATAGAGTCAAGAGAGCAGCAGCCGGTTTCTTTCTTGGTGCCACCGCTGCTGGCGTAATCCCAGGTTTTCATGGTCATACCAATGACCTCATAACCTTGTTCGTGTAACATAACAGCTGCAAGCGAGCTGTCGATGCCGCCACTCATGGCGACCAAAATGCGTCCGTGTTTGCTCATTCGAGGAATCTGCGAAGGTTGAATGCCTTCCGATTTTGTTTAAGTTGAAAACCCTGAACAGCTATAATTGCCCGTCAGGTTCCACAAAGGTAAGGATTTGTTTCAAAGCGTCAGTTATTCACAACGACCTTCATTACTTCCTTACCCACCTTGATCAGATAAAGACCATTTTGCAGGCTGCTCGTTGCGATAGGTTTGTTGCTCACTACTGAACCCTCTTTTATAGTTTCCCCATTCAATGTCTGAATGCTATACCTAAGATTATCGTTGCTGGCCTTCACAAAAAGCTGCCCTGTTGAGGGATTTGGATAAACAGTTATCTCTTTGGAAAGTTGCTTATTCTCCGTTCGTTTTACCACTATAATTCTTGAATACGAGGACGAGTTATCCAAGTCCACTTGTTTGAGACGGTAGTATGTGACTTTTTCAGGAGCAACATCCGTAAAAGAATAGGTATTGCTACGATTGCTGGTGCCAGCACCATCCACAAATCCGATCTGATCAAATTTTATTGCATTTGCGCTTTTTTCAATGTGAAATCCAGCATTGTTCTGTTCCCAGGTCGTTGTCCAGGTCATTTGATTCCCTTCGAGCGTGCTTTTGCCTGAAAAGCTGATGAGATTCACGGGTAATATTTCTTGGCAAACATTGGAATTGAGAATTTCCGCTTTGGTTTGGCAACCGCTCGCATTTCCCTCAAGCTGTACTGGCAGATTGTTAGACAGCCCATTCAAATAAGTGCAAATGCTCTTCACTCCGCAAACTGAGAGATTAGTGCAGTTGAAAATTTGCAAAAATGATATTCCTGAACTACTGATATTGTCCAGGCCCGCCAGACCAGTCAGAGCAGGGTTATTTTCCAATTTAATGTAACCATTGATTTCTAAAAGATTGGCTAGGCCACTCAAATCTGAAAGCAGAAGATTATTACCAATATACAAAAACCCCCCAAGTGCTTTCAAGCCGATTAGACCAGAGACATCTTTCATTTTATCACTAAGACTTATCATCAAAGCATCTCCTACAGAGGTAATATTTTCCAATCCTGAGAGATTTTCTAATAAAGGGTTACCACCAATTGACATGTTACCATCGACAGCAGTTAATTTGCCCGCACCCGCCACGCTAGTTAAGGCAGCATTGAAAACGACGCGAAAATTTCCCACCTTGACTAAGTTCCCAAGGCCAGATAGATTAACCAGCGACGAATTGTTTTCGATATCTATATAGCCCACAGTTTCCAGCTGTGATAGTCCGGACAAGTCCGCGAGCATTGGATTATTCACAATATTTAAAGCCCCAGAGCTTTTCAACATTGATAGTCCGGAAAGGTCCGTAAGCCTTGGATTATCGGAGATGGTCAATCCGCCAATTGATGTCACTCCCAACAGACCGTCAAGGTTAGTGATGTTAACACCTGAAATGTTAAAACCGTTGGTTACTTCCGTACAACCCGGATAATTTTTGGAGAAATTATCAATAGCCCACTGAGATATCAGATCGCCAACGGTGCAGGCTGCTTTGACGGAAAATGAATTTGCTATTATTACAAAAAAAATCAGCAGTAAAGGTTTTTTCATAAAAGAGGAAGAAGTGATTGGCGGGAGTAATAAGTAATCCTTGGTTACAATATTTTCAAAAAATGGACCACATACAACTAAAGTTGTCACTTTATTTACAGAAACCAAACTACGCGATCACCTGCCGAATTATATTTTTGATATTGAGCTCAATAATCTCAGTCATACTCTCGCATTTGGAGTAATGCGTATCGGAAAAATGTTTGGCTAACCCTTCTCTCAGCTGGTGGATGTTAGCAACCGTTGATATGTTATCTGCAATGGAAACATCACGCAATTCTTTTAAACGGTGCCTTTCACTTCTTGCCTGATACATGATCGAAGATTGCTCTTCCTGTTGATATTGTAGGACCGTTTTATCTGTTAAATATTCCATTGCCAGCTCAACATAGGGCCGGTTCTCTTTGAAAAACTGGGGCATGTAAACCTTAATATTACCTTCGTAAAACTGCTGATCAAAGTCAATTGCGCGTAAACGGAACTGAAAATCGTCAAAATCGGGCGTTATCTGCATGACAAAATTATAGGAGCGCATATCGCCGAGCAGCGTAATCATACAGCGTTCGTTGAATTTGACAAATTCTTTTGCAATGCGGATAGGGTTATAATCTGGCTCGCGCAGGCGCGTTCTCGCAAATTCATCTCCCGGAATTCCTGCAATATGCTCTTCGATCAGACTATCGCCATCTACCAAGTAGTTGACTTGATTAGGTGAAAAAATCTCTTCCAGTTCCAATCCATATATTCTGGACGCGTCCGCTCTTTTAACATAAAAATAATCGTAGATGTCATTCAAACGATTTACAATCTTGATCCTGAACGGGTTAGAGTTACCAAATTTGCAATAGTCAATGCGGTCAATGTATTTGTGTTCAACAATACGAAGGTTACCGGACGCTTTTAGCATAGCGTAGGCCTTTTTCAAACCGTTATGCAGCCTGTCTATCTCATGCGGCGGATAAAGCGGACTTTCCCAGAGTGTATCCCTCCCGTTTTTGTCCATAACCGGAAACGACTCGTAGAAATAAAGCAAATCGTGATAGCCCACCGGCAGCTTGGCGTCGCGCTGGTAAAAACGCAGATATTTTCGCAGCTCGGTACTAACGGGATAAATTGGTTTCTTTTTTAATATTTTAACATCACCTTGTTCCATACAGGAAGTTAGCATTTTATAATGGAAAAGGAGAAGTACGGACCCGCACTTCTCCTTTTGTTATCTTTCAAAAATCCTTAATTCATGATCATATTATGCGGATCGATCACGAATTTTTTGGCTGCACCTTTATCAAAATCCTTATAGCCACGCGGTGCATCCTGCAAGCTGATCACCTCCACATTCACCGCTTTCGCGATTTTGATCTTATCATACAAAATGGCATTCATCAGCGAACGATGGTATTTCATCACAGGACATTGCCCTGTATAAAAGGAATGTGATTTGGCCCAGCCTAGCCCGATCCGAATGCTCAAACTGCCCTCCTGGGCCGCCTTGTCCTTCGCGCCAGGGTCGCCCGTTACGTATAAACCAGGAATTCCAATGGCACCGCCAGCGCGTGTAATGGCCATTGCGGTGTTCAAAACAGTTGCAGGAAGCTCAGTTCCAGAATTGGCTCCGTGCCCACGGGCTTCAAAACCCACACAATCCACAAAGCAATCCACTTCCGGAACGCCAATAATGGCAGCTATGGCTTGTTCGAGTGGTGTGTCTCGGGTCAAGTCAATGGTCTCACAACCAAAGCTTTTCGCCTGATCCAGCCTTTCCCGGATCATATCACCCACAATTACAACCGCGGCCCCCAACAAATGACAGGAAGCTGCGCAAGCGAGTCCCACCGGCCCGGCACCGGCCACATATACAATAGAACCTGGCCCTACTCCGGCCATGACAGCACCGTGAAACCCAGTTGGAAAAATATCAGAAAGCAATGTAAGATCCTTAATATAAGCCATTCCCTGATCCTTATCCGGGAATTTAAGCAGATTAAAATCGGCATAAGGAACCATCACATATTCGGCCTGGCCGCCTACCCAGCCGCCCATATCCACATAGCCGTAAGCCGCGCCGGGGCGGGCTGGATTTACATTCAGGCAAATTCCGGTCTGCCCCACTTTGCAATTGCGGCACCTTCCACAGGCAATGTTGAACGGAACCGAAACGAGGTCGCCCACCTTAATGTATTCCACGTCCCTGCCCGCTTCAATCACAATGCCGGTGATTTCGTGACCTAAAACCAATCCCGCAGGAGCTGTTGTCCGTCCGCGGACCATATGCTGGTCGCTTCCGCAAATGTTAGTCGATACAATTTTCAAAATCACTCCATGCTCGCATTTCCTGTCGCCCAAAGCCAGTTTGGGATACTCAATTTCCTGAATTTCAACCTCGCCCGGCTTTATGTAGGCGACACCGTGGTTTTGACACATAGCAATGATGGGTTAAGTTTAGAAATAATCGGTTTTGCAATATTTTTTATGGGATAACTTCAAATTTAACAAAATTCCCCGTTTACAAGACAAATGATTAAATTAGAGGTGATATTATTTTGACGGTTATGACATTATATGGTTTGGCAGTATGCGGAGGTAAAAGTTCCCGGATGGGTTCTGATAAAAGCCAGCTGCAGTATTTCGGAATTCCGCAGGCTGATCGTGTCGTAAACATTTTGTCACCGCTTTGCGAAAAAGTGTTTTTGTCCTGCAATAGGGAGCAATCCACTATTTCCGGAGCACATAGAATTATAATAGATTCACCTGAATATGAAGACATTGGCCCGATGGCTTCTTTGCTTTCTGCGTTCAAAATTTACCCTGACGCAGATTTTCTGATCGCAGGCTGTGACTATCCGTTTCTCACTACGGAAGTCTTACGCGATTTTCTATTGTCTATTCCCGAAGGTTCGGTTGCCGCTGCATTGTATAATACGGATGAGCAATATGAGCCGTTACTGGCCTGGTACGCAAAGGAGTCCGCGCCTATGCTTTTGAATCGTTTTGAATGCGGAAAATTCAGTTTACAGCATTTCTTAAGGGAAATAAATGCTTGTAAATACATTCCTGGCTCGGAAAATGTAATGCTTAGCGTGGATACGCCTGAGGCTTATGATCGGGCTAAGGATTTACTTAATGTTCATGAAGAGAAATAATAATATGGAAATCAGTGCGATAGCGCAGCAACGCATTAGAGTGATAACCAGCAGCGATGGTCAAGATGCGGAAGACGATCTGGCTGTTGAAGAGCCGCTGGAAATTCAGCTTGCATTCGCTGAATCCGGCAAAAAAATAAAAAAAAGTATTTCCGTGACAATGCGCACGCCGGGTGATGATGACGAGTTGGCGGTTGGTTTTCTCTTTACCGAAGGGATCATTACTGAAAAAAGTCAGGTTAAGGCGGTAGAAACTGATGTTTTAGACGAAAATAAAGTGATCGTGAATCTGGCGCATGATTTCGTTCCGGAGATTAATTCGCTGGAAAGGAATTTCTACACCACTTCCAGCTGCGGCGTTTGCGGGAAAGCGAGCATTGATGCGATCAAGACGGTTTCTGTTTATCAAAACGAGGATAATGCATTGCTTGTGACTAAGCACGTTATTTTTTCATTGAAGGACAAGCTGAATGTGCAGCAAAATATTTTTGAAAGCACCGGCGGACTGCATGCCTCAGCACTTTTTGACCCGAATGGAAATTTTATCACATTACGCGAAGATGTGGGCAGGCACAATGCTTTGGACAAATTAATCGGCCACGCGTTGCTCAATGATCTGCTTCCACTCGCCAACAAGATCCTGCTTTTGAGCGGACGGGCCAGTTTTGAGCTGATTCAAAAAGCAGGAATGGCTGGCATTAAGATCGTTGCGGCCATTGGCGCGCCTTCCAGTCTGGCCGTGAAGCTTGCCGAAGAGAGCAGCATTACGCTTATTGGCTTTTTAAAAAATGACAAATTCAACATTTACTCAGGTTTCGACCGGATTTCAGCATTATGAAAATACGCATTCAACGCAATTCCGTGCGTTTCAGATTGAGCAGGACCGACATTGAAAAGTTGAGTTCGGAAGGTTATATGGAAGAAGTGACGCCATTTGGTCCTACCCGATTTATTTATGCTGTAAAAAAATCAACGGACGTTCCTGGGCTTTCCGCTGAATTCGGGAATGGCAAAATTTTATTGCACATTCCGGCAAGCTGGACCGACGGGTGGGCAGATAACAATGTGGTTGGTCACGATGGAAATATGTCTTTTGGCAATAATGAAAGTTTGAAATTATTAATTGAAAAAGATTTCAAATGCCTGGACAATGTTACTGATGATCAATCGGATAACTATGAAAACCCCGCAAAAACCTGCTAATCATGCCCAATGACCAGAGTAACATTCCAGGAGCCGAAAATCCCGACGAGCTGACCGGACTTCGCAAAACGGAGATCAAAAAAGTGGCCGCAGGCATTCCGGCGGTTGTTTCCACATTTCAGAAAACGATTAGCGAAGCAGGCGTGCAGCGCGGCATGAAAGCACTTTTTAATTTGAATAAAAAAGGCGGTTTCGATTGCCCAAGTTGCGCCTGGCCCGACCCCGACGATGAGCGCTCGGGCATTGCAGAATATTGTGAAAATGGCGCGCGGGCCGTTGCGGAAGAAGCAACCTTAAAAAAACTGGACGCCTCGTTTTTTGCCCAAAATTCTGTTGAATCACTGGGTAAGCTCTCGGATTATGAAATTGGTGGAAAAGGACGGATTGCAGCTCCGATGTTTTTGCCGGCAGGTGCCCAATTTTATCAACCGATTTCCTGGAAATCGGCCTTTGAGAAAATAGCATTGGAATTGAACAGGCTTAAATCGCCGGATGAAGCCATTTTTTACACTTCCGGCCGGACGAGCAACGAAGCGGCATTTCTATATCAGCTTTTCGTTCGTGAATTTGGCACCAATAACCTGCCCGATTGCAGCAATATGTGCCACGAAAGCAGCGGCGTCGCACTGGGTGAATCGCTTGGCATTGGCAAGGGCTCTGTGAAACTGGATGATTTTTATGAAGCCGAGGTCATTATGATCTTAGGACAAAATCCGGGGACCAATCACCCGCGGATGCTGACTGCGTTGCAAAAAGCAAAAGCGAATGGCGCGACGATTATTTCAATCAATCCTCTGCCTGAAACCGGTTTAATGGGTTTCAATAATCCCCAAACGGTGCAGGGAATTTTCGGGACCAATGCAGCACTGACCGACATTTTTCTGCAAGTCAAAATCAATGGTGACCTGGCGTTACTGAAAGCCATTGAAATATTACTACTTAAAGAGGAAGAAAGTAACCCCGGAATGGTCTTTGACCGCAATTTCATCGCTAACAACACCGAAGGTTATAACGATTTTATCGCCCATTTGAAAGAACAGAATGCAGAAGAGCTTGCACGTTTGAGCGGGATCTCTACGACTCAGGTTCAGCAAGTTGCGCGCGTATTAGCCGGAAAAAGCAAGATTATTGCATGCTGGGCAATGGGCCTGACGCAGCACAAGAATGCTGTCGACACGATCAAAGAAATTGTAAATTTGCTTTTGCTGAAAGGCAGCATCGGCAAACCCGGCGCTGGCACTTGTCCTGTACGCGGCCACAGCAATGTGCAGGGCGACCGGACGATGGGGATTTTTGAGAAACCTTCGGAAAAATTCCTGCATGCCATCGAGCGGAATTTTCATTTCATAACCCCAAAAAAGCATGGTTATGACGTTGTTGAGTCCATTAAGGCGATGCATGAAGGCAAAGCAAAGGTGTTTTTTGCGATGGGCGGCAACTTTTTGAGTGCCACGCCGGATACGAGATTTACGGCTGAGGCGCTTAGCAAATGCCGCCTTACGGTGCACGTTTCTACAAAATTAAATCGCAGCCATTTGGTGACGGGTGAGCAGGCGCTAATCCTTCCCTGCCTGGGCAGGAGCGATATGGACATGCACAAGGATGAAAACAGGTTCATATCCTGCGAAAATTCGATGGGCGTGATTCAGCTTTCCAAAGGCGTTTTGTCTCCCGTTTCGGATCAGCTGCTGAGCGAGCCAGTGATCGTTTGCAAGCTTGCTAAGGCCGTTTTGGGACGGAAAACGCAGATTAACTGGGATATTTACGCGGAAGATTATGACGTGATCCGCGCCGACATTGAGCGCACGATTCCCGGATTTGAAAATTACAATGAACGCGTCCGCATGCCGGGTGGTTTTTATTTGCCTAACTGCAACCGGGAAGGATATTTTGATACCTTGTCCCAAAAAGCACATTTCAACATTGGCGCGCTTCACAATCCGGAATTGAAAGACAATGAACTGATGATGATGACCATTCGGAGCCACGACCAGTTTAACACCACCATTTATGGCTTAAATGATCGTTACCGGGGCATTCACAACGAGCGGCGCGTAATTTTGATGAACGAAAACGACATTGCAAAAAGAAATCTGAAAGGCGGTGATGTTGTGGATCTGTACAACCATTATGATGGCATTGAGCGGGTTGCGTACAAGTTTGTTGTGGTCCCCTACCCGATCCCTGAGGGCTGCACAGCGACTTATTTTCCGGAGACCAACGTCCTTGTCCCCATTAACAGCGTGGCCGACAAAAGCAACACCCCAACTTCCAAGATGGTTATTTTAACAATCCGCAAACATTTAAATGCAGTAAGTCATTGAAAGGCCATTTACCCTAAAACTTTAAACTCTAAATCTAAACTCCCAAACTTTCAACTCCCAAACTCTAAACTCTAAACTCCTGAACTCTAAACGCTCAAAAACCCCATTTCTGATTATTTCAGCTGCAATTGCATGCCTTTTTCTGCCTGCATTTTTAGCGAAACCACCTGCAAAAAGGGCAATTTCAGATGCGCCTGACAGCACGCGCTTCACCCATATGATGCTTGCACAAGGCCTGGACGAGCCCATGCAAATGGCCATTTTACCCGATCTGGATGTCATTATTGTGGAGCGCAAAGGCGACGTGAAATTCTACGATGCCAAAGAAAAGCAGATCAAAACCATTGCGCACATTAATGTTTACAGTGGAATTGAAGACGGTTTGCTAGGCGTTGCCGCGGATCCTGATTTTGCTAAAAACCATTGGGTATATCTCTATTATGGCCTCACCGGTGAACGAAATGTAAGTCAGCTTACACGCTATGATTTTGTGGATCAAAAATTGGATCTCAATTCCAAAAAAGTGCTGCTGGAAGTGCCCACACAACGCACTTATTGCTGTCATTCAGCAGGTTATCTGACATTTTCTGATGGATTATTATATCTCTCAACCGGGGACAATACCAATGCAGAAGAAATAGAAGGGCATAATCCCACGGATGAGCGCCCGGGCAGGCAGTTATCTGATGATCAGGGAACCACAGCGAATAGCAAAGATTACCGGGGCAAAATTTTGAGGATCAAACCACTTCCGGACGGCACATATACGATTCCGGACGGCAATTTGTTTCCGAAAGACGGCTCCCTGGGTTATCCCGAAATATATGTGATGGGCTGCCGCAATCCTTTCCGTGTATCGGTGGACCCGAAGACAAAATTTGTGTATTGGGGTGACGTTGGGCCGGATACGAACGTGCCTGCGGAAGAAGGATTTCTCAGCTATGATGAGATCAATCAGGCCAGAAAGCCCGGTTTTTTTGGTTATCCCTTTTTCCTCGGTGCTAATGAGGCTTTTCCCAAATATGATTTTGAAACAAAGAAAGAAGGCCCTAAACAAGATCCTTCGCGGCCCATTAATAATTCACCTAATAACACAGGAATTAAAGAACTTCCCCCTGCTCAGCCTGCTATGATCTGGTATGGAAAAGGCGAATCGAAGCGCTGGCCAATGGTGGGAAAAGGGGCAGCGAGCGCCATGGCCGGGCCGGTTTATTACAGCGAGCTTTATCCCAATGCAAAATACAAGCTCCCGGAATATTACAACGGGAAGCTGTTTATTTATGAATGGATCAGGAAGTGGATTATGGCTGTGACATTGGACAAAGATGGAAATTACGTCAGTATGGAGCCATTTTTGCCCCATTTGAAGGTTATTGCACCCATGGATATGCAAATTGCGCACGATGGCGCCATGTATATGCTCGCTTATGGCACCAACTGGTTTGCAAAAAACACGGATGCCGGACTCATCCGCGTGGAATACTCAGAAGGAAACCGCAACCCAATTGCCAATATCCAAGCTGATAACACGATTGGTGCGGCCCCGCTTACGGTAACATTATCTGCTTCGCAATCAAAAGATTATGATGATGGTGACAAGTTAGCATTCAACTGGAAAGTTGGCGATCGAATCTTCTCAGGAACGAATGTTAAGCATACATTTGATAAACCGGGCGTTTACAATGTTGCACTTACCGTGTCGGACCAGGCGGGTGGCTCAGGCGTGGCGACTGCGCAAATTAAAGTCGGCAATTCTCCGCCGGATGTGGTGATCAGCACGAATGCAAATCGTAGTTTTTACTGGGACAATGTTCCGTTTGATTACAAAGTGATTGTGAAAGATGCTGAGGATAAAACGCCTGAGCAGGAAAATATGAAGCTGGCTTTTGATTATCTGCCTATTGGAAAAGATTTCGCGGCTGCACTTTCCGGCACCAGCCACGGGAACCTGCGCTATGCGGCAACCGAGACATTTTACGCTTCCCTGGATTGCAAATCCTGCCATACCATGGATTCCAAGTCCATAGGGCCCGCTTTGAAGGAGATTTCAAAACGTTATGCGACAAAAAACGGCGCGGCAGATTTGCTTTCCGACAAAATCATTAAAGGCGGCAGCGGCAATTGGGGAACCTATCCAATGCCCCCGCATCCTAATCTGACCACGGCGCAGTCCCGCGAGCTGGCTGGCTACATTCTCTCCCTAACCGGCGAAAAACCCGTATTGGCAACGCAAGGCAACATTAACCTCGAAGAACACGTAGGACAAGGCACCGAAGGTGCATATGTGCTGGCAGCAAATTATACGGATAAAGGCGCAAACGGCATTGAACCATTAAAGGGAAGCGCTTTTGTAGTTTTGAAAAACCCATTGGTTCAGCTGGAAGATTTTGAAAAAGGCAATGTAAGCGTCTCTATCGGCACAAAAAACAATGGATTCGTAACCTCAGTCCCGGCGGGGAACGGCAAGTTTGTAAGCTTTACGAAGATTGATCTGAACCACATTAAAAAAATAAAATTTCGGATACAGGAAGAGGGCGAAGGCGGAATATTGGAAATCCGGCAGGGAAGCGTCGACGGGTCATTATTAGGTTCGATAGCGATAGCCGGGGTGAAATCAAAAGACCTTAAAAGGGAGTGGAAGGAGCTGCGGGCAGACATCAAACCCACCACCGGACAGACCGATATTTTTCTGGTTTTCACAAATCCCGATAAGAACGAAAAACTGCTTTTTTACATTGACTGGATGCTTTTCGAAAGATAATGCTTCCTGAAAATTAACATTAAGCTAACACCGCTGAGCGAAACAAGCTTTAATTTTCGAATCTGCTTTGGATTTCGGTTCAGGGTAAATCCAGGTTAATGTGTTCTTTTTATATAAGTCCAAATTCGAAAAAATGAAAAAATTCTTATCCATTATTGCAGTTGGTTTGCTTAGTCTGACCGCTTTTGAAAGCATGTCTCAAAACAAAAATAAAGTCATAGCGCACCGTGGCGCCTGGAAAAATACGGGCGTAACCGAAAATTCCATCGGCGCATTGGAACATGCGATCAAGCTGGGCTGCTATGGGAGCGAATTTGACGTGCATATGTCGGCCGATTCCGTGATTTATGTCCTTCATGATCATTCAATTAAAGGAACGCACATAGAAAAAACGAATTCCCAGGAGCTTTCGCAGATCAAATTGGAAGACGGTACGGCATTGCCAACTCTGGAAGCTTACTTGAAAGCGGGTGCGAAACAAAAGAAAACGCGGTTAATCCTTGAAATAAAAACCTCTTCTATGGGCAAAGAACGTTCGCTGGCATTGGCCACGAAATGTGTGGAAATGGTGAAGAAATTGAAAGTGGAAAAGATTACGGATTACATCGCATTTGACTTTGACGTTTGTAAAAAAGTAAAAGAACTGGCTCCAAAAGCACATGTGGAATATCTGAACGGAGACAAAACACCGGACGAAATTCAAGCTGCAGGCCTCGACGGCATTGATTATAACCAGGGCGTATTGAAGAAAAAGCCGGAATACATTGCCGCTATCCGTGACAAAAAACTCACTACTAACGTCTGGACAGTGAATGATGAAGAATCAATGAAATGGTTTCTGGAAAAAGGCATTGATTACATCACAACCAATGAGCCGGAACTGCTTTTAAAAATCACGAAGTAAGATTGAGACAAGTCCAGACTTTCCAAGTTTTGAAAACTTGGAAAGTCTAATGCTAAATCCTCGCGGTTTGCAACTTGCCATTTGTTTCCTGCCAAGCTCTGATTACTTGTGTTAACTGCTTATATTCGATCAAAAAGCCGTCGTGGCCATATAGGGAATCAATTTCCTGGAAAACAGCGTCCGGAATGTGCCGGGCCACAAATTGCTGTTCGGATAATGGGAAAAGCAGGTCGGATTTGATGCCCAACACCAATGTTTTGGCCTTGACCAACCCCAATGCATGCACAATTCCGCCGCGATTACGGCCCACATTATGCGAATCCATGATCTTGGAAAGCGTCCAGTACGAATAAGCATTAAACCGTTTCACAAACTTATCGCCCTGGTATTGCTGATAAGACGATGCCCTGAAGTCATCAATCTGATCCGGATTATCACGCGCCTGTGTAAAGTTATAAGTGTCGTAATTTCTGTATGAAAGCAGTGCAATGGACCTCGCAGCGCGCATGCCCATGCTTCCCGCCTCATCCGTGCCATCATTAAACGTCGGGTCCGCCTCGATCGCCATCCGCTGGGATTCATTGAAAGCAATGCCCCAGGGCGAATGCAGCGCATTGGAAGCAATCAGGATCAATTCCTCAAAAAGGTCCGGCACTTCCACCGCCCATTCCAAAGCCTGCTGGCCACCCAGCGAGCCGCCTATACAAAGCTTGATTTTCCTGATCTCCATTTCCTGCCGCAGCAAATCCATGGCACCAACCACATCGCGGACTGTAATGGTCGGGAATGTTCTGTAAAACGGTTTGTGCGTACGCGGATTAATGCTCAGCGGACCCGTTGAGCCATAAGCTGAACCCAGCACATTCACACAAACGATGAAATATTTGGCAGGATCAAAAAACTTGTCATCCCCTACCAGGCCATCCCACCATTCTGCTGCGTTAGAGCTGCCGGTTAGTGCATGACAGATCCAGACAATGTTGTTGTTATCAGCGTTTCGCGTTCCATAAGTGGTGTACGAGAGCTCGAAGCCCGGCAGTTCACCACCCATTTCCAGCGCGTAGGCGTAAGGATATTTAAATGTTTTTTGTTCCGCTTGCATAGTGCCAGAGCACAGGTTTTAATTCAAAGATTTAACAGACTGCTCCGTGGAATGCACAGGGCAGATGCGAGAATAAAGCCATCCGGCTTACGGAAATTTCTAACTGTAAGTTCACGCGAATTGAGTTTATATCTCCTAATAACTTAGGTGGGAATTAGCACCTTTCTCCATCGTGGTAGCAGGTTGCCAGAGGTTCATTGAGCCCATTCTCTCGCCTCTTCTTTATAAATCAATCGCACACTAGGTGAAGCAACTGACTTGATGCTGCAATATTAAGCGCAGATGCCTGAAAATGCAAATAAAAGCGCAAATTCTATTTTGCAGGGGATGTAGGGCGGTTTATCTTTGCCCTTTAATGCTACTCTGTTCAATGAAAAAATACTTAGTCCTCCTTTGTTTTGTTTGCCAAAATGCTTTTGCCCAGCTGCCCTCTCCCGATAATATTTCCAGGCACGTTTACAAGCTTGCGTCGGACAAAATGCAGGGCCGCGGAACGGGCAGCAAGGAGAACAAAAAAGCTGCAAAATACGTGGCGAAGCAATTCAGAAATTACGGACTTCAACCAAAAGGAACAGACGGTTATTACCAGCCATTTACAGCGAAAATCAAACGCGTCGTGGTGCCGGACAGCTTACGGGAAACCAATAATGTGATCGGCTTTCTGGATAACGGGGCTGAGCATACCATTGTAATCGGTGCTCATTTTGATCATTTAGGCTTGGGAAAACAGGGGAGTTCAAAGGCTGAAAAACCCGAAGGACAGATCCACAACGGAGCCGATGATAATGCTTCGGGCGTTGCAGGATTGCTGGAACTTGCCAGATATTTCTCCGAAAACGACGTAAAAGAGCCTTATAACTTCCTGTTTATTGCATTTGGCGCAGAGGAACTGGGTTTGCTCGGCTCGCGCCATTTTGTAAACAATCCTACATTGCCATTGGATAAAATCAATTTCATGTCCAATATGGATATGATCGGTCGTTATGATGCTGGCCGCGGCGTGGGGATCGGCGGCTTTGGAACGAGTGAAGAATGGCCTGAGATATTCAAGAATGTCAAAAATGAAACCAAGTTTTTCACAGACAAGGCAGGAAGCGGCGGCTCGGATCATGGATCTTTTTATGCCAAAAACATCCCGGTCCTTTTCTTTCACACAGGCGGACATGATGATTATCACAAACCAACCGACGATCCCGAAAAAATAGATTATAACGCTGCGGCAGGCATTTTAGGCATTCAAATTCAACTCATAGAAAATGCTATGAAGCTGCCCAAACTTACATTTACCACAGTCCTCTAACCACAATAAATTTGTACGGATTCATTGCACCAACTTTCACGTATGGTCAGTCACATGTTTCTCCGGATGACTTGTATGGGACGCTTTTCCGTGATATCCAGCACAGTCATATTTTTAAGGATTCCAAAACCTTCGCCGATGCGATCCCCCTGGAAGATCCCGTCCTGATCATTGAAAGATATCACCACGAAAAGGGCGAACCGGATTTCGACCTGCAAACATTTGTGAGTGCAAATTTCCGGATGCCTGTGCACATTAAGTCCACTTTTAAGGCAGACAAAAGCTTATCCACTTCGGAGCATATTAAAAGGCTTTGGCCTGTTCTGACCCGTCAGCCCGAAAACCAGGAACGCGGCGGTTCCCTGATCCCGCTGCCATTTCCCTATGTTGTCCCTGGCGGGCGGTTCCGGGAAATCTATTACTGGGACAGCTATTTCACAATGCTCGGCCTGAAAGAATCCGGGAGAACGGATCTGATCGAAAGCATGGTGAACAACTTTGCATATCTGATCGACAGCTTTGGCTACATCCCTACCGCCAACCGAACCTATTATCTGACAAGGTCCCAACCGCCGTTTTTCTCACTAATGGTCCGTCTATACAGTGACATGGCCGGGAAGAAAATCCTGAAACGCTATTTGCCCCAGCTCCAAAAGGAATACGATTATTGGATGCAGAGCGACGGCCCTGCGCATGAACCGTTCACAGCACACAGACGGCTTGTAAAACTGCCCGACGGCGTGCTGCTGAACCGATATTGGGATGATAAGGCCACACCTCGTCCCGAATCTTACCGGGAAGATGTTGAATTAAGTGTTGAAGCAGCGGAGCGATTTCAAACGGAGCCTGATGCCGTCTTCAGGCACATCAGGGCAGCTGCCGAATCGGGATGGGATTTCAGCAGCCGGTGGTTTGCGGATGAAAACGATTTTGCAAGCATTCACACCACAGACATTCTACCCGTTGACCTGAACTGCCTGATGCACCACCTCGAAAAAACGCTGGCCGAGGCTTATTTGCTGAATGATAATTCGGGCATGCATTTGATTTATGAGGAAAAAGCCCGCTTGCGAAGCGCTGCCATTCAGACCTATTTCTGGGATGAGTCGCGCAATTATTTCATGGATTACGATTTCAAAAAGCAGACTTTTACCAAAGCCCTGACACTGGCAGGCACATTTCCGCTTTATTTCAAACTGGCTACCAAATCGCAGTCACATTATTTAAGAGGTTACATTCGCCTGAATTTTATGCGTTCCGGCGGTCTTTTAACAACTACGGTAAAGACCGGGCAGCAGTGGGACGCGCCAAATGGCTGGGCACCTTTGCAGTGGATCACTTACAAAGGCTTGCGTAACTATAATTTTCACCGAACAGCCAACGAACTTTGCGCAGAATGGATCACGCTGGTGGATAAGGAATTTAAACATTCGGGCAAAATGCTTGAAAAATATAATGTCTCGGACACGAATCTTATTGCCGGCGGAGGTGAGTATGAGATCCAGGAAGGATTCGGCTGGACCAACGGCGTTTATCTCCGGATGAAAAATAAAAGGAGCTAGTTTACGTATAAACCGCTGTCGAAATTATTATCTGATTCTAATAATATAATTGAAAATTTCCAGAGGCAACTTCTTCTAATCGTGAATATTTTTAATACCTTGGTAGTGCTAACCCCATTTTGAGAACTACATGAAACTATCCATATACCAGGTCGATGCGTTTACTGATAAACTCTTTTGTGGAAATCCTGCTGCGATTGTTCCTCTGAATGAATGGCTTCCGGATGAAACAATGCTCAACATTGCTGCTGAAAATAACCTGGCCGAAACGGCATTCTACGTTCCGAATGAAAATGGATTTCACATCCGCTGGTTCACGCCTTCCGTGGAAGTTGATCTTTGCGGACACGCTACATTGGCAGCTGCCTATGTAATCTTTAACATCCAAAATTACGAAGGCAAATCCATCCGCTTCGATTCACGGAGCGGCGAGCTTCGCGTGGATTGCAAGGAAGATTGGCTAACATTAAACTTCCCGGTGGATCAGTTCCACATCGCTGTGCCACCTCCCGCTTTGGTAGAAAGCCTTGTTGATACGACTATGCTGGAAGTTTACAAAGGAAAAACCGATTATATGGTTGTTTTAGAGTCTGAAGATGTGGTCAAAAATCTCGATTTCGACATTATCGTGCTCTCCACTATTCCGGCAAGAGGCATTATTGTTACGGCTGCCGGAGAGGATGTTGACTTCGTTTCACGCTTTTTCGCTCCGCAATCGGGCATTGATGAAGATCCTGTAACCGGCTCGGCCCATACAACACTGATCCCTTACTGGGCCGAAAAGCTCGGTAAAACAGTATTAACAGCCAAACAACTCTCAAAACGCGGAGGATATCTCAAATGCGAACTCGACGGCGACCGGGTACACATCGGAGGCCAGGCGAGGCTGTATTTGAGAGGGGAGATTTTGATAGATTAAAAGTTAATTTTGAATGAGTGAATGAGTGAATGTAAAAGTGTCGATGATCGCCAGAGAGAGGGGTGACGCAATCAGTTATTAATTATTTAATAAAATAATTTAATCATTCCGCGCAACGGCGCCCATTCATTCAGGCATTCAGCGCAACGGCGCCCGCTCATTCACTCATTACTCCTCCCCCTCTGCCCTGCATACAGTCCGGCAACAACGAACACAGTTCCGATAACCGTGTAAATTGTCACGGGCTCATCCATAAGCCACCAGGCAAAGAAAAAGCCGAACAGCGGGCAAAGGAAGAGCCATAATGACGCTCTTACCGTGTCTATTCTGAGCAAATGAAACCAGCATATCAGTCCGACAATTGATACGGCGAGACTAAGCCACAGGACCGGAAACCAGAATGTGCCGTCCCAGACTGTGGTAGAGAAATCTGCAAACATTACTGTTGCGGGAAGCAGGAACACACCGCCCAGGAAAACCTGCCAGCCATTGATCAGCAAATTGGGCAGTTCCCATTGAATGGTTGCATAGTAAACACTGGCCGCAGAAACAGCTATCATACTGATCAACAGAATACTTACTCCTTCAACTGTTGTATAACTGTCCGCAAGCAATGGATAAGTTGCAATGCCGACACCCGCCATACCTAACAGGATACCCAACCATTCTTCGGAACGGGGACGCCTTTTGAGCCACCATGACGACAACAGGACAATGATCAGCGGGTTGGTTGAAACAGCCAGGCTGCCGATTCCGGCGGCGGTAAATTTCATGGCGTACACGTACAGGCCCAGATAAAGCGTTGTATTGAGAAAACCAAACAGCGCAAGCTGCTTCCACTCTTTCTTGTTCGGTAGCCGATAGGACTTGTCGTTGCTCAGGAGATAGGAAAAAGTCAGCAGTAATATACCAGCGATAAAGAAGCGAACGTTTGCGAGTATTAACGGAGCTGCAGACCGGACCCCAAACTTGGTGGCGACAGATGCAGAGGACCAAAGAATGGAAAAGAGGATGCCAATACCAATGTTTTTCACGCTTGAAAAGAATTATGAGCCAAAAATACGCGATGCCTTTCGGGTTACCCCTGCACTTTTTATATTTTTGGGCATGATTGATAAAATTAATGCGAAGTGTATCTTGGCGATCCTTTTAACCGGATTTTGTTTTCCCTCCTTTTCGCAAAGCCAGTGGACTTACGACTTCAACAATGGCCTTAATCCGATAGAAAATGCAGGTCCACCATTAAAAGTGCTTGGTCAGCCTGGGAAATATGTAAAAGAAAAAATTCCCGGATCGGATGATTTGAGCCGCACCATTTATCAATTCGAAAAAAATAGTGGCTTACAATTCAATAATGTTGAGGCCAAAGGTTTTTTAAACAAATCATTCACCGTTGAGATCTATTTTAAAATGGATGAGCTCGACAGCTGGAAAAGGGTACTTGATTTCAAAAACAGAAAAAGCGACTACGGCAGTTATATCTACGACGGCAAGCTCAATTTCTACGATTTTGCCATTGGCGAAAAAGCCCCTGTGCGCGCGAACCAGTATGTGCATTACGTGTATTCCCGTGATTTTGAAACCAAGATCATTAAAATGTATATCAATGGTCAGTCCAAACTGGAGTTCAAAGATCCGGGGACGGAAGGGATGCTGGACAATGACCAGGTGCTCAATCTTTTCCAGGACGACCTCATTGCAAATCACGAATCCAGTGCAGGCTCCATCGTCCTGATCCGCGTTTATGACCGGGTTATGACGCCGGTTTTTGTCAGGAGAAGTTACCAAACGATTAGCAGGGTGCCCAAAGCGCCTGTGGCTGAAAAGGAAGAGGAGCAACCGGAAGAAAAGCCGGTAGTGAAAGAGCCAGCCAAAAGAAATTCCAATCTGGCTGTCGTGACGGGACGTGTTTACGACGGAAAAAATCTGAAACCGGTGAATGATGCCGATGTAACGGTGCGTAAATTCAGCACAGACTCCCTGGTTGCGTCAACTAAAACGGTGAACGGTATTTATAATTTTGAACTCCGTCCGCATGAAACTTACCGCATTTCGGCCCAGGCGGATGGTTTTCAGCCGAAAAGCGTGTCCGTGAAAGTCTCAAACCGTTTCGAAGAAGTGAAGTCACTGATCAGCCTTTCGGAATCAACTTATGACACGCCGTTATCAACATTGTATTTTACGCAGAGCACAGATGTGCTGGAAGATGATGCGCTAAGCGGCCTCGATTCACTTGTTTCTTATTTTCTGAAGAAAGAAAATTTAAGAATTATTCTCAAAGGCCATACGGACAACACCGGGGATTTTGCCAAGAATCTGGAATTGTCCAATAAGCGCGTGGAAACTGTCAAATCCTATTTACTTGGCAAGGGAATTCCTGAAAACCGCATTATGGGTTCTGGTTACGGATCTGCGCAGCCTAACCGCATGAACCAGACAGAAGCATTGAAGCGATCGAACCGCAGGGTTGAAATATGGGCAGAGCCTATAAAAAGATAAAGCCATCTCACTGAGACGGCTTTATACTGACTATTCCTAAACCCTTAACCTTTTCTTATCTTATATATCTTTGCAATGATTTCGGCGCGATAGCCGAATAAATTATATCAATGCACGCGTATCTGAACCTCTTTTTATATAAAGTAACAATGTTTTGAATAATACTGCAATTTCCCAAGTAACTAATCCGGAAATGTCGGTCTATATACGAAGCAAATTTAATTTCAGATCTGCCCCCAAACACTGCTTACTTAACTCAATCTGCGTTTCGGACGACTTTTGCCTTATTAACTTGTAACTGAGCGACTAACGAAACTGATTCAATTGTAACAAAGGTAAAAACATTAATATTATTTCCTTTGATTTATTCTATTTTTATTTCGGCGAACCGTGATACAAATGTCTGCATTAATTTTGATATTACAAGCATTACTTAAACGTCTCAACAAAATTATATTTGGAACGAATGCTGGTTTTCAGCGTCTATTTTGTTACAAAATATTAATTTTAACGATTTAAATTAGTTAATATTTCGCCAAAACCCATTATAACAAAATAAATACAAATCTTGAAATATTTATATTTTCTTTAAATAGTACAATCATTGGTTATAATTATTCATTGTTGATTGTATTCCCAAAGTACAAAACGAAAGCACCATATCACCAGCATTGTCTAAAAATATAGGCAGTTCCTTCATTTCTTCATTGGAAAAAGGTTTTAGAACATAATCTACTTGTCTTCCACGCGGAAAATTATTTCCTATTCCGAACCGCAAACGAGGATAATTGGTCGATGCCAGCAGTTCTTCAATATTTTTCAAACCATTATGTCCGCCGTGGCTTCCTTTGGGTTTAATCCGCAATGTCCCGAAAGGAAGCTGTAGTTCATCCAGTATAACAAGCATATTTTCCTCCTGGATCTTGAACTGGTCCATATAGTAGCGGATTGCCTTGCCGCTCAGATTCATGAACGTCGTTGGTTTGATAAAGTAAATTTGCCTGCCTTTATGTTTCCACTCAGCTACAAACGCAAGCTTTTCAAAGGAAAATTTAAAATCATGTTGCGCCGCCAACCTGTCCAGCACCATAAAACCCACATTATGCCTGGTGAATGCATACTCCGGACCTATATTTCCCAATCCGGCAATCAGATATTTCATTTGTCAAAAGTTTTTGATTTCATCTTTGAGCACTTAATTTAGGCTAAAATTCAGGGAATTTACATGATACCCCAAAAACGATTAATACTTAGCAGCCCATTGCTAGAGATCATGACCAGCCGGTTGTGTCAGGAACTGATTGAGAATCACCAGGACTTTTCCAATTCCGTGGTGATGGGACTGCAACCGCGGGGAATATATTTTGCCGAACGCATCATTGCCGAACTTCGGGAGCGCACCGGAAAAGACATTCCACTGGGTTATCTGGACGCTACTTTCTACCGGGATGATTTCAGAAGACGTGAATCCCCGCTCCTTCCCAATAAGACCAATGTCCCTTTTTTGATTGAGGGAAAAAGAGTGATCCTCATAGATGACGTCCTTTCAACGGGGCGCATGGTGAGGGCAGCATTGGACGCTATGACGGCGTTTGGAAGGCCTAAAACCGTTGAGTTAATGGTGCTGATCGATCGCCGCTACAACCGCGAGATTCCTATCGATCCTGATTATGTCGGAATGCAGGTTAGCACGGTGGAAAGTCAGCGCGTGCAGGTGGAGTGGAAAGAGCAGGGCTTTGAGGCTGATCACATCTGGATGGTGGATTAGGCCAGATATCAACGTGGCCGCGAGGCTTCTTCTTTTGTTGCCTTACCGATATCCTCTGTTTTGTAAGTCAGCTTGTTGATATAAAAAACCTCACGTCCCTGACCTATTGAGGATGTTCCCAGGCGCTGCATCCCATAGGCCAGAAAATACTGCCCATACCAAGGCGAGAGATAGCTATCTTCATTGTTAAGCACTTTTTCTTTCTCCGACTTTGCTGTGATTTTGAATTTTTCTGTCTCAACAACCACCTGATTGCGGCTGATCACTTCTGTGTGAATCTCACCTTCCTGCGGATAAGCCAACACAAAATAGTCGTCCACTGGCGTTACCTGAACCATTTCCTGCAAATCATAGCTCGTCAAATCCTTGATCGTAATGGTATTATCCCACATAAATTTGCCGTTTTTATCAAAACCGCATACAATCGCGTGTGTATAACGATATCCTTCCAGTGAACGTGAAATGTAAGGTCTGGAGATGCCTCCGGTGATGATCGGACTGCTGGATCTTTGGTTGGGATAATAAACCTCAGCAACGAGCACAATTTCGTTTTCCGTTTGGATGAGTTCATGAACCAGCAGCCGGTAGCGAAACTTATTTTCCTTACCCAGACTTTTCCGATTAGCAATGCGCTCCATCATGCGTGCACGGCGTTTGGGCTTCATGTAATTGAAAAAATTCTGTAATTCCGAAAATTCTATAAATTGCGGATCCCTCGGTTCATCGTGCTCGACGTGCGTCACATACAACCCCTGAGAATACTGCGTACAACCTACCGAGTAATTGCCAATCAAGTAAGAATCATCCGCATTTAACGGCACGATCTGCCCGGAAATAAAACTGTATCTCGGGTCGCTTAATGTGGTTTTCTTCAAAAGTTTACCGTCATAATTGTATGTCTTAATCTCAAAAACACAGTTTTTCTTTCTATAAGCATAAGTGATCACATTAATGTAGCCATCAATCTCATTGATATCAACATTGTTAAGCTCTGTATTCTTCTCAAAAAGTCCCGGCAGCACACGGGTGGTATGATCAAAAAACGAATGCACGATCACAACCGGCCGTGACCTGTAATAACCGGATACCAACGCTTTACTGCCGATCACTTTGAACTGCTGCACATCCACACCCGACAGCAGATTTCCCTTGTAAGTATCTATGGAACCATCATTGTAATTGATCTGCATAAAAAGAAAACGGTCTGTATCAGGCTCAGCGAAAAGCCAGTAACCACTTTCTTCACCTTTGTAAGCCATTACGGGGATATAACGGAAATCCAGTTTATAGGAGGTTCGCCAAATCACTTTCAATGTCGTGTCGTACTTAACGAACTGCCATTGCTCATTTCTTGAATTAGACCATTCATTGCCCCTGATTACGGATAATAAACCTTGTTCTCCTAAACTAAACACCTCGAATTGCTCGGTAGAAGTAGGACTGGCAGGAATTTCGAGGCGATCTGATTGCTGCAATTGCGCAAATGCACCGACAACCGGAATAATGCACAAAGAGAGCATCCAGTAAATCCGGGACCAGTGCAGAGATTGGTTATTCATAACTTCTTCCTTCGGGGTGTAACTCTCTTCAATATTTACCCTAATTTTGCATCAAAAAGGACAACATTGCTATTAATATTATAAATTATTTTAATCAAATAAAAACTTTGGGAAATGTCATTCTGATTTCGGAGAAGCACTTCCATTTACCCCATCATTCATGACGATTGAAGCAATTCTGAAGGACGATATTCAAAAAGCAATCCAGAAGCATTTTGATATAGCCGTTGAAGACATCATTTTACAACCGACAAAAAAGGAATTTGAAGGATTTTACACTTTTGTTACTTTCCCGCTCACCAAATCCATCCGCAAAACACCCGCGGAAATAGGGCAGATTATCGGAACTGAGCTTGCAGAGCACTCTTCCGTGGCTGACAAGTTCAATGTCGTTCAGGGCTTTTTGAACATCAGCCTGAAAGACACAACCTGGTTGGAATTGTTTTCGAAAGTTTTTAATAATCAGAATTTTGGGACATTTCCTTCGAACGGCCAGTCCGTAATGGTGGAATTTTCTTCTCCCAACACCAATAAGCCGCTTCACCTGGGACATTTGAGGAATAATTTCCTTGGTGATTCTTTATCTAAGATTCTCAAAGCCAGCGGTTATGATGTTGTAAAAACTTGTTTGGTAAACGATCGCGGAATTCACATCTGCAAATCCATGCTGGCTTACCGTGAACTTGGAAATGGCGAAACGCCGGAATCGAGCGGCATTAAGGGCGACAAATTGGCTGGGAAATATTACGTAATGTTTGACGGTGAATATAAACGGCAGATTAGGGAGCTTGTTGAACAGGGAATGCCGGAAGAAGAAGCTACCAAAAAGGCGCCCTGGATCCTCGAAGCCCAAAAATTGCTTTTGCTTTGGGAAAATAATGACCCTGAAACCGTTGCATTATGGCATAAGATGAACGGCTGGGTTTACGAAGGCTTCCGCCAGACTTATGATAAAATTGGTGTTGGTTTTGATAAAACATATTATGAATCAAACACATATCTGCTTGGGAAAGACATTATAGAAGAAGGTTTGCAAAATAATGTTTTCTACAAAAAGCCCGACAATTCTGTCTGGATCGACCTCTCCGCAGAAGGCCTGGACGAAAAGCTCGTTCTGCGTGGTGATGGGACTTCCGTTTACATTACGCAGGATCTGGGAACAACCGAGCTTAAATACGGCGACTTTCATAACAACCGTTATCTGTGGGTTGTAGGAAACGAGCAGGATTATCATTTCAAAGTCCTTTTTGCCATTCTGAAAAAACTGGGGCGTCCTTATGCCGATGGCTGTTATCACATTAGTTACGGCATGGTGGATTTGCCCTCGGGGAAAATGAAATCGCGGGAAGGAACGGTGGTAGATGCCGATGACCTGGTGGAGCAAATGATCCAGACCGCAGCAAGCAGAACGCAGGAACTCGGCAAAATTGATGATTTCGATAGCGCGGAAGCGAAGCAGCTTTACAATCAGCTCGCATTGGGTGCATTAAAGTATTTTCTTTTAAAGGTTGACCCTAAAAAAAGAATGCTCTTTAATCCCGAAGAATCGATTGATTTCCAAGGACATACAGGCCCGTTTATTCAGTACACATATGCCCGGATCCGCTCTATTACCAGAAAAGCGGAGCAGTCAGGCATCCAACCGGTGATTCCGCCCGTAAGCTATGTATTACATCCGGCAGAAAAAGAGTTGATTTTTGCTTTGTCACAATATCCGGTTCGTGTGCTGGCGGCGGCGAATGAGTTTGCGCCTTCAGTTATTTCGTTGTATGCATTTGAGTTGGCAAAGGTCTATAATCAGTTCTACGCAGAGGTCTCTATTTTCTCTGATCCAAACCCGGAAGCAGTGAAATTCAGGGTTGCATTATCGCGTGCAGTTTCTGAAACAATTCAGAAGGCTTTGGGGTTATTAGGGATAGAAGTTCCGGAGCGAATGTAGCGAGGCCGGGTGGTTAGGGAAATCGCGCTGAAAGCAGCTAAAATGTATTAATTTCATGTATTTCATTTTAAATAACATAAACTAACCAATAACCAGACTACGATTATGAGCTTATTAAAATCCTTATTTATTATGATTACGAGTTTAATAACCGGCCTCTTCGCCGATAAGTCCGAAATTGCCACAAAACCTGCGCACGATGTTGTTGCCAAGCAAACGCTTTATGATTTCAAAGTAAAATCGCTGGTTGGTAACAAAACGGTTGATCTGAGCAAATACAAAGGCAAAAAAGTGGTGATCCTCAATGTTGCTTCCAAATGCGGCTACACCAAGCAATATGCTGATTGGGAAAAATTCAATAAGGAGCATGGAGATAAGGTGGTTGTGTTGGGTTTTCCCGCAAACAATTTCGGTGGACAGGAGCCAGGCACAAGCGAAGAAATTGCAACATTCTGCTCAGCTACTTATGGCGTGACTTTCCCTATGTTTGAGAAAGTTTCTGTTTTAGGTGAAGATCAGGCACCCATTTACAAATGGCTTACGACTAAAGACTTGAACGGCTGGAATGACAAAGCTCCAACCTGGAATTTCTGCAAATATGTTGTGAATGAAAAAGGTGAACTAACCAATTTCTTCGCCTCAAAAATATTACCGACTGATCCAGAGTTTTTGACCGCAGTCGGCATTTAAAAAAAGCTTTTTAATTTTCAGGCTGCAAATGTTGCAGCCTGAAAATTTTCCACCATATATACACATCACTAACATGAAAGACATTACAGAAGCAAAGCGCTACATCTCTAACGCTAAGGAAATTTTAAGAGAAAAGGCGATTAAAGAAGGCGGCAGTTACAAAGACCGAAAGTATGTAAGGATGGCAGGGCACACTGCCTACTCTGGTGTTCTGGTTGCACTTGACAGTGTTTTGGGTGATAAGAAAAAAAAGACCAGAAAAAGTGTGGAATGGTATCAAAAGGAGCTTTCTGTTGTTGACAAAAAAGTCTTATCCTACTTCCTTGATGCTTACGACATTCTTCACCTTTCGATGAGCTATGACGGCGTGTTAAATGCCGCTGTATCCAAGGAGGGCCTAGAAGTTGCAGAAAAAATCATAAACTGGGCTGAGCAGAAAACGCAGGCCTGAATACCCGACTCCAATAGAAATCAATGAATCCCTGGATTGAAGCAGCCCGTCCCCGTACATTGCCCCTTGCACTTTCATGTATATTAATGGGCTGTTTTTTAGCGGCTTCTACCGGAACATTCAGCTGGCCAGTGGCAGGATTGAGCGTGTTAACAACCATTTTACTGCAAATCCTATCCAATTTCGCCAACGATTATGGAGATGCTGTGAATGGAAAAGATACCGAATTACGTCAAGGACCACGCAGGGCGGTTCATTCCGGGCACATTCAGGCATCAACCATGCTGAGAGCTATCATCGTCTTTTCGATTCTTGCATTGATTTCCGGAATATCGCTTTTGATCATTGCCTTAAAAGACGCTCCTGCTAATGTCTTCTGGGTTTTTCTGGGTATTGGCATTGCTTGTATCATTGCCGCAATCACTTATACAGCAGGAAAGCGTCCTTACGGCTATGTCGGCCTGGGCGATTTGTCGGTTTTGATATTTTTCGGATGGGTTGGTGTGTTGGGCAGCAGTTATCTTCACACACATGTTTGGGATTGGGGCTTACTCCTTCCCGCGTCCAGCTGCGGACTTTTCGCCGTTGGTGTTTTGAACATTAACAACATTCGTGACATTGAGTCTGATAAGGCGACTGGCAAAAACTCAATTCCCGTACGGCTGGGACGCGAAAAAGCCATTGCCTATCACTGGACCATTTTGATTATCGGAATGCTTTGCGTTTCCGTTTACACCGCCGAGCATTTCTCGGGTTATACAAGCCTGATGTTTCTCCTGAGCTTCCCTTTATTTATCAAAAACGGCCTGGCTATTTCGAGGTTAAAAAAAGCGAATGAACTGGATCCTTATTTAAAGCAAATGGCGCTTTCCACATTGCTTTTTGTGATTTTATTCGGCATAGGCGTCGTTTTATAAGCCGGATTACTTCACAGACCGCTTGATCGAATCTCCCAGAAGCTTGTATCCTTTTGCATTCGGATGCAGGCCGTCGGAAAATAACGACTCATCTATTTTTCCATCTTTTTGCAAGAAAACCTTACCGGGATCAAGGAAGTTTACATTGGTTTCTCCCGTTAGTTGCGCCAATTTCTCATTGATAACAGCAACTCTTCCTTCCTGCTGACGTCTTGGATAAATTCCCAACATTGTAATTTGTGCCTCGGGCTGATGAAATTTCATCGCGTCGATAAGCATTCGCCATCCTTCGACAATTTCCTCATCTGAATTTAAATGCAGGTTATTGGTACCAATGTTTACAAAAAGCTGCTTCGCAGCGTAGCCGTCCAGTTCTCCGTGGTTGATGCGCCATAGCACATTCTCGATCCGGTCCCAGCCATAGCCCAGGTTCCTTGCATTTTTGCCGAATGTATTATCCCACGAATCGGCCCCGTTGGCGCGTGGCCCTTTTGGCAATCCACCCCAAAAATGTGTGATGGAGTTTCCTATGACGACCGTTGCAGGCGGATTGTTCTTATTTAAGTTCAGGATTTCATGATGCCTGGCTTCCCAATCGTAATTATTGAGCTCCCGCATTTGAATAACAGGTTGTGTTGTGGACGCGGTGCCTTTGTATTCGTGCAGGATCTGGCGCAAATGCTTCTCATATCCTTCCGCATAACGCATCATTCCGAGGTCGTTAGGATGCGTCCCGTCCACCATGGTCTCGATATCCTGCCCGAAATCTGCTTTTGGAATAATAAACAATTGCTCAATGCCTTCCGATTTGAGCTGCGCAAACGCCTCTTTCAATGTTTCATTCACCTCGCTGTAAAAATGCCTGCTTTGCGGATTCATATCCTCGTCCGTATAACCGGCGTGTGAGGCCAACACGATAGGCGTGTTCGGATGCTTTTTACGGAGCATTCGGGTGGTGGCGAGAATCCTGGTTTTTACATCTTCAATCGTTAATCCAAGTTTTGAATCGGGTCGTATGGTGAGGTTGGGAAGGCAGTCCAGCACAAAGGCTTTGGCATCAATTTCAGACACAATGCTCACCACTTCCTCTTCCAGCCGTCCGTTTCCAGAAAATCCGAGGTTAACAAGCGGATGGTCCAGCTTCCGTCCCAAAATAGCCGTCCAGGCCATTCCCGGGCGTGAAGCGCAGGCGCCGTGTGCGATGGAAGTGCCGTAAATGACGATAGGCTTGTCCGGTCTGGTTGCCAGCGGCGTAAATTCTGTTCCTTCCGGCGTTCCCACTTCCAGCCATTTCACGCTGTTATATAACGGAAGATAAAGTCTGTATTCCCGGCCTTTTTTGTGATATGAATCATTGGGTTCCAGCCCTCGGAAAGTGTACGTAATTGTATCACCAAAAGCATATTTTCCCGCACACCAACGCCAGTCGCCATCGCTTGAAATAGCGTAAAGATCCACCCCACTCACGCCCGTAGCGGGCATATGGGGTAATGCGTGCTTGCCGTTCACAACATAACGAATGCTTATTTCGGCAGAATTGGCCCGAAACCGCAACATTAGTCCGGCAGATTGATTTGATAAGCCCCAAACCTGCTCTCTAACCTGCTTTTCGGCCCGCGCGGGCAACCTGTCGTAGGGATTTTTCACCTCCTTTGGCCAGGCTTGCCCCTCCAAAACCGGGAATGTGGCAGTTTGCGGGTTCCACCAATTTAGTTTGGTGGTTTGGGCAAATGTAAAATGAAACGAAAAGACTAATCCGAAGCAGGCGAAGGCGGTTTTGAACTTCATATAAAAAGAAAAGGACACTTCTGAATATGTTCAAAAGTGCCCATTCGCTTGTTTCTTACTTCGAAGATCGAAATTATTTCACGATCACGCCATCTGCAATAAAAGTCAATTCATCCTTTGGCTCGGTGATTTTAGCAATTTCTTCCTGGCTCTGACCGGCGTCTTTGGCATAATGCTGTAAATGCTCAACGGGAATCGTTTTCTTCTGCGCCTGACCTTCAAAAACAACCGTTTTTCCGGTTATATCTTTTGGAACAAAAAACGCGTAATCCTTGAACATAACCCGCATTGTTTCACCATTATCCAGCTTTACGGCCATCCAGCATCCTTTCACCTGGCAAACCGATTCTACCTGACCACTTACTTTGGCTGCCATTTCCTTTTTGTCGCCCATTTTTTCCGGCAGTGCGCTGGCTTCAATGGCTTTGCTTTCATTAATTTCCTTTCCAAAATGGCTGTCACTCTGCGCCTGAACGGCCAATGTGCCCATTACAAGCATCATCAGCATCATTACTTTTTTCATGTTCGTTATGTGTTTAAGTGTAAGATAATTATTCCAAAACTTCTACCCAGCCTTTGCAATGGTTGCCCTGAGGCGTATCGACGACATAAAAATACGTCCCGTTTCCGATGCCTTTGCCCCAGTCATTCTTGTAATCCGCCGCTTTGAAAACCGATTTCCCCCATCTGTTAAAGATTTCAAGGGAAGCGGGCAAAACCGGGACAATGAACAGATCATTCTTACCATCACCATTAGGCGTAATTACATTGGCCAGTGTAAATGGTGGTGATGCCGTTATTTTTTTCGACGACGTCAAAGCACATCCTGCACTGTTATAGGCAGTTAATGTAATGGTGTATTCGCCAGGCGTCTCGTAAATATATTCATTAATCTCCGGATCTGTTATCGTGTTTCCAGTCCCGAGGTTCCATTCGTAGCGCTGCGCATTTTTTGTCTGGTTGGACATCGAATAGCTGAACGGCGCATTGCAAGCCCCACCGGATTGATTTATCTCGAAAATCGGTTCATGCGTCCTGTCAACCTTGACCGTAATCTCGCGTACAGGACGGCAGCCGTCCGCATATGTTCCTTCAATGGTGTAGGTGGTTGTTTTTTGCGGCTTCACCGTAACCGATTTGCCGATGGTTTCTTCCAATCCGTCCGTTGCCAGCCAGCGATATTTTGTCCCGTCACCCGAAACAGAGAGCACAACAGTGGCTCCCGCGCAGACTTCCACATCCGGCATATCAATGAAATCGATCTTTTTATCAACCGAAACCTTCATTTTCTCCGTAACCTTACAGCCGCTTGCATTGCTGATCTCGACAGAAAATTCGGCATCTTCCTTGACAGTGACCGAGGGCATAGCAATCGCTGCATTATCCATTCCCGTCGAAGGCGACCATTTATATTGTGTTCCCCCTGATGCCCAGAGCTGCAATTTCGTGTTTTCACAAACCGTCGTATCCGCCTTAATCTTGCTATTCAGCGTCTCTACGATGATTTTCTTCTGCGCAACGTCCATGCGCTTGCAACTCAGCCGGTTATATGCCTTCAATGTAACAGTATATTCGCCCGGTTTTGTAAAAGTGTATTCCGATTGATCCTCTTCACGGGAAAATGTATTTCCGCCAACGTCCCAAATGTAATCCACGCCGCCTTCACTCGTGTTTACGAATGATAGAGATAATGGCGCACAACCGCGTAAAACGTCTTTAGTACTTCCTGAATACACATCAAAACCAGCTTTCAGGCGGTCAATGTCAATTTTGAATGCTGCGTTATTGCAGTTATCGCTGTTATTGGTTTTGGACCAGGCTTGCGGCGTAACCGGAAAGCCGCTGCCCCCGCAGGCGCAAGTCGCATGGTATATAGTCCCATTTTTATCGAACCGACTCGTCCCGCCGTCCACGTGATCGCCCTGGACTTGGCCTGACCGATCCCGGCTCCCGAAATAAGTGGCGTATAGCAGTGATTTGGCACCTTGCTCCAAAATAGCGATGTAAAAATTATTGCCGTTTGTCAAAGATTGGATCGCGTCGTCCGTAACGACCAGATCCGTGGTCGTACTGCTTGAATTATTGGCCGTGGATGAATTTACATTGCCTCCCCAGCCAGCCAGATAAATATTGCCACATTCGCTCACCAGAAAAGCGGTTGGGGAAATGTCAGGAACTCCCCTGCCCGATCCGATTACCGTGGAAAAGACCGTTTTTGACAAAGCCGCATCCAGCGCATGTATGAACTGACCGCTCTTTGCATTCTGATATACACCCTGACTCACCGGATAGGGGCCATTGGTGAGGCCATAAACATACACATTGTTGCCCGCGTCCAGATCCAGTAGGTAAGCGCCGTCCTGATTCGGCGTGCCCAGATAAGTTGCGCCCAGCAATTTATCATTGGCATAATGTGCTACAAATCCGTCTTCTGTTCCATTCAAGGCTTTCTGAAAAGAAGAAGCATTGGCCGGCAAATTTTTGCTTTGCGTAATTCCCGCCACGTAAATATCGCCCAAGGCCGAAACCTTAAGCGAATAAGCAGCGTCCCACTCGTTCCCGCCTATAAATGTGCTCCATAGCAAACTATTCAAGCCGGAATTGAATTTCAGAATGACCCCGTCCTGGACGCCTGCAAATTTCCCCTGAACGGCATTTTTTAAAGGAAAATTGGCGGAATTGGTCGAGGAAACAATAAGCACATTATCATCCTTGTCAATGCCGATTTCGCCTCTGAAACTATCGCCGTAATTGCGGATTGTCGCGAGCTCGGTCATGCTCACGCCATCATTTCCGCTGCCCCCAGCGAAAGTTGATGCAGCCAGCTGTTTGCCGTCCGCGCTTATTTTTGATACGAAAATATCGCTGCCGTTTTCAAGATCCAGTCCTGATATCGGGATAATCTTTGTCCCGCCGCCAAATACTGTTTGGAAAGCGCCGGTCCTCGTGGGGAAGTTTTTGGAAGAGGTTGTGCCTAAAATCAGTAACTCTTTCTTGCTGTTGACGATCAGGCTGCTTGGAATGTCGGTGTGACTGCCGCCCAGAAATGTGGCATAAACCAGTTTGCTTCCATCCGGTGTGAATTTCATGATCGAAACGTCTACCTGGCCTTCGAATTTGGTCTGAAATGCACCGACCGTTGCTGGGAAATTTGCTCCAAAAACAGTCCCGCCGGAATAGAGATTACCTTCATCATCATACGTCGCGGTATGCCCCCAGTTATCCGCAACGGAACCGGAATAGGTGGAAAATATCAGTTCCGGATCAATAGTGAGCTTTTCTGATTTGTTATAGGCTTTTGGAATGCTGAAGGTGACCACATTACCAGCTGACAACTGAAACTGTGAAGAGATTTCCGTAGTCCTGGCATTGATCTGTTGAAATGAATATGGCTCAGCTTCTTTGAACTGCCCAATGCTCGTTTTTACAACGATCTGGCCCGTTTCATTCACAGAAATCTTTTCCGCACCATCGTATTTCATCCTGATCTGTGACGGATCAGCCTGCGGATGGACGATGAATTCGTATTTGAGTTTGAATTGATGCAGATAAACACGCATATCAATCCCCTCGTAAATATTTTTATAAATAACCTCTTCAAACCCTTTTACGCCGCCCGCCCAGTTCTGTTCCTTTTCTCCCAAAAAATAGTTAAAGCCTGTCTCAATGGGCGTACTGGCAGCGTATTTGACATTGGCAGAAGCACCCAAAAACTCAACTTCAACCCCATGTGCTGAGATGGATTTGTCATTTTCCCGGGCACCGGGCGAAGCCACCGGCTGCTTTCCATGATTCGCGGAAACCTGCGCAGCATCATATAATACGTAAACGAGTGATTGTTTTTTAAGAAAAAGAAAGCCGCCGGGGATTTCGGTGCGGAACAAAATGTCCGGTTCCCACTGGCCGCGGTTTTCAATAAAATGCATTCCGCCAGCAAAGCTGCTGCCAACGATGCAGGTTAAAAACAGAAAAAGTAAAACGATAGAACGTATATTTCCCCGCATATTTGGCTCCGCTGTGTTTCTATTTGAACGCAGAAACTGAAATGATATTTTCACAAAATTCGTATTCCTGTTTCACGTTCGAACCTAGCAAAACAAGCTGATTTTGTGTGTGATGGACCACGTGATCGAGATACCAGTTGATGCCCGGAACATCCAGATTGGTTGTAGGTTCGTCTAAGAAAATAACGGGGACGTCGGACATGAAAGCGAGACCCAGCTTCACGCGCTGTTTCATGCCGGAAGAAAAATGACGGAGCGTTTTCCCGCTTGCATGCGGCAACTGAATAAAATCCTCGAAATCTTTGAATGTAATCCCGTTTTTGAATGGCTTGAACTTGCTGTGAAATTGGATCAGCTCGCGCAATGTAAACTCTTCGATCAGTTCGAGATAAGGCGCCGCTACGACCAGATGTTTATACCAATGATCCACTTCGACTTCCTTTCCCGCTGTAGTGATATATTTAATTGTACCCTCAGAAACAGGCATAATGCCCGTCAGCAACTGCAATAACGTTGATTTCCCACTGCCATTCGGCCCTACAAATGTATATTGTTGTCCGGCTGCGAGCTCAAAAGTAGCATTGCGGACAATCCATTCCTTCACAAATTTTTTCCCTATTTTCTCAACCGATATCTGCACTTTTCAAAAACTTAATAATAAAACGAGCCACAAAACCTCCTATTTTGATGCATAATGCTCAAATGCTGCCTTGGAAACCTGCGCCATAACCGATTCGATCGCTTTCAGATCAGCCGTTGAATTGGAGACGAACAATACAATCGCAAAACTTTACCATTTGGCATTTTGACAATGCCGACGTCATTTACGGCGGCCATCATGCCTTTGTCATTCGTGCCGGAAGTGCCCGTTTTATGAGCGACAATGGCATCTTTAGGCAACTGGCCTTTGATCCGGTTCATGCCAGTAGGTCCGTCGATCATGATTTTGGATAAAAAATCCTGGCTGGTTTTAGAAAGATTTTTTCCTTTATGAAAAATTTCCAGCAATTGCAGCATAGCACCCGGCTTGCACCAATTGGTATACTGAACATTCCAGTCCTGCCCCATTTGCTCTTCATTGGCAACGATAGCAATGTCCTTTACGCCCAAACCGTGCACATAATCCTGAACCGGTTTTGTTCCGCCAGCCAGTTTGAAGAGAATGTCGCAGGCAATGTTGTCACTCAATGAAACCATGCTAGCCAGCAGATCTGCAATGGTCAGATCGACATTTCCATCCGGATATTTGTCCCGCAGCGGGCTGTAAGTTTTGAGCTGAACGTCTTCTTTGGTGAGGTGATATTTCTGGTTTAGCGATAATTTCCCTTTATCAACCTGATCCAGAACGGCCATCGCGATGGGGAATTTGAAAGAGCTGAGCATTGGAAATTTGTGATCTGCATTCAGGATAATGGTTTCCTTGCCTTGAAGATCCTGGATGGCAACGCCTGCAATGCCGTCAACTTGTCTGGTAATGCTTTCCAGCTGACTTTTTAAATCTGACTTTTGAGCTAATAATAAATGGGGCAAAAAGAATATTGTCGTTAACAGAAAACTTGATAATGTATTTACTTTCATTGGATTGATTAATTGTTCTTATGAATCTGTTAACTTTTTTCGCTTTTCTTCTCTCTTTCTTCAATGGTTAATCTGACGAGTTCAATGCGCGTGTCCTGCATAGAAACGACCTGGAATGCGTAAGGCGGAATGCTCACCGTTTCATTCACTTCCGGCAAGTCGCCAAAATAGTCGATCACCATCCCGGCTAATGTATCATAATCGCCTTCCGGAAGCTCCCATCCGTATTTTTCGTTTAAATAATCCAGCTCATGCCGGGCGCTCAGAATGTAACTATCATCGTCCAGTTTACGCTCCGTCCAGTCTTCGGTGGAGTCATATTCATCCTGAATTTCACCAAAAATTTGTTCTACGACGTCTTCCACACTTACCAGTCCCGACGTTCCTCCAAACTCATCCACAACCAATGCCAGACTTCTTCTTTCCTCTAAAAAGCGGAGCATAAGATCACTTGCAGGCATTGCTTCCGGCACGATCAGGATCGGCGTGATAATGTTACTGATCTCTTTTGGCTTTTTGAAAAGGGATAATGCATGACAATAACCCAAAACCTCATCAACCGACTCGCGGTGCACGATGATTTTGGAATGGCCGCTCGTCAGGAATGCCGTCCGCAAGTCCTCAATGCTTGCATTCACATTCACCGCCGAAATTTCCGTTCGGGGAATCATACAATCCCTGATACGCAAATCTTTGAAATCCAACGCATTGATAAACATTCTTTCCTCAATGCTGTGGTCATCAAAGTCGGGATCGTCCGCAGAGGCCGCATCATCGCGCAGCGAAGGCGATAGAATATTTTCTTTTACAAATGGCTCAACAACCCAATATAACGGCGTAATGACCCATTCTGCGACGCGAACGGGGAATGCGGAAAGGTCCAGTGCCTCCGGAAAAGCACGCCCGATTTTCACCCAGCTGGAATAACTCGCCATCCAGACCACGATTAAAACGGCAAACATACCGGCTACCAATGCGCCTTCATGAACGCCCAGATCCACCAAAAGGACCGGATAAAACGCTGCTATCGCCCAAAAACAGCCTAATGCAACGGTTAGCAAGCGGATCATACGAAGGATCCTGCGCCAGTATAATGTTTGATAAACTTCCTCGGATTTTTCGTGGCGCAAGGAATAACGGTCTATGGAAACATCCAGCAAAACAGAGCGCACAGCCCCATAATAACCTGCAAGGATAAAGAAAACGACCGTCAAACCCAGAAATAGCATGCTCATTTTTTTGATGTTTTAACCGGCTTGTTCTTTTTTATATCAACCTTCATTTCGGCTTCTTTTTTGGCTAGTAACGAAGCTTTTAACCTGCTGAACTGGAACATTAACAAGCACATAATGGCAAGCAAAAGCAGCCAGTAACTTTCGAACATGGTTGTCCGCCGAAATTCGAGGACCCACACTACAAAAAAGCCCAGTGCGAGGGCAATCAGGATCGTCCTGGTCAGTTTGGAATTCATTAATAATGCTTTCGTCATACAATCATGCAAGCCGATGCCTGCAAATTCAATCATTTTCAAAGATACGCAGATTGCGCCAAAACGATTATAGATAGATTAATCTTCGTCATAAAGCATAATATACCCTTGATCTTTCCTCCATTTTCTGTAAAATACCTAACTTGCAGGGATTCCCGCGCAGTTCATTTTTTATATCTGAATTGTAAAATTTATTCTTGAAAAAATATTCTTTATTACTATGAGCGAAACTACAAAACGCTTTGCGCCCGGTGTTGTAACCGGTGACGGAGTTAGCGAAATTTTCCGCCACGCCAACGAAAATAACTATGCCCTTCCGGCGGTTAACGTGGTTGGAACCAACTCAGTAAATGCAGTTCTTGAAACTGCCAAAGCGGTTAACAGCCCCGTTATCATTCAGTTTTCAAATGGCGGAGCTATATTTTATGCTGGAAAAAGTCTTTCAAACACGGATCAGCAGGCTGCAATTGCAGGTGGAATTTCCGGCGCAATGCACGTCCACCAAATGGCTGCACTTTACGGCATTCCCGTAATTTTGCACACAGACCACTGCGCAAAAAAATTGCTCCCTTGGATCGACGGCCTTCTGGACGCAGGCGAACGTTATTTCGACCAACATGGCATTCCACTGTACAGCTCTCACATGCTGGACCTTTCGGAAGAACCGATTGAAGAAAACATCGAAATTTCGGCAAAATACTTCGAGCGTATGGCCAAAATCGGCATGACACTTGAAATTGAATTGGGTGTAACAGGTGGGGAGGAAGATGGCGTTGACAACAGCGACGTGGACAGCTCTAAACTTTATACGCAGCCGGAAGAAGTTGCTTACGCATACGAAGAGCTTTCTAAAATCTCACCAAATTTCACCATTGCAGCAGCATTCGGTAATGTTCACGGTGTTTACAAGCCGGGAAATGTGAAGCTTGAACCGAAAATCCTTCGCAACTCACAGCAATTTATCCAGGAGAAATTCGGAACTGCTGAATTGCCCGTTAACTTCGTATTCCACGGAGGATCAGGCTCTTCCCGCGAAGAAATCCGCGAAGCGATTGAATACGGAGCCATCAAAATGAACATTGACACCGATATGCAATGGTCAACCTGGGAAGGTCTTTTGAAATATTACAAAGAAAACGAAGGCTTTCTGCAAACGCAACTAGGCAATCCAAATGGCCCGGATTCGCCAAACAAAAAATACTACGACCCACGCGTATGGTTACGCAAAGGCGAAGAAAGCATGATCCAACGTCTGAAACTGGCGTTTGAGGATTTGAATTGTATTAATCAGCTGGGATGATTTTTTGGCTGAGTTTTTGATTTTAATTTGAGGAAAAGCAACCTGCGAGGGTTGCTTTTTTTGTGTCAAATTTCAAACTTTTCCAGAGAGTCAGCTGCTTTAAAAATTGGTTACTATTCGGTCTACAAATGCATAATTCGATCCCTATGCGCTACTCCCCAATTCCGCAGCACCTCGATCACCGGCTTTAATGTGTGGCCGTAATCAGTTAATGTATATTCCACAACCACCGGAATGGAATCGTAGACTGTTCTTTTAACGAGGCAGTTGGCTTCCAGGTCTCTTAGTTCTTTCGACAACATTTTATCTGTAATGCCAGGAATTTCTTTGGCTATTTGGGAGAAACGTTTGTTTCCGAAGATGAGGGAAATGATGATCGGCAATTTCCACTTTCCGCTTAGCACTGCCAATGCATCGCGGACCGGCAGCATGCTTTTCGTGCATTCTCCGTAGGTGTGGGGGGCTTTTTTTGCTGTGACTTCTACGTCTGCTGCTTCCATGAGTGAACTTTTTAAGCTATCCTTTGGTATAGTACTTACAAATGTATAGTTTATTTATTTAAGTTTGCACATCGAATTTAACAAAATATTTGAAATGAATAATCTTATAGAAGACCTAAACTGGAGATATGCTGCTAAAAGAATGAATGGACAGGCAGTTCCACAGGAGAAATTGAATACGATACTGGAAGCCATCAAGTTATCCCCTTCTTCTGCTGGCTTACAACCCTATAACATCGTTGTGATCAGTGACCAGGAAACGAAAAACAGGATTTTTAAGGAAGCCGCTCCGCAGCCGCAGATTCCGGACGCATCACATCTGCTTGTTTTTGCAGCCTGGGACAAAATTACAGCCGCGCAAATCAGCGAGTATATGAATCTGATTGCAACGACACGTGGGATTTCTGTGGAATCGTTGTCAAAATTCCAGGAGAATGTTACCAACAGCGTCCAGGCGCGTTCAGATGAAGGGAATTTCAACTGGGCGGCAAGGCAGGCTTACATTGCATTAGGACACGCGCTGGTTGCGGCGGCTACGGAACACGTGGATGCAACGCCTATGGAAGGTTTTAATAACGCCAAACTGGATGAAATTTTAGGTTTGACCGAAAAAGGATTGAAAAGTGTTGTTATCATGACATTGGGTTACCGCGACGCTGAAAATGATGGTTTGTCAAAAGCGAAAAAGGTAAGAAGATCGCACGAGGAGCTTTTTATTTCGATCTGATAAGCGCCAGCAATAAGTCCGCGGCAACAGATCATTAATTGAACTAACTGACTGATATGATGAAAGTTGAAATATGGAGTGATGTAATGTGTCCTTTTTGCTACATAGGCAAACGGAAGTTTGAAAAGGCATTGGAACAGTTTCCTCAAAAAGAAAAGATTCAGGTGGAATGGAAAAGCTTCCAGCTTAACCCGGCCATGAAAACGGAGCCAGGAAGAACCATCAACGATTATCTGGCGGAAGTGAAAGGCTGGACGCCTGAATATGCAGCCCAAATGAATGATCATGTGACTTCGATTGCAGCCGAAGTGGGTTTGGAATATAATATGGATAAGGCCGTTGTTGCGAATTCATTCGATGCGCACCGGTTTGTACAATATGCAAAAACCCAGGGAAAAGGCGACGAGGCTGAAGAGCAATTATTCAAGGCTTACTTCACTGATGGAAAAAACACGGCCGATAAGGAAACTTTGCTTGACCTGGGTTCAGCAATCGGACTTGATGTGGCTGAATTAAAGTCTGTCCTGGAAACCACCCGGTTCAGTGAGCAAGTTCGTCATGACATTTATGAAGCGCAGCAAGTGGGTGCGCGCGGCGTTCCCTTTTTTGTATTAGACCGCAAATATGCCGTTTCAGGCGCACAACAGCCGGAGACGTTTCTAGGCGCTTTGGAAAAATCATTTTCAGAATGGGAAAAGGCAAACCCCGAACCATTGATTTCTCTGGCAGACGGTGCGAATTGCACGGTTGACGGCCAATGTGACTAACCTGCTATTGGATCTAAAAAGCAGTGTGCGACGTGGTTCGTTCACTGCTTTTTTCTTTGCGTTTAATGCATTGGTACGGTTATATAGTGCGTAAGCATAACGAAACAGTAATTTCGTTGAATTTGTGCTTATTGCAACTAAATGACAGACCCCTCTATGCGCCTATTGTTACTCGTGATACTTTTTGTTGGACTACAACCCCAATTAATCGCCGGCGGAATCAAAGGACGCATTATGACCAACAAAGGCGAAGCGCTTCCCTATGCTGGAATTGCAGTTAAGGGGACCAGTAACGGAACCATGGCCAATGAAGAAGGTGCTTATGAATTCAGTTTGGCGCCGGGAAGTTATGAGATTATTTTTCAATATCTGGGGTTTAAAAGCACTTCCAAAAACGTTACGATTGGCAGCGACTTTACAGAACTGAACATTGTCCTGGAGGAGCATGCACTCAATTTACAGGAAGCGACCATCGGCAAAGGCAAGGAAGATCCTGCTTACAGTATAATGCGGCGCGCAATTGCAAAAGCGCGTTTCCATCAACTGCAATTACGCGGTTACACTGCCAAGGTTTATTCCCGGAGCACAGCATTACCTACAAAAATCCCTTATCTCGTCGAGCGCAGGCTTAAAAAAGAAGGCATTCAGGAAGGGAAAGCAATCCTCAACGAGAGCGTTGCCGAAATCAAATACAGACGACCCGCGAGTTATACACAGAAAATCGTTTCAACGCGAAACAGCCTCGATAACAGCATTCCATCTCCCAACGAGTATATTCTTGCCAGCTTATACAGTCCTGAAATTGCAGGGACGATTTCTCCGCTTTCACCGAGAGCATTTGCTTATTACAAGTTTGAATATGAAGGTTATTTTGAAGATCAGGGACAACTGGTCAACAAGATTAAGGTGATTCCCAAAGCTTATGGTGAAGGCGTTTTTAAAGGGAGCCTTTTTATTCTGGAAGATCGTTGGGCCATTCATAGTTATGATCTGCAAACGACAACCAGCGGATTGAATATTTCGGCTAAACAGATTTTCAGCCCGGTTCAGAATGTATGGATTCCGGTGAATCAGCAATTTCGAATCGATGGAAGTTACCTGGGTTTTGCTGGCGAATTCCGATATCTGGTTTCATTGACTTACGAAAAGCTTGACGTCGATCCGGGGTTGAAGGAAGACATTGTGATCGTTGACCACAAAAAAGAAAAGCCTGCGGACGGATCGAAGCGGAAAAAAGATTTGGAAAAAATGATTCAGGACCAAAAGGAATTTTCTACAAAAAACTTCCGGAAATTGACCAAGGAATACGAAAAGGAGGAGAAAAAGGAAAATAAACAGCAAGGCAGCAGCGATCGGCTGGTCAGGCAGGATTCAATTGTGATCGATTCCATGGCTAATAAGCGTGATACCACTTATTGGCAAGCACTACGGCCCATTCCGTTAACAAAGTCCGAAGTCAGCAGCTACGTCCTGCAGGATAGCATTAAGGTTGTTAAGGATTCGATCAGGGAGAAAACGCGGCCCGACTCTGTTGCATTTAAACCCTTGCATTTGGTTACGGGAAATACTTATACCATTGGCGAGCGCCAAACATTTTATTTCAAAAGTCCATTGCTTTCGATCAGTTATAACACCGTAGAAGGTAACGCGATCAACTTTTTAACTGAGTGGCAGAAACGCTGGGGCAAATCCTACCATTTCAGGGTAACTCCGCTCGTTCGATACTCGTTTGGACGTAAGCGCGTTTATGGCCAGTTGGAAACTGCGATCGGCAATAACAACTGGAGCTTGCTGCTTACCGGCGGTGAAATGGCTAGCCAGATCAATAATAACAATCCAATTCCCCCATTGCCGAACAGCATCGGCGCCCGGTTTTTCGACCGCAATTACATGAAGCTTTATCAAAAGCAGTTCGGACGGGCAGAATTTTCGTTGCGCAACATTGCTGATATCCTGAGCTTTAATGCAGCTGTTGAATACGAGCATAGGGAAGAACTTTTTAATCAGGAAACTGCGCGCCCTATTTTCTTTTGGAGCAAATACAGCTACACACCCAATCGGCCTATAAACAAGGAACTGTCAGACACCGGATTTCCCGAGCACGATGCAGTAACGCTGGATCTTACGGCAACGCTTCGTCCCTGGCGAAGATACCTGATCAGAAACGGAGAAAAACGTTATTTGAGGAGCAAGGGGCCGTCTTTTAGCGTAAATTATAAAAGGGGGGTTGGCGTGGCCGGCGATGTGGATTATTCCATGCTGCAAGGAACGGTCAGGCAGAATTTGAGCCTTGGCCCAAGGAGCAATCTGGAATATTTTGTGAATGGTGGCAGCTTTTTAAGCAGAAAACAGATGTATTTCCCTGATTACCGACATTTCATGGGCAATGAGTTTTTCTTTCAATATGCTTATCCACCGGACCAGTTCAGAATGCTGCCCTTTTATCGTTACAGTACAGATTCCTGGTTTTTCCAGGCACACGCGATCTGGACTTCGCAGCGATTTGCACTTACCCGGATAGAAGCATTACGGATCACCGGCATCTCGGAAACGCTTCAATTGCATTATCTGAGAGCACCAACAATCCACAATTATACCGAGGCGGTTTATGGAATAGACGACATTCTGCGCGTTATCCGCCTGGAAGCCGTCGCTCAGTTCCACGGCAGTCATTTTAAAGGAATGGGCTGGCGCGTGGGGACTTCTATTAAGTTTGGAAGGTAAATTAGCTGCTAAACAAAAAGCGGGATGCTCCTACGAAGCACCCCGCTTTGATCACCCCAACAATTGTTCTCTCACGATTGTCATAAGGATTGGTTTTTAAAGTAATGAACGCGAGGCAGCCAAAGCAGGCCAGAAGCGGAATCATTTTCTGTGCGTATTTTTTTTGCATAGCGATGTGATCGTTTTAGTTAAAAAATTAACATTTTCTATCCGCAAACTATGTTTAGGAAAGTTGAAAGCTGCTATGCGATGTGCTGCCGTGCCGTCTCAATGATTTTACGGCAAAATGTCAAAAGAGTTGAGATTTTAGAAACAAAAAAAGTGACTTCCCCGATTGAGAAAGCCACTTTTCAATAATGTACATTTATTACTTTACAATTTTCTCTGCCTTAAACCGCGGCAGCTCTCTGGATATAGACGGGTATGTATTATTATCCGGATTAATGTCCGCCATTCTCTGGCTTGGGTCGATAACTATTCTTTCAATGTCGGCCGGATTTCTGTCGATAGAGAATGAATATTCAGGATAAGTCCAGCCCCAGTCGCTTAAATATGTTGTTTTGGAATAAAGCGCTTCGGTTTTTTCGCCGCGCATGAGTTCGAGAGGAATGTTGAAGTTCTCCTGACTTCCGTCCTTATAGCTCACCACCACATCGAGAGGCATCGGCATTTGTCCTATCTTTTCTAAAACAACAGTTGTTTTTGCTGCATTCGCCACGACCTCTTTGATTCCATAATCAATGGTTTTGGTGGTTCCCACAAAGTCTTCGAAATACCAATCCAATTCCAGCCCCGATTCCTTTTCCATGATCCGTTTCAGGTCATTAGGGTTTGGGTGTTTAAACTTCCATTCATTAAAATAGCGTTTCATGCCGCTGTCCAGCTTTTGCTTGCCGATAATGTAACCAAGCTGGTTCAGGAAAACTGCGCCTTTGGAATAACTGGCAATGCTGTAAGCACGGTTGGAATTATAATGATCTGCATGGGTTGTCAATGGTTCTTCCAGACCTGATTTTGCGAGATTACGGTAACTGACCGTGCTTCCCCGCTGCGCATCGAGCCGTGATGGGAATAATTCAGCCATGACAATGTTCTGTGCGTAGGTTGTAAACCCTTCATCCATCCAGGCATATTTAGATTCATTTGTTCCCAAAATTTGCTGGAACCAGCTGTGAATGGATTCATGAACAGTTACACTGACTAATCCGCCCAGGTTCTGGCGGCCCGTTATTAATGTTGCCATCGCGTATTCCATCCCGCCATCACCGCCCTGGATTACTGAATATTGCTTATAAGGATAGCGCCCGAATTTTTCGTTCATGATTTTGAAACAACGCACGGCAAGGGGCTCCATTTCCTTCCAGACATTGGCTAATGTATCTGTCTGATAAAAGAAATGCATATCCAGATTGTCATCCACTTTTACCACATCGTGCTTGTAATCGCGGTCAGCGGCCCACATAAAATCATGGACTTCGGGTGCGATGAAATGCCAGGTCAGTTTATCACCGGGCTTGTGCTTCACTTGTGTTTGAGAATAACCATGACCAATTTTGTCCGGGTTTTGCAGATAGCCGGTTGCGGCAACTACATAGGAAGCATCAATCGTCAGCTTCACATCAAAATCGCCCCAAACTCCGTAAAATTCTCTTCCTATATACGGGATAGCATGCCATCCTTCATAATCGTATTCGCTCATTTTTGGATACCATTGCGCCATCGAGTAGTCGATCCCCTCGGAGTTGTCGCGGCCGGTACGACGGATCTGGATGGGGACTTGGGCTTCAAATTCCATTTCAAATGTATGCTGTGTTTTGGGAAGGATCTTTTCCGTTAATGTTACTTCCAGAATCGTCCCTACCACTTCGTATTTAACTGCCTTGCCATTATGCTTTAAAGAGAGCACTTTTTCATAGCCTATTTCTGAGGGGGCTAATTTTGAAATGCGGTCCTTTACGCGCGGGTCCGGGTCGCTGATCGTTCTGGAGCGAACGTCCATTTGGCTGCCTGGCTGAAATGCGTTGAGATATAAATGATAAAACACTTTGTGGAGCGTGTCCGGGGAATTATTACTGTATGTCAGCTTTTGTTTTCCTTTGTATTGATGCTTCGTGGCGTCGAAATCAACCTCCATCTGATACTTCACGCGCTGCTGCCAACGATCACTTTGTGCTGAAACCTGCAAACTGAAAGCAGTAATTAACAACACGACAAAATTCAACTTCATTCGTACTATTTTAGGTTTGTTAATTTGCAAGATAAGTATTTTCGTTTGGTTATGTCAGGATTGAAAACGTGCGGGAAGGCGTAATATTCGGATATTACATAGGAAAAAGTCGAAAAATGGGCATGATTCTCCCCAGAAAATCAGTGATAATTCTTCTTTTTTGATTTAAATTCTTATAAAAACCGAGGTTTTAAGGCGCATCGGCTTTTGGCACATAATTGGTAAAATAGTTTTCATATTTCATTAAGAAACTTAAACCATTTGTCAATTATGTTAAGATGGACCGTAATATTTCTGATAGTGGCTATTATAGCCGGAGTGCTTGGTTTTGGCGGAATCGCTGCCGGAGCAGCTGGAATTGCTAAAATTCTATTCTTCGTATTCCTGGTATTATTCGTGTTAAGCTTAATCAGCCGTGGAGTCGGGCGATCCTGACGCTAACGGAGCGATATTAAAAAAGCGGACAATTTGCATTGTCCGCTTTTTTTCGTTTTCTGCTATTCCCATTCAATGGTTGCCGGCGGTTTCGACGAAATGTCGTAAACAACGCGGTTCACACCTTTGACGCGGTTAATGATATCATTGGAAACCTCTGCCAGGAAGTCATAGGGTAAATGTGCCCAGTCGGCCGTCATTCCGTCCACAGAAGTTACGGCGCGAAGTGCGACTACGCTTTCATACGTCCGCTCATCGCCCATTACACCCACACTCTGCACAGGCAAAAGCATTGCTCCTGCTTGCCAAACATCTTTATATAGATTCCATTTCCGAAGTCCTCCGATGAATATCGAATCCACTTCTTGTAAAATTGCCACTTTCTCAGGCGTGATTTCTCCCAAAATACGGATAGCAAGTCCGGGACCCGGGAAAGGATGACGTCCCAGTATTTTTTCGTCAATGCCAAGCGTCCGGCCCACCGCCCTTACTTCGTCCTTAAACAGTGTATTGAGCGGCTCAACGATTTTGAGCTTCATAAAATCAGGCAAACCACCCACATTATGGTGCGATTTGATCGTTGCAGAAGGCCCGTTGATAGAAACTGACTCAATCACGTCCGGATAAATCGTTCCCTGACCCAGCCATTTCACCTCTTCAATCAAATGTGCTTCCTGATCGAAAATGTCAATAAAGGATCTTCCAATCGCTTTACGTTTCGCTTCCGGTTCTGACAATCCGTTCAGAGATTGGTAAAAATGTGATTTGGAATCAACACCTTTGATATTCAGACCCATATCCTGGTATGAATGAAGCACTTCTGCAAATTCATCCTTACGCAAAAGACCATTATCAACAAATATGCAATACAAGTTCGAGCCAATTGCCTGGTGAACCAGCGTTGCCGCAACCGTGGAATCCACACCGCCCGAAAGCGCCATGACAACCTTATCATCTCCCAGTTTCTTGCGAAGATTGCTGACAGTCTGTTCAACAAAAGATTCGGCCGTCCAATCCTGCTTACAACCACAAATTTTGGCTACAAAATTATACATCAGTTTTTTACCCTCGGTTGTATGCGTAACCTCCGGGTGGAATTGAATGCCGTATGTAAGTTCATTTTCAATTTTAAATGCAGCCACTTTCACTGATTCAGTAGAAGCAATGACGTGGAAGTCGTTCGGAGCACGAACGATGGTGTCGCCGTGTGACATCCAAACCTGTGAAGATTCCGACAAACCTGCAAGCAAAGAAGAATCCGTGTCATCGATAACCAGACGAGCGCGGCCATATTCGCGATGCTGTGAAGGTTTTACGTCGCCGCCCAGTTCCTGAGCCATCAGCTGCGCACCATAGCAAACGCCTAACACGGGCACTATTTTACGAAACTGATCCAAATCTATACGCGGTGCATCTGCGTCCCGGACAGAACAGGGACTTCCGGAGAGAATTACACCTTTGATATTGGGAGTGAGATCGGGGAAATTACTGTAAGGATGGATTTCACAATAAACATTAAGCTCACGAACGCGACGTGCTATTAATTGCGTGTATTGCGAACCAAAATCTAAAATCAGAATTTGTTCAGTCATATAAATGCTATCTAAAACGCAAATGTAGGGGAATTGACCCAAATCAAAAAACCGGATTCAATCATTCCGCAAGCGACTGAAAACCCTACGACTGTCCGGATTTTAATTTTTTCAATGTTTGTTTGTACAAACGCTGCCTTATCCTTACCTTTGACGTAAATTTTCAATATATAATTAATATGAATCAAGGAACAGTAAAATTCTTTAATGACTCAAAAGGTTACGGGTTTATTAAAGACACAGAAACAGGACAGGATTATTTTGTACACATCTCCGGTCTTGTTGACGAAGTTCGCGAAAATGACGACGTTACTTTTGATCTTCAGGAAGGACGTAAAGGGCTTAACGCGATCAATGTTAAGCTTGCCTGATAGGAACTTAATATAAAATGCAAAAGCCGCTTCTCACGAAGCGGCTTTTTTTGTGCCACTTGTCATTCGCAACGGCATTTTGCCACTTAAACTTTTTTTCTCGCCTGATGCAACTTTCTTTCTTCCCTTTGTATCTATCAATCGCAAGTCAGGCACACACATCCGCTTATATAACATAAAAACCACTTATGTAATCTAAGGTTCTATGTTATACAAAGTACTTACTTTTACAATGTACCGGAAAGGAAGTTAATACACCTAAGCCGGACATTGAACATAATCTATTAGCCATGAAATTTTTAATTAACCTAACTGTAGCATTGCTACTGGCTGGAACTTTTGTGCAGGCACAAACCGCTTCCAGCCCCACTGGCAAAGGAAAAGTCTTCGGAGCGATCCTCGACGAAAAGTCTCAGCCATTCCCGTTTGTCAATGTTTTGTTATTGAAGGCAAGCGATTCCACTCTGGTAAAAGGACTTGCTGCCGATGATGGTGGTAAATTTGTATTCGATCAAATCCCAGTCGGCAAATTTCTTACGCTGGTTTCAATGGTCGGTTACCAAAAGAGTTACAGTGCACCATTTGCAGTGAATGACAACGATGTTGCACTTCCCACGATTTCTCTAAAAACCGACACGCAAGCCTTGAACGAAGTGACGGTTGTTGCAAAAAAACCTTTCATTGAGCAACAAATAGACCGCACGGTTGTGAATGTGGAAAACAGCATTGTTTCCGCTGGCGCCACAGCACTCGAAGTCCTGGAACGCGCTCCGGGCGTAACAGTCGACCAACAAAACGAGCAACTTAAATTACGTGGAAAAGAAGGCGTAATCGTTCAGATTGATGGAAAACAGACTTTTTTATCCCAACAAGAGCTCATCACGCTTCTCCGCAATACGCCCAGCGACAACATCGAAAAAATCGAGCTGATCACCAATCCTTCCGCCAAATACGACGCGGCAGGAAACTCCGGGATCATCAACATTAAGATGAAACGCAACAAGAATTATGGCACGAACGGAAACATTAATCTCGGTGCCGCTTATGCACGCTACGGACGTTCCAGTGCAACCGCAACCGTAAATCACCGCGCCGGGAAATTGAGCTCGTTCATCAGCGGAGGCGCTTTTTTCAATAAAGGATTTAACAACAATGACATTTACAGAAAGATCCCGTTCGAAGATAAAGTGACCATTTTCGACCAGAAAACCGAGCGGATCAACAAATCTCAATATTACAATGTCCGTGCGGGTGTCGACTATTTTGTTACGGATAAAACAACGGTTGGCGTGCTCGTTTCAGGGTTTTATAACAACTGGAGCAACCCGTTTGGACAAACAAATACCAGAATCCTGAACGAAGATCTAAGCCTGCAACGCACATTCAGAACGGACGTGTTCAATGGTGGAAAGATGAACAATGTGAGCGCAAATGCGAATTTGAAACATCAGTTCAATGATAAAGGCAAAGAACTGACATTCGATGTGGATTATGTGAATTACAGCGGCAGCAAAAAAAGCAACCTGGATACGCGTTATTTCAATCCACAAGGTCAGGAGGAAAACAATCGCGAAACGGTTAGAAACAACATGCCTTCCGACATTAACATTGGCGTTGCCAAACTCGATTATGCGCAGCCATTGGGCAAAGGAAAGTTTGAAACTGGCTTGAAAACCAGCTTCGTTGCTTCGGATAACGACATGGTTTTTGAAACAAAAACAGATGACTGGGTGCTCGATCCTACGCGTTCTAACCGCTTCAAATACACTGAAAACGTGAATGCAGCCTATGTAAATTACAACGGAAGCATTACGAAAAACCTGAAATATCAGCTTGGCTTACGCGGTGAGCACACGCATTCAATCGGAAACTCGGTGACATTGAATCAGAAACGTGATCGTAATTATGTCAATCTGTTCCCTAGCGTTTTCTTGTCGCAAAACCTTGATACGAACAATGTGCTGAACCTTTCTTACAGCCGCCGTATTGATCGTCCTAATTACCAATCGCTTAACCCATTTGAATTTTATCTTGACCCTTACACTTTCCAACGCGGTAATCCGAATCTGAAACCGCAATACACCAATTCATTCCAGTTAGTCCACGTTTATAAAAGCAAAATCAATACAACCCTTGCTTACAGCCGCATCAAGGATATGATCGCGGACGAGCTTCCGCAACAGATTGCTTCTGAGAACAAAACGTTCGTAACCTCGGATAACCTGGATAATCAGGATAATGTGAGCTTAACTGTTTCGTTCCCGGTCACTTTCACCAAATGGTGGACTTTGCAGGCCAACTTTACCGGGGTTTACAACGCATACAACTCGATTTACCTGGATCAGCAACTGGAAATCAAGCAGGCTTCCTGGAACATGTATGCGAGCAATCAATTCACAATTGGAAAAGGATGGTCGGCTGAGCTTTCGGGATGGTACAATAGCCGGGCGTTTTACGGATTGTATGCAGCGAAGCCGATGGGCATGTTGAATGCTGGTTTGCAAAAGAACATTTGGAATAAAAAAGGAACAATTCGTCTCAATGTAAACGACATTTTCTGGACCAACCGGTTCAACGGAACTGCGATTTACAAAGACATCGATTTCAAAGTGAAGTCGGAATGGCCAAGTCGCCAGTTCAGACTCACATTTACTTACAATTTTGGTAATCAAAATGTAAAAGGCGCTCGCCAGCGCAACACGGGTTCTGATGATCTTCAGAAACGTGCAAACAGCGGAGGATAATCAGGAATTCCGGTCAACTCTGACCCGTGTTCATAAATTAGTTAGGTTTGTTATGCAGAAAAACCATCCCGCGCTGTGCGAGATGGTTTTCTTATTTTTTAACCAAACTTTATTTATTAACCCGAAGCCTAGGCTTCAAGTGCAGCAACGCCTGGAAGCACTTTGCCTTCCATATATTCGAGCAATGCACCACCGCCCGTGGACACATAACTTACACGGTCGCCATAACCTGCATTGTTGATCGCAGAAGCCGAGTCACCACCACCGATCAGTGAGAATGCATCGTTTTCTTCTGTAACGGCAACCACTGATTCAGCGATCGCATTCGTTCCCTGTGCAAAATTCGGGAATTCAAAAACACCCATCGGGCCATTCCAAAGAACTGTTTTAGAATTTTTGATGATTTCAGAGAAGATCTTGATGGTTTCCGGACCAATGTCCAGCCCCTGCCAATCATCCGGAATCTGGCCTGCTGGAACAATCTTACGTTCTGCATCATTGCTGAATTTATCGGCAATCACAGTGTCAACCGGAAGGATCAGGTTAACACCTTTTTCTTTTGCTTTTTTAACCAATTCAAGCGTAAGATCTTGCTTATCAGCCTCTAATAAAGACTGCCCAATGCTTCCGCCCTGTGCTTTTGAAAATGTATAAGACATCCCGCCGCCGATGATCAGGTTATCCACCGTATCAATCAGTCGCTCGATGATCAATATTTTGTCTGAAATTTTGGCACCGCCCATGATCGCTGTGAAAGGTCTTTCGGAATGCTCCAAAAGTCTTTCTGCATTATCAAGTTCAGCCTGCATGACATAACCACAAACTTTGTCTTTGAAAAACTTGCCGATCACAGCTGTTGAAGCGTGTGCGCGGTGCGCAGTTCCAAAAGCGTCCATTACCCACACATCTCCCAGCTTCGAAAGCTTTTCTGCAAAACCTTCATCTCCTTTTTCTTCTTCTTTATAAAAACGAAGATTTTCCAACAGCAAAACTTCACCCGCATTCAAAGAGCCCGCAAGTTCCGTGGCGCTTTGCCCGATGCTATCGTCAGCAAACTTTACAGTCCGGCCGAGAATGAGCGACAAAGGGTTAACAAGGTGTTTAAGAGAATATTTTTCAGTTGGTCCGTCCTTAGGGCGTCCCAGGTGTGACATCAGAATGACAGATCCTCCATCATTAAGAATTTTACTGATAGTAGGGATTGTTGCTTTGATCCGGGTGTCGTCCGTGATCTCAAATTTGTCATTAAGCGGAACATTAAAGTCCACGCGGACTAAGGCTTTTTTGCCTGAAAAATCGTACGAATCTAATGTTGTCATGGGCATGTAAAATTGTTTTCCATAGGCAGCAAATGTAATCCAATTTCTTTATAATATACTATGATATCAAGAATTTACGGCATTTGCAATAGGTATAATGCAATTTATACTATCAATTTTTCTAAAAAAATGAGAATTAACAAAATTTTAATCCTTTCCATAAAAGTTGCCCGCAGGCGCAAAAAGTAGGCGCAATTTGTTACGTAAAAGGCATTATTTTGGTAACTTTAATTTTAGATCAAGTCATTACAATCCGTTTTTATCGAAGTGCTTCCGAATCCTTACGTGCAGAATATCGAGTTTCCGACGGATCTTCCACCTAAATACTATCACGAATATTTCAGTTACGTCCTGGAATTTGTCAGGAAGCGCTATGCCCATGTTTTGAATGAAACGGAGCTGCGTTTTCTGAACGATTACGACTCGCTGTCAGAAGATGCGCAATGTCTTTTCATCCGATTCAGCAACCGCAGCAAATCATTTTTCAGGGTCAATAGCCTCTCCTATTCCGAAATAGATGACCTTCCGGCCGTGCTGAACGAACTGTTGGAAAAAGACTTCATTGAGTCGCTTTGTGATGCGCATGAAGTTCGTTTTTCGGAGATTATGGAGCTCTTCACCAAGCCGGAGCATTTGCTGTTCACAAAGATCCTGGGGCCGGACATTATGCCGTCCAAAAGCATCAAAAAGCCCGATCTTGTGCGCTGGCTTATGCACGAATACGATTTCAAAACATTGTGCGAGATCATTACGGCGCACGAGCCGGTTGTAAAAGTCTCCTATGAAGCCGAAGTGATGGTAATGAAATTTCTGTTTTTCGGGAACAGAAATGCGGACATGACCGAATTTGTGATCCGTGATTTGGGACACGTTCGTTTCAATTCCTTCGATGAGCAACATTTAGCCATTCAATTCGAGACCCGGAAAGACGTGGACGATACCTTAATGGTGTCGCTCATGAAAGAAACTTTTGACGATCTGAAAACGGCATTGCCTCCCGAAGACATTTTCGACTGGTTCATGAACTGGCACGTGGGCAGCGGAACTGGACTGAGCCCGAAGGCCATTCCATCATTCAATACGTTCATTCTCAGGGTTAGCGCGTGGTTGGAACGCAAGAAAATGCTTTCTCAGGCGCTTAGCATTTATCAGCTTACCAATGATGCGCCAGCCCGGGAACGGCGTGTGCGGCTGCTTTACAATCTGGGTGAAATCGATGAAGCTTTGGCATTGTGTGAAGAAATTGCTGAAAATCCGCAAAATGCTGATGAGCGTTATTTCAGCATGGATTTTTATGAAAGGATCAAAAACAAAAAGAGCCGGATCATTAAGCGCACTACCCAAGCATTGAAAGCCGCCGAAGCGATTGAAGTGCCCATTACGTATCGCTACCAGGTGGAATTAGGCGCCATACATTATTACAGGGAACGTGGTTACCAGGCATTTTTCAGCGAAAATGAGCCCTGGCGCACATTGTTCGGGCTGCTTTTCTGGGATGCGATTTACGATACCAATGTGCAAACCATTCACAATCCCTTGCAACGCGTCCCCACCGATTTTTTCCTTCCCGATTTTTATTACAAAAGGGCTGATCAGCTCAAAGAAAGGCTGAAAGCGGCGCACTCCAGGGAGATTATCGAAGAGCTGGTTACGCAGACATACATGGAAAAATATGGCATTACTAATGTCCTCGTGCCCTGGTATGAAGGCGCTTTGGAAAAAGTGCTCGTCTTAATTTCGCTGCTAAGCCCGGAGCAGATCCATTTGGTGATGATGGAAATTGCTCTAAACCTGCGGGAAAACACGCGAGGCTTTCCCGACTTACTGGTTTGGAATGAAACGGAATATGCATTTATCGAAATTAAATCCCCAACGGATCACCTGTCGTCCAGGCAGTTACATTGGCAACATTTCTTCAAAGAACATCATGTTCAAAGCCGCATTGTGCGTGTAAAGTGGCTGAAAGACGAAGTGTCAATCGATCTCGAAACTGGCGACAACGGGTAAATGATCAGACGCATATTTTTCGTCAATGACCTGTGTATCAGATGCTTTCAGCTTGCTTCCTTGCTTAAACATGATAAAGTCGATTGCCTTGTTAGGCATTTCTACGGGAATGGTTGGTTTGCAATCTGAGCACGTTCTGGTAAAATATTTATCAAAATAAGCGATTACCAGGCTTTCGGGAACTGCATTGAAATCGCCTGCGAGGATCATGGGAAGTTCTGTTTTTCCTAACTTTTCCATGATCGTTTCCGCTTGTAAAAGCCGGTTTGGCTCTTTTAAGCCCAAATGTGTGCTGGCGAAAATGACCTTTTGCTTGTTGGGTAATGTAACGGTTATCGCAGCAACCGTCCGGTTTTCTTCGGGCTTGTCCGCATGGATTGGCAATGCATATCTTACAGAATCTTCAATCGGGAATTTACTCAAAACAGCAACGCCATAATCACCGCCCTGGTGGTCGATGGCTTTGGAAAAATAGAATTTCATTCCGGTTAATGCCGCCAATTGCTGCGCCTGATTTTTGCCTTTCCCTGAACGCTCAGTATTCACATCAACTTCTTGCAATGCCACAAAATCGGGTTTTTCAGCATTAATAACCTTTGCAATGGCTTCCACATCAATTTTGTCTCCGGCGGACGGCGGGTTGCAATGGTGAATGTTGTAAGTCATCACCTTGAAACGAAATTTTTTCGCGGGCTTGTCCGACGCATTAACATTCTCAAAAACGCAGACACAAACCAGGATAAGCAGACTAAAAAGGCTATTTTTCATAAAGAATTAAAGGATTAGGATATGGAAGCCTTAAAAGTAGTGGATAGATTTAAATCCAATCGCTATCATTACGCATCAATTAACGAAGCTTAATCAAATGATAAAGAAACTTCTGCTGACCGCAGCGCTGACGGCTGGTTTCGGCATGTCTTTTGCGCAAACCAAGCCGGAAGATGTGAAAACTTTCACATTGGCCAACGGGATGAAATTCCTGGTGCTCGAAGACAAATCCATTCCCAATGCCAACATGTATTTGTTCTGGAAAGTAGGCTCCCGAAATGAAGTGCACGGCATCACCGGCCTTTCTCACTTTTTCGAACACATGATGTTCAACGGTTCCAAAAATTTCGGCCCGAAAGAATTTGACCGTTTTATGGAAGCCAATGGCGGCTCAAATAATGCCTATACATCGGAAAATGTAACGGTTTACACCGACTGGTTTCAAAAAGATGCATTAGAACCCATCTTCAAACTCGAATCAGACCGCATTGCCAGCTTATCCATCGATCCCAAAATGGTGGAAAGCGAACGTGGCGTGGTGCTTTCGGAGCGGAGCACGGGTCTGGAAAACAGCAATTACCGGCTTCTTGGCGAGCTTGTACAATCTGTTGCATTCCAGGAGCATCCTTATATGTTTCCGGTGATCGGCTTTGAGTCGGACATTAAAAGCTGGACGCAGGAAGATCTCGAAAACTATTTTAAAACGTACTATTCGCCCAATAATGCGACCGTTGTTGTGGTTGGCGATGTAACATTGGAGCAGGTCAAAAAAATGGCTGACCAATATATGGCGCCCATTCCGGCGAGAGGTTTACCACCCAAAATCAGAACCGTGGAACCGCCTCAAAATGGTGAAAGACGCGTTACGACTTACAAGGACATCGCGACGCCAAACATTCTGATGGCTTACCACGTGCCCGAAACGAAACATGAAGATTTCTATGCACTGGATTTGTTTAGCAGCTTGCTTACTTCCGGCAATTCTTCAAGACTTACCAAGTCACTGGTGATGGATTCCACATTAGCAACCAATGTTTCCAGTTTCACGGACCAAAGTTTCGATCCAAGCCTTTTCATCATCTATGCCATAGCGGGGAACAATGTTTCGGCGCAGGATTTGGAAAAAGCAATTGATAATCAGATTGATATGATTATCAAAAACGGCGTGAAAGATGAAGAGTTGCAAAAAGTAAAAAATCAGAAGCTCATGGAATTCTATCACACATTGGAAACCATTAATGGTAAAGCCAACAGCCTGGGCAGTTATGATGTGTTTTTTGGGGATTACAAAAAGATGTTCGAAGCGCCGGATTTGTATAAAAAAGTGACTGTGGAAGACATTAAGCGCGTTGCCGCAAAATATTTTACGGATCGCAACCGGACAGTGGGTTATCTCCTACCAGAAAAGTCCAAATAACATCCTCTTCACACCGATAATCATTCATAAAATTTGAAATATGAAAAAGATCCTATTTGTGTTTCTGGCGCTGCTCACGCTTTCGGCCTCGGCACAAAACAATTTCAAAGTGCCGCCTTTCGAGAAATTTAAGCTGAAAAATGGCCTGACGGTTTACCTGATGGAGCAGCACGAAGTCCCGCTAATCAATGTATCAGCCGTTTTTGACGCCGGTTCTATAAACGATGGCGACCGTTATGGACTCGCGGGCATAACCGCCGATGCACTGCTTTTTGGCACTGAAAAATATACTAAACCGCAAATTGAAGAAATGACCGATTTCGTGGGCGCGAGCATTAACACTTACGCAGCCAAGGATTTGGCCGGGCTGACCTCGTCTTTCGCAACCAAAGATCAGGGAAAGCTTTTCGACATCATTCAGCAGGTGATCATGCACCCGGTTTTTGACAAAACGGAATTTGACAAGCATAAGCAACGTCTCACACAGGAACTGGTCAGAGAAAAGGAAAGCCCGCGAGCCGTGATCAACGCTTACATGAACGCATTTATGTTCAAAGATTTCCCCTACGCAACACCCGGCGGCGGCACGCCTGCATCCATCGAAAAACTATCCCCAGCCGACGCAAAAGCCTTTTACGAAAGCAATTACACGTCGGGATTGGGTGCAATTGCCATTGTCGGTGACTTCAAAACGGCAGATATGAAGAAAAAAATGACCGCCATGTTTGGTGCCTGGAAAACAGCGCCTTACCGTATGGTAAAACGCGTTGCGCCAAACCTGGAATTCGACAAAAGCCGCGTGTTGCTGGTTGACAAACCCGATGCAAGAGAAACAACATTCGTGATTGCAGGCAAAGGAATTGATTATAATTCAGCCGATTACGTGCCGGTTTTGGTTGTGAACACCATCCTTGGCGGCCGCTTTACTTCCTGGCTGAATGATGCATTAAGGGTCAATTCAGGCCTTACTTATGGTGCAAGAAGCGGTTTTACCCGTTACAAATTTGCCGGAACATTCTCCATCAGCACTTTTACCAAAAATTCCACAACAGTTCCGGCTGTGGATATGGCTTTGCAGGTCCTGGATAGTTTGCACAAAACAGGGATTAATGAAGAAATACTAAAATCGGCCAAGGCATACGTGAAAGGCAGCTTCCCGCCCGCATACGAGTCTGCCGGCGCACTGGCCAGGCTACTCACCGACATGCATATTTACAATTTTGACGAAAGTTACATCAACACATTCCAGGCGCAAGTCGACGGTTTGACCACCGCCAAGACCAAAGAAATAATTGCTACTTACTTCCCGAAAGACAAGTTGCAATTCGTTATGATCGGCAAAGCCAGTGAGATTCGGGATTCGGTGAAGAAATATGGAGAGGTTACCGAAAAGCAGATCAAGGCGGAGGGTTTTTAGTATAACCATCACTGTCCTCGCTTTTATGCAAGTTGGTGGGCTTCGGCTTCGCTCAGCCTGACAAGGTGGTGCGCTTAACATTACCAACACTTGTCATGCTGAGCGGACAGTCCATTAGCATTGTCATGCTGAGCGAAGTCGAAGCACGCTACTAATCAAGAACAAACATTAAATTAAATTATCAAATGAATAAACTATTAAAAACCTGCCTTTTCGCAGCTGCAACCTTTTTAAGCCAAGAAGCCGTCTTTGCGCAGGGCAATGTCTACACAAACCCAATCGGCTTGCAGGCTTACACATTCCGCGGAAGCTGGGACAAAGGCATTGAGGCGACGCTTGATACGATCAAGTCGCTGGGCGTTACAGAATTGGAGGGTGGGCCTATCAAAGGCATGACGACGGAAGAGTTGCGTAAGCAGCTGGACAAGCGCGGCATTAAGATGGTCTCGATCGGTGCGGATTACAACAAACTGGCTGAAAGCAGCGAGCAGACGATTAAAGACGCCAAAGTTTTAGGCGCAAAATATGTCATGGTCGCGTGGATTCCTCACAAAGGCAAATTTGATCTCGAAACGGCTAAAAAAGCAGTCGCCGACTTCAACAAGGCAGGCAAGGAACTGAAAGAAGCGGGCATTGAACTGACTTACCACAACCACGGCTATGAATTCGAGCCTTACGAAGACGGAACATTGTTTGACTATATTGTCAAAAACACGAACCCTGAATATGTAAATTTTGAAATGGATGTGCTTTGGACGGCATTTCCCGGTCAGGACCCTGCAAAGTTACTTCTTAAATATCCGACAAGGTGGAAGCTAATGCACCTGAAAGATCTCAAAAAAGGTGTAGTCGGTAACCTGTCCGGCGGCACGCCAACCACCAATGATGTGGCTCTCGGAACGGGCTCCATCGACATTCCAGCCACATTAAATGCTGCGAAAAAAGTGGGGATCAAACATTATTTTATCGAAGACGAAAGTCCTTCCTATTTGAAGCAGATTCCTCAGACAATCGCTTATATCAAGGGGATTAAGGAGTAAGTTGTCACTAACTCTGTCACCCTGAGCGGACCGGGCCGCTCAGGGTGACAATGTTAGTAGCGCCCTACCAACCCGGATTCTGCTTCAAGGTTGGCGTTCTTTGTAATTCATCCTGCATGATAGGGAATAAATAATGCCTTGGGGTTACGAAGACGCGGCTTTCAATGAAGTAGCGCTGCATTTTGTATTTTTTACCTTCCACTACAATCTTCCCGGCGGGATCTTCAACCGGCTTCATTCCGTTAATCATTCGCTGCGATTTAGGATAAGGCCATGCCTTTTGAGAGCGCTGGTCATTTGTACTTCCGGCTCCCTGCCACGCCTGTTCTTTGGTGGTTTCTTTGGGTGAACTCGGTTCCAGATATAGCCGGGTTGTCCAAATCCGGTTGTTTTCATAAAACAGCTCCACTCTTCTTTCGCGTTTGATATACTCGTCCATTAATGCCTTACTCGCCTTGGCTTCTGCCGGGATCGGTGCCATAAATGCTCTTTTGCGGACCGTGTTCAGCAAGTCATAAATTTCTGCATTGGGCCCGGCGGTTTCGTTCACAGCTTCGCAATAAATGTAAATGAACTCGGGAAGGCGCCAGACCGGTGGGCCGCTGATAGAAAAACTCTTATCCCTGTTCCAGGATTCCCGCAAAATTTTACGCAAGAAATAACCTGTGGTCGTTGAGTTTGTTGCGCCTACTTTGTCAGCGCCGGAGGCAGTGTTGATCACTTTTCCTTTGAAGGTGGAGCCATGATAAACAATGTCCCTGTAAAATCGCGGGTCGCGTTTTACGCTTTCGTAAGGATTGGCATCGTCATAGCCATCTTTTTTGGCCCTTGCAGCATAAACCGGGTAACCAAATCCATCCGGCGCAATATATTCATATTCATCCACTTGCTCCTGAACGGGCATTTGACGGGAGCTTCCGCCCCAGCTTGGCGGGTAAATGTCCCCCTGCCAATTGTTGTCTTTATCACGGGTCACAAAGAAAACTGCTTCATTCTGGAACGCTTCCATATTGTGATAAAGGTCCCAGAGCCTGGCGGGAACTTTGGAATTGTTGTTATTAATGCCTGCGTCATCTCTGAAATCCGCAGCATCGTGGCCCTGATATAATGCATAACGCTGACGGCCTTCCACTTTGAAATCAATGACAGCCTTTGCAGCTGCTTTTGCCGTGTTCCAACGTGCCGGATTGAAAGCGTATTCGGCGGCAAACGAACGCGTATCATTAGGGAATGTGCCTCCGTTCCACATGGGGGTTGCCGCCATCCAGGCCACTACGGCCTTTAATCCAAGACAAGCGCCCTGATCCACTCGCCCAAAATCGGCACCGCCCCAGCTTGGAGGCACCAGCGCCATGGCGGAATCGCAATCCTGATTAATCTTCGCAACTATGGCATGGAATGACTCCTGCCTGAAATCCATGGGATCGGTCGTTCCGATGGTCCGGTTGACGTAAACCACCTCGCCATACATGCGTGCGGCCAGATAATGGAAATAAGCCCGGAGAAAATAGGTTTCTCCCAACCGTTTGTTCAAATCTCCTGCCTGCAACGGATTATCTGGCGTTTTGTATTTTCTGACACCTTCCAAGATCACATTTGCCTTCCTGATCCGTTCATACAAACTCCACCAATATTGCCCTCTGCTGCTTCCTGCCGGCATTACGCTGGCATTCCAGTCGCCGTTGTTGAATTTGTTGGTAAGACTTCCCTCGGCGGTTGAACCTTCGGCTTCATCGGTTACCGGTGCGGTGGAAAAGTGAGAAAAGAACACGAGCGGGCTGTTGGAGCCTTTTGCGTTGTCGTACAGGTCTGTAACGAGCTGGTTTGTTTTGTTGTATCGGGTAAAAACCTGCTCGGCGTCCACCTGATCATCCGGTTTTCTATCCAGGAAATCCTCTTTGCAAGCTGAGAGCAATGTACAGGCAAAGAACAGAATGGTGATATATGTGTTTTTAGTCTTCATAAATGCTTTGGATTAAAATCAGAATGTTAAATCAACACCGAAATTCAGGACCTTCTGGATCGGATACCAATCGCCGGTTCCTTCCTTTGTTTCCGGGTCCATATCCACCTTTTTGAGACCATCCCAAGTCAGCAGGTTAAGGCCCTGGCAGTAAAACCGCACTTGCTCAATGCCGATTTTCTTGATAGCGGCTTTTGGCAGATTATATCCTAACTCAATGGTTTTAAGGCGAATGTATTTTGAATTATAAAGAAATAAACTGCTGTTCCCGTTCTTATTGTTGCTATGATCCCCGAAATGCAATGCCGGATAAGTGGCGGTTTCAGCGGTTTCGGGCGTCCAGCGTTCCAGGTGCATCGGTTTTACTTTTCCGTATTTATCCTGATTAAACAAAGGAAAGTCGTACACGGCCGCTCCTGAAAGCTGAACCGAAGCCCGTGCCGCACCCTGGAAAAGCATGCTGAAATCGAAGCCTTTGTACTTTGCCCCAACCGGCAGGCCAAACATGATTTCAGGATTTCGTGGGTTACCCATGGCCGTCCGGTCACCGAGATCATCAATCTTTCCGTCGCCGTTTAAATCTTTATACACCACATCACCGGGGCGCAATGTTCCCCAGGATTGGTAACCTCCACCCGAATTCATGGCATTAAGCTCATTGGCTTCCTCCTGATTTTTTACAAAATGGTCAAAAGTATAGTTGAAATGTTCGCCGATGCGTTTGCCCGTGTTTGCCCTGCCTGCCATTGCGTAAGGGATTTCGTTCATGAACACGATGTTGTTGCGCGCAAAAGACATATTAGGACGGATAAAATACGTTGCATCCTTGCCAATGCTGCCAGACCAGCCTATTTCCAAATCGAAGCCGCGGTTGTTAACAATTCCTGAATTAATGTATGGCGCATCCTTCCCGACAATGTCTGGGAAGCCCAGCTTGTCCCCACCGCTCATGTCTGTAATGATGTCATAGCGATGTTCATGGAACAGATCGAGCGTTACAGTAAGGTGTTTCAGGAATGTTGCATCAATTCCAATGTTGGCCTTTCGCGCTTTTTCCCAGGTCAGGCCCGGGTTGGCCAGGTCGCCTTCGTAGAGATAACCGCCCGCACCTGATCCGAAATTGTCCGTTCCGAAGTTGTAATCATGATCCCGGTGACTGAAATACTGAAGATAGATAAAACGGCGGTCATTGGGCACGCGGTCACTTCCGACCAAACCATACGACCCTCTGATCTTAAATGAGTTAAGCCAGTTTTGGGTGCTGCTCATAAACTGCTCTTTTGAAAGCACCCATCCCGCAGAAACGGAAGGAAAAAATCCATAACGCTTGCCTTTTGCGAAGTTCTCCGAACCATTGTAAGCAGCATTAAACTCAAAAAGATAACGATCATCATAACCGTAAGTCGCCCTGGCGGTAATTCCCTGGTAACTGAATGGAACCTGGTTGTTAATGATCCTTTTGGAGCGGTTAACGAGCACCATTCCGGTTACGTCGTGCATTCCGAAATTGCGCTGATAATCCAGCTTGGCCTGCACATAGGAGCGGTTCTCATTGTCTTTATTATCAAACGTTTCGGATCGTCTGGTCAATGTCATATTTGTTCCCTGACTTGTAAGCACCAGTGTAAACGCCGGGATTCCTGTAAATGTCGCTTCCCCTGCTCAGGAACGAATGTGGCATAACCCGGATATTCGCGGTAACCTTCCGAATAAGTCGTCACATCCCGTCTGATCCACGCCCCGTCGGACGCGTCATAAGAGAAAACTCCGTCGATCGAAAGTCCTTTGGTAATGAAATCCAACTTGTGCCCCAGCGAAAATGAACCGTTCAGATAAGTGTTTTTATCATTCAAAAATCCTGTGCGGCTCAATTCTCCGAGCATGTTAAATCTGTAAATCTGATCGCCATAAAGCATTCCTAATGGATTATTGGCTTCATACACGCGGTTGGCAGGATTTCCGTTGGGTTCCAATGTGATCGGGAGATAAGAAGGCTGCGTGTTGGCCATCTCTATAATCCTGGCGGCCGAGGTTCCGGGTGCGTTCCGGTCTGTGATCCGGGCCCCAATATCCAGTCTTGCAAAGAAATTGTCGGTAATGTCTATATCAATGTTCGAGCGGAAGTTATAGCGCTTGAAAATGGCCTGTGTGTTATTAGGACCCATATTCGTGTGCTTATAGTTTCCATCCTGCTGAAAGTAATTGGCCAGAACAAAATATCTGGCCCTTACGGATCCACCGCTAATAGACAAACTATAATCGTGCTGCACGCCGGGCTTAAATGCGTAATCGAAATAATTCCAGTTATATCCCAAACCGTCCGAATTGTCGCCTTTTGCTTTCCGGAAGTTGGCAATTGCCGATTCTGTGAACAGATTCAACGTGGATGGATCTGAATCCGGATTGTCGTTTCGCCTTGCTTCATTGTACAACATAGCATAGTCGGCCGAACCCAGATATTCAGGGAATTGTACTGGCTGATTAATGCCCACCGAACCTTTAAAATTCACCGTGGCTTTGTCCTGCACTTTTCCCCTCTTTGTTGTGATCAGGATTACGCCGTTGGCTCCTCTAACCCCGTAAGGCGCTGTTGCTGAGGCATCTTTCAGTATCGTAAATGTTTCAATTTCCGAAGGTGCCAGATAATCCATGCTTCTTTCCAAACCATCGATAATGACGATCGGCGCCTGGTTTCCGTAAGTTGCTGTACCGCGGATATAAATATCGCTGCGGTCTACACCCGGCTCGCCACCACCGAACTGGTTTGCGAAAAGTCCCGGGAGCCTTCCTGCAAGTGCATTTGTAATGCTTGCCGTCGGACTTTGTTTCAAATCTTCCGTAGTAATGGTGGCGATGGAACCCGTAATCGTGGCTTTGCGCTGAGAACCAAAGCCCACAATCACAACTTCCTCCAAGCCACCCAAGTCTTCTTCCAACTTCACATTAATTGCAGTTTGGGCGCCCACAACGAACTCTTTACCCAGGTAGCCGATGAAAGAAATCACGAGCACGTCGCCCTGTTCGGCTTCAATGCTGAATTTACCGGTGGCGTCTGTGGAAGTGCCCTTGTCTGTTCCTTTCACGATAACCGTAGCACCCGGCAACGGTCCGCCTTTCATATCCTGTATCGTCCCCGTAATTTCCCGGATCACATTTTCAACCGGAGCAACGGGCGCAGGAAGTGATTTCAGCGCATTGGATCTTGACTCCTCGTCTTTTTTGAAAACAGCGATTTGTTTTCCGATGATCTTAAACGTCAGGTCGGAGCCTTTCAACGCTCGTGTCAGAATAGCGGGAACAGTTTCGTTTTTTAGGTTTAGATTGAGATTACCCGCTCCTGTTTCCGGGAAAAGGCCGTCTTTGTAAAAAATCCGGTAATCGGTTTTATCCTGAATCAGCTTGAACAACGCGCTCAGATTGCCGTTCCGGATCGCCACATCCATCCTGCTTTTCTGTGAATAGCCCGTTGCGTGAACGCCCATCATTCCGATCCATAGCAGTAGAATCGTCAGCTTCATAATGTTAAGCAATTTGGTTGGGTACAATAGACCCGGGGGGCAATGCCCTGAATGGTCAAATTTTTTCATAAATTTGAATTGACTTTTGTTGATACAATGGTTTAAAAATCACTTGCTTGCCGGCAAGTGTGACTTTCGGGAGACGTTGCCGCGTCTCCCGTTTTTTGTTCTAATCATGTGCTATCTGAATGTAAACCTCCTTTCCGTTTGCTGATAAGTGAGTGATGTGGATACGGCAATCGCATCGAGAACCATTGCGAGATCATCCTGCAAATCCAGTCTTCCGGAAAATGTAATGTGCTTTGCATCAGCACTTCCCACCAGGATTTCTGCCCGGTAGTAACGCGAAAGCTTTTTCAGAATGTCGGCCAGCGGCGCATTTTTCAGGATCAGGAAACCGTCTTTCCAGGAGATATAGGATTCAATATCAACATCTGTAATTTTCAAACTGTCCTTTTCAGGATTGTAAACGGCCATTTTGCTGGGAGTCAGTTTCCTCTCTTTAGCCCCTAACAATGATTTTTGATTGGCTGTGAGCGCAATGCTCCCCTTCACCAGCACTGCCGCTGTGAACTGGTCGTCATCATAAGCGCTCACGTCAAACTCGGTTCCGAGGACCTGCACTTTCATGTTTTTGGTGTGTACATAAAAAGGATTTTCCGCAGCGTGGGAAACGGAAAAGTAAGCCTGCCCTTCCAGATACACTTCTCGGGTGTCCTCGTCAAACCGGGCCGGGTAAACCAGCCGGGAACCCGAATTGAGCCAGATTTTTGTCCCATCCACAAGCGTAATGGTGGACCTTTTGCCGTAAGGGACTGTTAAGGTGTTGAATCCCTGTTCGGCCCCGGCAACCTGTTGCTCCACCACGGACGATGCATTGATCTGGATCCGGGAACCGTTTTTTTCATATATCAGGTTTGAATTTTGCCTGGACAGCTTGATAACCCGTTTGTCGGCCAGTTCTAACCGGGTTTCCTCCTTATCTGCGCTGATTTTAGAAGCCACTTCCTCCATCGCCATGCCCGCATTTTTCCGCATGAACAGATAACCAGAGCCAGCGATAAGCAGCAATGCAAGGGAGGCCGCCATAGCGAGCCAAGCCCTGCTGAAAGATCGCTCATGCTTTTGCTGGATCGTTTCCTCAACGCGCAACAGAAGCGTTTCTTTTTCCGAAACGGGCAACGATTTCTCCTGCAAGGACTGCATCAAGATCTTCGTGTTGGCCAGGATTTTCTTGTCGTCGTCCGTGAGTGCGACTGGTTCGGATTGCGATACACCTTTGCGCTTTGCTGATCTTCTTTTCATTTAGGGTCTTGTTTGACATACAAGAGAAGACTTTCGACAGCATATAGACTTCAAAAAAGGATTATTTTAACAAAAAGAAGAAAATATTTTATACCCAGTAAAAAATCAGGGCAATGGCGCCGAATTCCAGCTTGCCGCGAAGCTGTTTCAGTGCCCGGTAAATAAAGGTCCGGCAGGTAGGAACGGAGATCTGCATGATGGAGGCAATTTCTTCATAATCAAGATCCTGATTGAAACGCAAATAGAGGATCTCCCGCTGCCGCTCGGGCAACTGATTGATTTCGAATGCCAGATGGTCGAGCATCTCCCTTTGCTTCTCGTCCATAATCATATCGTGTTCAACACTGAAAGCGAATGCATTAATGCCAAATGTTTCGTCAGCATGCCAGCTTTTGAAATTGAGTAAAGAGGATTTACGGTGCGCAGCATGCAGCTTTCTTCGAAACGATTTCAGTAAATAAAATTTAACATTAACCTCCTTCGCCAGACTTCCGCGATAGCTGTGCAGGTCAATGAAAAGATCATGGATACAATCCTTAACCAAATCACTGTCAGCAGAATACCGCATCCCGAACTTGTACAGAATGTCCGTGTAAGCATCATAAAGCTCGCTGAATGCCGAAGAACTCCCGGAAATAAAACGTTCCCACAGGTCAATTCCCGGATCAATGTCTGTCATGGCAGAAAATCAAAAGAAGAAGTCCAAAGATTATAAAAAAGGATGTAATGTATATATAAAAAACATTCCCTTCTGTATACGTTTTCCAGTTCGTGCTGCAAGATCACTTGGCAAGTCTGCGGATAGTTTTTACTTTGCACCAAAAAAGGATTTTATGGAACCAGCATTATTAAATCAAGTCCCATCGCTGGATTTGGCCGATTTTACCTCAGGAAATACTGAAAGGAAAATGCAGTTTGTAGCTGAGCTGGGTGACGCCTTTACCAACATTGGATTTGTGGCAATAAAGAATCACGGACTCAGCGACGCACTAAGAAACGAGCTTTACGAAAAAGTCAAGCAATTCTTTGCGCTGCCGGACGAGGTTAAGAAAAAGTATGAGTTTGCTGAACTGTTTGGGCAAAGAGGATATATTGGCAAAGGAAAAGAAACGGCAAAAGGCTTCAAAGTGGCCGATTTAAAGGAATTCTACCACATTGGACAGCCTGATCCTATTGGAAGCATGCCTTCAAATATTTTCCCGGAAGAGCTCCCCGAGTTTGAAAAATATACATTAGAAGTTTATCATACTTTTGAAAATGCAGGGAAAATGCTCCTGCGCGCCATTGCGATCTACCTGAATCTGCCGGAGGATTACTTTGAGGATAAGGTTAAAAATGGCGACAGTTTACTGCGCGCATTACATTATTTCCCAATTCCAAATCCGGAACTTGTACCCGAAGGGGCTGTTCGTGCAGCCGCACATGGCGACATTAACCTCATAACCTTGCTCATGGGCGCCAGTGCAGAAGGATTGGAAGTGCTTCGCCGGGACGGAGAATGGATTGCCATAACCGCGCTTCCCGATCAAATCGTCGTGAATGTGGGTGACATGCTGGACAGGCTTACCAACCACAAATTGAAGTCGACCATTCATCGGGTTGTGAACCCGCCACGTGAGAAAATGGGCACATCGCGTTACTCTATCCCTTTTTTCATGCACCCGCGGGCAGATATGGATCTTGCAAGCCTGGAAAGTTGCGTGTCGCAGGAGAACCCGAAATTGTATGTCGATATGACGGCCGGGGAATTTTTGGATGAAAGATTGAGAGAACTGGGTTTAAAAAAATAACCTGCACAAACGCTTGGCCCACCCTCCTATCCGCCGCTTTCGCTACATCATTTACCTGATGGACATCCTCTTGTTGTCATTAACCGCTTTTGGAGGTCCGCAGGTGCATTTGATGATGATGATTGAAAGATTGGTCAGGCAAAGAAGATACATTACCGAAGAAGAATTGCTTGAATTACAGGCATTATGTTCCGTTTTGCCGGGCCCGAGTTCCACGCAGACGGTTACGGCCATCGGACTGAAAATAGGGGGACAACCACTTGCTTATCTGACACTTATCGTGTGGTCGCTGCCTGCCATGATCCTGATGACAATGGCGGCGATAGGCATTCATTACCTGGAACGACATTCAATTTCGCTGCAATTCACAAAGTTTGTGGGACCCATGGCGGTGGCTTTTTTAATGTATGGAGCTTCATCTATTGCGCGAAAAGTCATCCATAACACCCAGGGTTGGTCTTTTCTGATCATTTCCACTATTCTCGCTTACATGTATCCCTCTCCCTACATGACGCCAGTGCTCATTATCACAGGGGGCATTGCGGCATCCCTGAACTTCAAAAAACATGAGGTTATGGAGAAAAGCCCGATCCATATTTTGTGGAGGCCGATTATCTTCTGGATTTCGGTTTTGATCGTGGCTGCGGTCGTCGGTAAGCTCACTAATTCACTCCCTGTGAGGTTATTCGAGAATTTTTACAGGAATGGCAGTCTGGTTTTCGGTGGCGGCCAGGTTCTCATTCCCATCCTTTATAATGAGTTTGTGGAATTTAAACATTATCTCACCGACCAGGAATTTCTTGCTGGAATGGCCTTAACGCAGGTTGTGCCAGGGCCTGTTTTTTCCATTGCTACATTTGTAGGAAGCATTTCCCTGCAGTCGGCAGGCATAACAGGACAAATCATTGGCGGCTTTGTCGCAACAGCAGGGATTTTCCTGCCAGGAACATTCTTTATCTTTTTCGCCTACCCGTTCTGGGACCAGTTGAAACGATACAGGGGCATCCGCGCTTCCCTGGAAGGCATACACGCCGCCAGCTGCGGCCTCACCATCGCCGCTGCGATCTCCCTGTTCCAACCCATGATGAACAACTGGCAACCCCTGTTTACTGTCATCTGCACCATTCTCGTTCTCACATTTTCCAAAGTGCCTTCTTACGTGATTATCATCGCCGGGCTGGTGTTGGGGCTGGTTTTTTAACAAGCATTACGCAAACATTCAGCCAGGCAATAGTTTCCATTGGATTAGTCAATTGGTTTTCCAAACTTTGGAAACTGATTCCTATTATGTCCTAATTCATGAAAAAATTCACCTTTCTACTGCTTTTTCTGTTCTTAATAAGGCTTTCAAGTGTTGATTCCCAAGCCCAGATTGCTTCTTCACCTGCTTTTCTGCAGCAGAGCCAGGCCAGCGAATCCCGGCAATGGGTCGATTCGGTTTTTGCTACGCTTACGCCGGATGAACGCATTGCGCAGTTGATTATGGTGGCGGCTGTTTCTGATGTGAAACGGGCGGTTATTGATCCTAAAACGAGCAATCCGGCCGTAGTGGAGAAGTTGATTCGCGAAAATAAGGTGGGTGGGATCGTGTTCTTTCAGGGCGGGCCGGTTCCTCAGGCGCAGCTGACAAATTATTATCAATCCATTTCAAAAGTGCCGCTGCTCATTGCGATGGACGCTGAATTTGGGCTGGCCATGCGGATCGACAGCACGGTAAGATATCCGTATCAAATGACATTGGGCGCCATTCAGGGCAGTAATGATCTGATTTATGAAATGGGCGCGCAACTCGCAAAACAGGCCCGGAGGTTAGGAATGCACATTAATTTCGCCCCCGTTGCAGACGTAAACAACAATCCGGACAATCCGGTTATCAGCTTCCGGTCTTTTGGGGAAAATAAATATAAAGTCGCAGACAAAGCGGTGGCTTACATGAAAGGAATGCAGGAGAATGGCCTGCTAACCAGCGCGAAACACTTTCCCGGCCATGGCGATACGGGAGTGGATTCGCACTACGATCTTCCCTTAATTTCACACAATACAGACAGGCTGGATTCTTTGGAACTATATCCTTTCAAAGCATTGATTGCCAATGGGATAAGCGGGATGATGATTGCACATTTGAGCATTCCCGCTTTGGACAAAACACCGAATTTGCCCTCAACGCTTTCCAAACCCATTGTATCGGATCTTTTAAGAAAACAACTTGGATTTGACGGGCTGATTTATTCCGATGCGATGAATATGAAAGGCGTTACCAAGTATTTCCCGAACGGCAAAGCCGATGCCATGGGCCTCGAAGCTGGAATGGACCTGCTGGAATTTACGGAGGACGTTTCAAAGTCGATTGCTGAAATCAAAAAGAGCATTGCAGAAGGAAAAATAACGCAGGCAGAGATTGATGCACGTTGTAAAAAAGTGCTGCAAGCCAAAGCATGGGCAGGCTTGAATCACTACAAACCGGTTGATCTCAACAATTTATACAAAGACCTGAACCCAAAAGCCGCAGAACTGACGAACCGTCTTTTGACCGAAAAAGCGTTGACAGTCCTGAAAAATGATAACGACTTATTGCCATTGCGAGACCTGGACACTTTGAAAATAGCCTCGATATCCCTGGGTGCAGACACCATTACGACTTTCCAGAAAACATTAGGCCTGTACACAACCGTAGAGCATTTCTACATTCCTGCCAAAGCCACCGAAACGCAGGTTACCGAGCTGCGCGAAAAGTTAAAAGCATTCAATTTGTTGCTGGTAGGCGTGCACTTGGGCAGCATTTCACCGCGAACCAATTATGGGTTAACGGAGCAAATGAGCGCCGTTTTGCAGGAGCTGATAGCTTCCAACAAGGCAGTTGTTTCTATTTTCGGCAATCCTTATGCTTTGAATAAAATTCAAAAGCCGGAAAATGCACGTGCATTGTTGATGGCTTATCAGTTAACGCCTTATACGCAAGACCTTTCGGCGCAGCTGATTTTTGGAGCCATTCCTGCACAGGGAAAACTGCCGGTTACGGTGAATGCCCGATTCCCATACAATGCAGGCATGGAAACACCGGCCATAGGACGACTAAAATACACCATCCCAGAGGAACTTGGCCTTGATTCCGAGGTGATTACTTACAAAATTGACTCCATTGCAAATGTTGCCCTCACGCAAAAAGCAACGCCCGGATGCGTGGTGCAGCTGGCGAAGGACGGTAAAGTGTTTTTCAGAAAAGCCTATGGAAAACACACATACGAAGGAAATGCTAATGTCAAACTAACAGACCTTTACGACCTGGCCTCGGTAACCAAGATCACAGCCTCTACATTGGCCTTAATGAGCCTCTGGGATCAGAAAAAGTTCGATCTGGACGCGACAATGAAGGATTATCTGCCTGATTTCAAGAATTCAAATAAAGCAGATCTGCCATGGCGACGCGTTTTGACGCATAGTGCGCGGTTAAAAGCGTTTATCGTTCTTTGGAAAGAAGCGCAGAATGCGGACGGCAGTTGGAAAAAGAAGACTTTCAGCACCAAACAGTCGAAGAGATATCCGACTTCGGTGGTCGGCGACAGCCTGTTCATTTTTAAAAATTATGATAAGAAGATTTTCGAAGCCATCCGCGACTCTCCTTTGAATGAAAAAGATGGTTATGTGTACAGCGACCTTTCATTTATTCTTTATCCACAAATCGTGAAAACATTGTCGGGCGAGAACTTTGAGGATTATCTGAAAAACCATTATTACCACAAATTAGGCGCAAACACATTAACATTCAACCCCAAACGTTTTTACAAGCCGGAAGACATTGTTCCTACCGAGCGCGATACGTTTTTCAGGATGACGCAACTGCACGGCCAGGTTCATGACGAAGCGGCTGCAATGCTCGGCGGACTGAGCGGGCATGCGGGCTTGTTTGGGGACGCCAATGATGTGATGAAAGTTTGGCAAATGTATTTGCAGCAGGGATATTATGGCGGTCAGCAATTATTAAGTAAAGATGCGCTGATCGAGTTCACGCGTTATCAATATCCGGAGATGGGAAGTCGTCGTGGGATCGGATTTGACAAACCCACATTTAAATATTCAGGAAACGCGCCGAAATATGCCAGCCCTTCGAGCTTTGGGCATACAGGTTATACGGGGATCATGACCTGGGCAGATCCCGCGTGGAAGCTGAATTATGTATTTTTGTCCAACCGCGTTTACCCGACGAGGGAGAATAATAAGATCTCGCAGCTGAACATCCGCACGGCGATCATGGATGTGGTTTATCAGGAATTATTGAAAAAAGTAAGCTCTGAAACAACCGCCGGGCTCTGAGAACTTCCTACATTTGCAGGATTCACTTTGTACAATTATGGCGCAACATTATCGGTTCGACAAAGAAAAAGCCTCCCGGCGGCCTGGCGTCACGCCGTTGAAAGATGCCATTGATCAAATGCTGGAAAAGTATCGTTTACGGAACCGGTTTGATCAATCTTATGTAGTCGCGCATTGGGACAAAATCATGGGTTCAGCAATCGCAACGCGGACAAAAACCGTTTACATTAAAGACAGGACCCTTTTTCTCCAAATAGAATCCGCCCCGTTACGCAATGAGCTATTTCGCGCGAAGGCTAAGATTATTGAGCTGATCAACAGAGAAATGGGCTCGGATCTGCTGGAAGAAGTGGTTTTTATTTAGGGTAAAAGTCTGTTA